>WFSI01000072.1 GCA_015486105.1 Aquificota bacterium | reverse complement strand
TTGGAGACAGGGCTGCCCCATCTCAGGGCCAGACTTGAACTGACAAAGGCTCTGGATATACTGACGTTTGAAGGGGTGAAGGTCTTTATGGTAGCGGGAAACCATGATCCCTATCCCTGTTGGGAGGGGGTCCATCTGCCCCAGGGGGTCCATCTCTTCACCCCAAACGGAGAGGAGGTGGAGATCTCTCTTGGTGGGTACAAGGTTAGCGTGAGTGGCATCAGCCACGGTGCCAGCGAGGTCAAAGATAATTTAGTACACAAGATACCTCCCGGAAAGGGGGATCTGCGTTTGACCCTGATCCACGCATATCTCCAAGGGTTGGAGGGTCACGACCCCTACGCCCCCTGTGCCCTGGGCGATTTAGTATCACGAGACTTCCACTACTGGGCCATGGGACACATCCACAGGAGACAGGTAATGATAGAAGACCCCTGGGTGGTCTACCCTGGGAACCTCCAGGGCCGCCATTTTAAAGAAGATGGCCCTAAGGGATGCTACCGTGTGATTTGGGATGATGGCATGGCTCAAGTGGAGTTTTGCCCTTTGGCCCCTGTGGTTTGGACTAAGAGGGTCCTTTCCCTCGAGGGGGTAAAGGGAGAAGGAACCCTAATAGAGCGCTTAGAGTCCCTGAAGGAGGAAGTAAGGGGTCTTGAGGGTGTCATGCTTAGGGTTGTCTTGGAGGGTCCTTCCCCCCTCTACGTATTAGAAAGGGAGGAGTGGAGCCAAATTGAGGAGCTGCTGAATGAGGGCGAGGAGCGAGAGGGTTTCGTATGGACCACTCTTGAAAAGAAGCTGTTGCCTCCCCTAAACTTGAAAGAACTTTCCCTCCATGATGATTTTTTAGCCCAATTGATCAAAGAGGCAATGGTAGTGGCCGATGATCCTTCCCTGGACGAGGAGTTAAAGAGCCTCTGGGGTAGAGGGGATGTGAAGAGGTGGATAGGAAACCTAAGGAGGGAGAATAGGATGCGACTCGCCGATGAGGCCCTAAGGGAAGCCCTAATCTTTATGCTGAGGGATAAGTGAAGCTAAGGGAAGTCCATGTGGAAGGTTTTGGGGGGCTTGGTCCCCTGTCCCTCTCTTTTGTCCCCGGCCTGAATATTGTCCTGGGGCCCAATGAAGCAGGCAAGACGTGCCTCATGGAGTTCATCAGGGCCATGCTATTTGGCCTCTCGAAGAGGGATAGGGCTTATCAGCTCTACCTACCATTGGATGGCAAACAACCCTATGGCGGAAGAGCTGTGATAGAGAAGGACGACGAGGAATTTGCCTTAATAGCCAGGTTTCCTGGCGTCCCCAAGGTAGAGGGTAACAAAAGGTCATGGGGAGGCCAAGGTGTCCTCCTCTACTCACGGATCTTCTCGTTGGGGCTGGCGCAGGTGAGTGACCTGACCCTCCTCAGTGGGAAAGAGATGGCCCAGCACCTATATTCCACCACCCTGGGTCCATTGGGAAAAGCTTACACCCTGGCACTGGAGGAGTTAGAGAAGAGGAGGGAGGAATTCTTCAAGCTTAGAGGCCAGAAACCGTTAATCAACAAGCTATTAAAGGAGATAAGAGAAGCGGAGGTGGAGCTCTCAGAGTTGAGGGCCCTGCCCCTTAGGTACGGGGAGCTTCTGGAGGAGATAAGGCAACTTGAGGCAAAGAAAAAGAAGATGGATGAGGAATGGGTTACCGTGAGGAGGGAAAGGGAGGAATGGGATGCCTTAGCTAGAGCGCATCCTATCTTTTCTCGCTTGGAGGAGGTACAGAGGCTCTTGAAGGACGAGGAGTTACCTTCGTCCTTTCCCCCTCAAGGGCTGAAGAGGTTGGAAGACATAGGAGGTGAGATAGATCAACTGACCCTGGATTTAGAGGAGACCAGGCTTCGATTGGAACCCATAGAAGAAACTCTGGCCTTACCCTTCCAGGGAAATAGTGTTCTGGCCTTGGAGGAGAGGATACAGGCTCTTCGAGAGGAATGGCCCCTGATAAAAGAAATGAGGGGCAGACTCCTTAAGGTGGAGGATCGTCTCTCTTCACTAGATAGGTCGATAGAAGAGGGGTTGGCATACTTAGAAGTGGAGAAACTGCCCCCCCGACCCACAGGGGTGATGTGGGAGAAACTGAAGGGCTTAGTTAGGGAGTTCGAGCGCTTGAGGGAGGAGCGTGTTGCCTTAGAAAAGGAAAGGGACCTCAGGAACGAAGAGGAAAAGAGGGGAGAGAGAGATCTTGAAACCTTAAAGGGGGTGGCCCCCCAGAAACCACCCCTTCCTAAAGATGAGGTGATAGGCAGATTGGGATTTATAAGCCAGGCCCGGGATCACATAATGACCGCACCCTCCTTGTGGGAAATGGGTGTTTTTCTCTTTCTACTGGTGGTGGGCATTGGAGGAACGCAAAGTGGAAGAGCCTTCCTCAGACTAGCAGGGGGAACCATGGCCCTACTGGGTACCGGAGGTGTGTTATGGGCCTGTTACCGTGGGTGGAAATGGAAAAGGGAGGCCAGGCGACTGGCCAAGATCCTGGATCTGGATAGCCTTACCTTTCCCCTCCTCGAGACCGCAGAGAAAGAGCTGAAGGAGATGGAAGAGGCCTATAGGCGTTTGAACGATTGGAAGAGGAAATGCAGCGATCTGGAGAGAACGGTAGGGCTTCTGGCCCGGGAGATGAGGAGGCTGAACGGTGACATGAAAGATCTGGAGCTAAGGGAAAGGGCCCTTGCTGAAGATTGGGAGAGGTGGGTGATAGGGATAGGGCTCTCACCCATCTACCCTCATCAGGTAATCCAAGACCTACTGCACAGGGTGGAGGAGCTTCATAGAGCTCATGGAGAGAGGGAAAGCCTCCTCAAAGAACGCGAAGAGATCTCCGAAAGCCTCAAGGGGTTCAATGATAGGCTCTCTCAAGTCCTAAGCGACTTGGATTTGGAGGTAGGATCTTGGGAAGAAGGAATGGTAGCCCTGGGAAGGATCCTTGAGGAAGCCAAGGACACATATGAAGAGAGGAAAGCCCAAGAAGCCAAGGCAAGTCCCTTGAGAGAGAGGAAGAGACTCCTGGAGGGAAAACTGGCCCAAAAGAAGGGGGAAATGGAAAAGCTGCTGCAGGACGCAAAGGTGACTTCTGTCGAAACCTTCAGAGAACTTGCCCAGGGATGGGAGAAAAGAAAGTCCTTAGAGGAGGAGGCTAAGGAATCACGTCTACAACTCGCGGGTTTATTGGGAGGAAATTGGGAAGACTGGGTACCCAGGCTGGCGAGCCTCGGCCCCGGGGAGGCTAACAGAAGGTTGGAAGAGTTGACGGAAAGGGAAAGGGAACTGAGGGAAGGGAGGGATGGTCTAATCCACGACCACGCAAGGCTGTGCAGGAGAAGAGAAGAGTTGGAAGGGGAAGAAAGGGAGCAGGAGCTGGTCCAGCGGAAGGAAGAGTTAATAGAAAAGCTCCGAGAAGCCATTAACAAGTGGACAGTTGATTCCATAGCTATCATGCTCTTCAGAAGAACCAGAGAGGTGTACGAACGGGAGAACCAGCCCCGTGTCTTGCAGGAAGCCTCCCGCTTCTTCTCCACTATGACGGGGGATAAATATAACATGGTTTATCTACCCATAGGAGAAGAAGAGCTGTGGGTAGAGAGATATGACGGTAGGCGCCTTTCATCACGCTACCTCAGCCGAGGCACAGGGGAGCAGCTCTATCTCTCCCTCAGTATGGCCATCATGATAGAGGTGGCCCAGAGGGGGATTACCTTCCCAGTGGTACTCGATGACATCTTGGTGAATTTCGATCCCACGAGAGCATCCAAGGCAGCCGAGGCAATTCTATCCCTCTCTAACAGGCTTCAAGTCCTCTTCTTCACCTGCCATCCCCACATCGTAGAACTATTCCAGGGAATGGAAGGGGTTACCTGCCAGCAGATTCCGTCCTCAGGAGATAGTTAAAAGGACCCTTACAGTGGTAATGAATGCGATGAAGTATATCCCGCTGAGGATTCAAAAGGATCCCTGGGGGAGAAACAGACTCTGTAAGAATACGAGCTGCCTCTTGGGGGGTACCCCATCTGTACGGATCGTACCCTGGCAGAAGGAAGGCCGGGGGTGTGAGCTTCAGTTTTGCCAGATCCCTGGCTAAAGACTGGAGTTCAAGGTACATAACATCTTCACTCAACCCCTCAAGTTCTCCTAACCCGTAAAGGAGGATCCAAGGGGTCTTCCACCTTCCCATAGTAGATATAAGGATCCTCTCTCCCTGCTCCCCAGTAATCTTTTCCCCCAATCTGTCCAGAATCAAGGCAAGGGTGTGGTTTAAATAGCCCAAAGCCCCCTGGGGCCTGAAGGGTTTGGTGATCCCTATGGCAATGAGCCCCGCAGGAACATCGCAAAGGAGAAAGTCCGAAAGGGTCCACAAGGGAGGTCCATCCTGACCGTATGGCTGCTTCCTCATCATAATGACCTTATAACCCGTCTCCATCCGTTAATCCATATCCTTCCATTGATAAGAAGAAGAAAGGGCTGTAAACATGGGTTCATGGAATTCCCCTTACACATAAGAGAGTCCTTGGAAGATGAAGAGGAGCAAAGGCTTCATCCGCGAGCAGCAAAGAGTAAGCTAAGCAAGGGAAGGGTTAAGCCTGAAGAGCCATGCCCCATGAGAACAGAGTTTCAGAGGGACAGAGACAGGATCATCCACTCGAAATCCTTCAGAAGGCTAAAACACAAAACCCAGGTCTTCCTCTCCCCCGAAGGGGACCATTACAGAACCCGCCTCACCCATACCTTAGAAGTAGCCCAGATTGCCCGGACTATAGCTCGGGCACTAAAGCTTAATGAGGACCTCACCGAGGCCATCGCTTTGGGTCACGATTTGGGTCACACCCCTTTTGGTCATGCAGGAGAGGCAGTGCTTCAGAAGATTCACCGTGGAGGTTTTAGCCATCCCAACCAGAGCCTACGGGTGGTGGACCTCCTGGAAAAAGGGGGAAAGGGACTGAACCTCACCTTCGAGGTCCGGGATGGAATACTTAAGCACTCCAAAGGAATGGGGGCCATCCTACCGGAAAAAGGAGAAAGGGCAGCCACCCTCGAGGGCCAGATAGTAAGGATATCCGACGGCATAGCCTACATAAATCACGACTTGGATGATGCCCTCCGAGCTGGAATCATCACCCTTCAAGAGGTACCTGAAAGGCTCTTGAGTTTTTTGGGAGATACCCATGCCCGCCGCATCAACACCATGGTTACAGAGGTGATCAAGGCCTCTGTAAAAGAGGACCTCAGAAACATAGCCCTTTCCCCCCAGGTCTTAGAAGCCATGATGGAGATGAGGGGGTTCCTATACAACAGGGTATATTCCAACCCTTTAGTCCATGCAGAATCTGAAAAGGCCTCCAAAGTGGTGAGAGAGCTGTACTTCTACTATCTGGAGCATCCCCAGGAATTACCCCCCATCCCAGGAGATGATACAGACTCCCGGGTGTGTGACTTCATCGCCGGCATGACGGATCGCTACGCCCTTCATCTCTATCACCGCATCTTCATTCCCCATCCCTGGGAGAAGTTTTGATGGATAGAAGGTCCCTCCTCACCCTCTTCTACTGGGAAGGTGTAAGGGCCGTGGACCCTCGCTCCCTGGTGAGAGGCTATCTGGAATCCCACCCACCAAAGGACCAAGGAATCTACCTCTTATCCGTAGGGAAGGGAAGCGCTTTCATGGCCTTAGGGGCCTGGGAAGCCTTGGGAAAAAGGGTGAAAGAAGGACTGGTGTTGATACCCAAGGGGTGGAAGAGGGCAAGCCTGCCCTGGAGGGTGATTGAGGGAGAGCATCCCTTTCCTGGACGCGGCTCATTAAAAGGGGGAATGGCCGCCTTGGAGCTTGCTAATAAGGCACAGAAGGAAGACCTGTTACTCCTACTTCTGTCAGGTGGCGCCTCATCCTTAATGGAAGTACCCTGGCCCGGCCTCAACATAGAAGACCTGACAGAGGTAAACAGAAAGCTACTCCTGGCTGGAGCCACTATCCAGGAGACAAACGCTGTGAGAAAGCATCTCTCAGCCATCAAAGGCGGACGCTTGGCCCTGACAGCATGGCCTGCTCGAGTGGAAGCCTTGGTGCTCTCGGATGTTGTGGGTAACCCCTTAGACGTTATAGGATCTGGACCTGCCCATCCCGATCCCACCACCTTTGCCATGGCCTTAGAAACCCTAAGGAGGAGAGAGATCCTCTACCATATTCCTCCCAAGGTGATAACCCATCTTCAGAAAGGCCAGAAAGGAGAAGTACCCGATACCCCTAAAGGGGATGCCCCTCCATGGTCAAGGGTAACCCACCATATCCTGGGTAACAATGGTAAAGCCCTGGAAACCATAGCTCAAATAGCTCGGCAAAAGAGTATCGAACCGATAATTTATACTTCCCGCCTCCACGGAGAAGCCAGAGAGGTAGCCAAGGTAATGGCCGCCGTGGCCTGGGAGCAGGCCCAAAAGGAGAAACCATGCCTCCTCCTTTGGGGAGGGGAACCCACAGTCACTGTGAAAGGCAATGGCAAAGGGGGCAGGGCTCAGGAGACGGCCCTGGCCTTAGCCCTGGAGTTAGAAGAATGGCCTGGATCTTTCTTGGTAGCAGGCACTGATGGAATAGATGGCAACACCAGGGCAGCTGGTGCCTTTGGAGACGGAAGCACCCTCCCTCGGGCCAGAGAAAAAGGGTTGGATCCCTTGGCCCTCCTGAACAACAATGACTCATACCCCTTCTTTGAGACCTTGGGAGACCTTTTTATTACGGGACCCACAGGAACTAATGTGATGGATATAGCCCTCTTCCTCTTACCCTGAAAGACAAAAATGGAATCCTTAAAGGGATTAAAGATCTTCGATTGCCACTTCCATATCATAGACAGGCGCTTCCCCCTGGTCTCTAACCAGGGTTATCTGCCAGAATATTTCACCTGCCAAGATTATCTCCGAACCACCAAAAACCTTAATATCATGGGAGGAGCAGTGGTATCCGGTTCATTCCAGGCCTTCGATTATTCCTACCTCTTGGCCGCTTTAAAGGAGTTGGGCCAAGAATTTGTAGGGGTGGTGAACCTCAGAGTCACGGCTTCCGATGAAGAAATCCTTATGCTCCACAAGTCGAGGATACGGGGGGTGCGCTTTAACCTATTTCGCGGAGGCTCTGAAGCCATCGAACACCTGAAAACCCTGGCGAAACGGATCCATGAACTGGCAGGGTGGCATGTAGAATTGTATGTGGACTCTCGCCAACTGAAGGATCTCTACCCCACAATAACCAGTTTGCCAGCCGTCAGTGTAGATCACTTAGGCTTATCTAAGGAGGGCTTCTCAACCCTCCTTAGGCTGGTGGAAAAAGGGATTAGGGTAAAGGCCACGGGTTTTGGTCGGGTAAATATGAACGTAAAAGAGATCATACAGGCCATATGCCAGGTGGATCCCGTAGCTTTGATGTTCGGCACCGACCTACCCTCCACCAGGGCCCCCAGACCCTTCCGTTTAGAGGATGTCCTCATGGTGTTAGACGCCCTTGGCGAAGAGCTGGCCCAAAGGGTCTTTTACCGTAACGCAGTCCATTTTTACCGCATCGAAGGACCCAGATAGACCCGCTCATTAAAGGGTTTAGTGTCCTGGGAACTACCAGTTGAGAAACAGTTGACACCAAAATTGGTGGATAATATGCTGCGATTAGCCCCGAGTTGTGAATCTTTTAACTTATGGAGGGAGATAGTTATGGAAGTAAAAATCGCACCCCGCATGTCCCAAATCAAACCTTCCCCTACCCTGGCCATCACTGCCAAAGCCAAGGCCCTAAAGGCCCAAGGAGTGGATGTGGTAGGTTTTGGAGCTGGCGAACCCGACTTTGACACCCCGGAGCACATAAAAGAAGCCGCCGTCAAAGCCCTAAAAGAGGGCTTCACCAAGTACACCCCCGTGCCCGGCACCGACGAGCTGCGCCAGGCTGTGGCTGACCAGCTGGCCAGAGACTATGGGCTGGAATACGCCAAGGAAGAGATTATCATCTCCTGTGGGGCCAAGCACTCCCTTTACAACATCGCCATGGTCCTTTTTAAGCCAGGGGATGAGGTGATCATTCCTGCCCCCTACTGGGTCACATACCCCGCCCAGATCTACATTGCCGAGGCCACTCCTGTTATTGTGGAAACCTTAGAGGAAAACCAGTTCAAACTCACCCCTGAACAGCTAAAAGAGGCCATCACCCCTCAAACACAGGCCATCCTCCTCAACTACCCCAACAATCCAACGGGCACCTCCTATACCAAGGAAGAGTTGGAACAACTGGCCCAGGTAGCCTTGAAACACGATGTGTGGATCATCTCCGATGAGATTTACGACAAGATCATCTACGACGGTTTCACCCACGTTCCCTTAGCTACCCTCTCTACCCAATTGAAAGAAAAAACCCTCTTGGTGAATGGCGTATCCAAAACCTACTCCATGACAGGATGGCGCATTGGCTGGGTTGCAGGAAACAAGGATGTAGTAGCTGCCATGAACAAGCTCCAGAGCCAATCCACATCCAATCCCACCTCCATAGCCCAGTCTGCAGCTTTAGCGGCCCTACAAGGACCCCAAAAATGTACCCAAGAGATGGTGGCTGCCTTCAAGGAGCGGAGGGACTACATAGTCAAGCGTCTCAGTAACATGGAAGGGGTAAAATGCTTCAATCCCATGGGGGCCTTCTACGTATTCCCCAGTTTTGCTGGTCTCTATGGCAAGCGCCACGGAGACAGGTTGATTAACAACTCCTTGGACCTTGCCGATTATCTCCTCAACGAATACAACGTAGCCATCGTTCCTGGCGTGGCCTTTGGCGAGGACAAGGGTGCTCGCCTCTCTTATGCCACCTCCATGGAAAACATCAAAAAGGGACTAGATAGGATAGAAGAGGCTATTTCCCAGCTAAGATAGCCCCTTCGAAACCTGTTGGGGGAGAGTCCAAGGACTCTCCCCCAACTCATCCACCTTTGTCTTTGAACCTGCCTTGTGCTAAACCATTTCAAAACCAAAGAGAGGGAGACTATGGAACAGGTTCATGTGGTGGATACCACTTTAAGGGATGGAGAACAGTCCCCGGAGATCTCTTTTACTCCAGAGGAAAAACTGAGATTCGCCCAACAACTGGTTCGCTTAGGGGTAGATGTGATTGACGCCGGTTACCCTGCCCTTGGGAAAGACGATGCCCACGCAGTGTCCTTAGTGGCCCAGGAAACCCATGGACCTGTTATCATGGCCCTGGCCCGCCCCGAGGATGAAGAGATAGAAACCGCCTTAGAGGCCTTAAAAAAGGCTGAAAAAAGCAGAGTCCATATCTATATTCCCGTATCGGATATCCAACTCAAGTACATGCTGAACATCGCTCAGGAAGAGGCCCTTAAAAAGGCCACCGACGCTATAGAATACGTCAGAGAAAAGGATATAGAGGTAGAGTTCACTTTGGAAGACGCCTTCCGAGCCGATAGAGGATTTCTGTCAGAGATGGCCCAAGCCGTAACCCAAGGAGGAACCCATTATATAAACCTATCAGATACCGTGGGAGTGGCCATCCCTTCCCGGATAGGCCAGGTATTTTCATGGCTCAAAGGGGAACTGGGAGATAAGGCCCCCATTCTGAGCATCCATTGCCACGACGACCTGGGTATGGCCACAGCTAATTCCGTTGCCGCCATAGAAGCTGGTGCCAGGCAGTTCCACGCCACCATCAGCGGCGTAGGTACCCGAGCGGGAAACGCTGCTTTAGAAGAGGTGGTAATGATCCTAAAGCTATGGGAAGACGAGTTAGGGCTTTCAATAGGGATAAACACCCAAGAGCTCTACAGAACAGTACGCATCCTGACAGCTATGACAGGGGTCATGATCCAACCCCACAAGGCCATAATTGGCAAAGCAGCCTTCGTCCATAAGGCAGAATCCCACCTCATGGCGGTGGTAAAGGAGAAAAGGACTTTCGAAATAGTGAAACCTGAAGATGTGGGCTATCCCAGAAGCCCTATGGTCCTTTCCAAATACTCTGGCCGCCTCAGCTTTGAAGACAAACTCAGGGAACTAGGATACTCCCTGGATCCCGATCACCTGGAAATGGCCTACCAGCGCTTCCGGGACCTGGTGGAGAAAAAGAGGGAAATCTACGATGAGGATGTGGTGGCCATGGTAGAAGAGGTTCTATCAAAAAGACCAGGCGCCCTGATACTCCAGGACTTCTCTATATCCTCAGGACTGGAACAGGAACCCATAGCCCACGTGACCCTTATCCAGGAAGGCACATTAAAAGAGTCCTCCTCCCAAGGCTCTGGCCCTATAGATGCCGCCTTCAAAGCAATAGACGAGATAACAGGTTTCAAAGGAAGACTGTTGAACTACTCCATTAGGGCCTTGACTGAAGGGAAGGACGCACTGGGCGAAGTGGTCTTATGGGCAAGGATAAAAGGGGAAGAAGTAGTGGGAAGAGGTGTAGCTACAGACATTGTAGAAGCCAGTATAAAAGCGTATCTGGATGGTGTGAATAAAGTGCTAAAGGGAGAAGAGTGATGGCCATGACCATGGCAGAGAAGATCCTGGCTGATCATGCAGGGCTAAAAGAGGTGATCCCAAAAGAGATTGTAAACGCCAAAGTGGACGTTGTACTGGGTAACGACGTGACCGCCCCTATTGCTATAAAAGCCTTAAAAGATCTGGGAGTAGAAAAGGTCTTCGACCCAACACGTGTGGTACTGGTGCCTGACCACTTCACCCCCAACAAGGACATTAAATCGGCTCAGCAGTGCAAGATCTTAAAAGAGTTTGCCCGGGAGCAAGGACTCCCCTACTACTTTGAAATTGGCCAAATGGGCATAGAACACGCCCTCCTTCCCGAGCAAGGCCTGGTAGTACCCGGAGACCTGCTGGTGGGGGCTGATTCCCATACCTGTACTTACGGGGCCTTGGGGGCCTTTGCCACGGGTATAGGCTCTACGGATCTGGCGGCAGCTATGACCTTGGGAGAGCTGTGGTTTCGGGTACCCGAGTCTATGCTATTCATATACCACGGACCCAGGAGGGAGTTTGTTACAGGGAAAGACTACATCCTTCATACCATCGGCACCATTGGGGTAGACGGGGCCAGGTACAGGGCCATGGAGTTCACGGGAGAGGCCATAGAAAGTCTCCCCATGGAAGAACGCCTCACCATGAGCAATATGGCCATTGAAGCCGGGGGAAAGGTGGGACTCATCTCCCCCGACAGGGTGACCCTAACCTATGTGAGCGATCGGGCCAAACGGCCCTGGAAGGCCTATAAAAGCGATCCAGGGGCCCAATACATAGAGACCTTAGAGATAGACGTTTCCAAATTGGAACCTGTAGTGGCCCTCCCCCACCTCCCTGAAAATGTGAAACCTGTAGCAGAAGTGGAAAAGATCACCATAGACCAAGTGGTCATCGGCTCCTGCACTAACGGACGCATCACCGATCTTCGCCAGGCAGCATCTATCTTGAAGGGTAAAAAGATCCATCCCTACGTGCGTCTCATCGTCATCCCGGCTACCCAGGAGATTTACCGCCAGGCCATGAAGGAGGGACTCTTCGACATATTCCTGGATGCTGGAGGGGTCATCTCCACCCCCACTTGCGGGCCTTGCTTAGGGGGACACATGGGGGTTCTGGCTGAGGGAGAACGGGCCGTAGCCACTACCAATAGGAACTTTGTAGGACGCATGGGCCATCCAAAAAGCGAGGTATACCTCTCCAACCCCTATGTGGCCGCAGCATCGGCCGTGGCAGGCCGCATTATTCATCCCCGGGAGGTGCTGTGATGATTAAAGGGAAAGCCTGGAAGTTTGGGAACCACGTGGACACCGATGTGATCATTCCCGCCAGGTATTTGAACACCTCAGACCCAGCAGAGTTAGCCAGGCACTGCATGGAAGACGCCGATCCCGAGTTTGCCAGCAGGGTTCAACCTGGTGACATCATTGTGGCAGGAGAAAACTTTGGCTGCGGCTCCAGCAGGGAACACGCCCCCATAGCCATAAAAGCAGCAGGAGTAGCGTGCGTGGTAGCCAAATCCTTTGCACGGATCTTTTACAGAAACGCCTTCAATATGGGGCTACCCATTGTAGAATGCCCCCAAGGGGTAAACATGATCCAAGAGGGAGATGAGATAGAGGTAGATTTGAAGCAAGGAGCGGTGATAAACCTCAACCGCCACGAGAAGTATCCCTTCACCCCTATCCCCCCCTTCATGCAAGACCTCCTCTTGAAAGGAGGGCTGTTGGAGTACGTCAAGGAAAGAATAGAGTAACCCCTTTTCCCCAGATTATAAGGAGGTGAAAATGGCCTATAAAGTGGCAGTGCTCCCGGGAGATGGCATAGGACCTGAGGTTATGGAAGAAGCCTTAAGGGTCTTAGACGCTGTATCCCGTAGATTCGGGCTGGTGTTTGAATACAGAGAGGCCCCAGTAGGAGGAGTAGCTATTGATGAAAAAGGAATGGCCTTCCCCAATGAAACCAAAGAGATATGCGACTGGTCCCAGGCTATCCTCTTCGGCGCCGTGGGAGGACCCAAATGGGAGGATTTACCCCCAGAAGAGCAACCCGAAAGGGCAGCCCTTCTGCCTTTGAGAAAGCGATACGAGCTCTATGCCAATCTGAGGCCTGCCTTGGTCTTTCCCCCCCTCATAACCTCCTCTCCCTTAAGAGAGGAGATACTTGGAGGTAAGGGATTCAACATCTTAGTAATACGAGAACTCACAGGAGGCATCTACTTCGGCCAGCCCAAAGGGATATTCCAAGATAATGGAAAGAAAAAGGGGATAGACACCCTCATCTACTTTGATTGGGAAATCGAGCGTATAGCCAGAGTAGCCTTCCAAGCCGCCATGAAGAGGAAGAAAAGGCTAACATCAGTGGACAAGGCTAATGTGCTCACCTCCATGGTCCTTTGGCGAGATGTGGTAAAGAAAGTGGCTCAGGATTATCCCCAAGTAGAGTTGAACCACCTCCTAGTAGACAATGCCGCCATGCAGCTCATTAGGAACCCCCTCCAGTTTGACGTAATCCTGGCAGGTAACATGTTCGGTGACATTCTCTCTGACGAGGCATCCATGCTCACAGGTTCTATAGGTATGCTTCCCTCCGCCAGTCTGGGCCAGGGAAAAGGTCTATACGAACCTGTCCACGGCAGTGCCCCTGATATAGCTGGCCAAGGTATCGCCAATCCCCTGGCCACGATCCTCTCAACAGCCATGATGCTTCGCCACTCCTTTGATCAGGACGAGGCAGCTACAGCTGTAGAGTCAGCCGTTGTCTCCGTATTGGAAGAGGGGTACCGCACAAGCGACCTCTATCGAGGGAAAGGGAAGCTGGTAAAAACCCAAGACATGGGAAACTTAGTGGCGGGGAAAATATGAAGATGAAGACAAAAAACAGGCCTGTATCAGAGGAAGGAACAAAAAGACTCTCATCCTTCACTCCTCGTCCCACATCTTTGAAAACCCCATCCTTCGACTCTACCCGCGTCTTAACAGGCCTGATCCTCCTGGCCATGGTCTTGGTGGTCCTCTCTGTGCCCCATCCTTTACCACTAACACTGGTGGTTTGGGCCTTAGGAATGGTAGGCATATGGGAATACTTAAACCTAATAGGATTAGCCTCGTGGATACGGATGGGAACGGCGCTGCTATCATTCTCCCTGATCATCTTTGGATGTTATCTCAAAGACTTTCCTGTGATCTTAGGTGCCCTATCCCTCCCCTTCCTCTGCTTCACCAGGAGTCTCTTCATATTTGACAAGGGGCCTGAAGAATGGCCCGAAATAAGAAACTCTCTGGGCCTCTTTGTCATGGCCCCCCTTTACCTTGGCTTGGCATTGGGTCTGGCTGTCCTATACAAATCCCGAGGGGAAATATGGCCTTTAATCTTTGTAGCATCAGCGGTTTGGGCAGGAGACACAGGGGCATATTATGTGGGCAAGACCATAGGAAAACACCTTCTCCACCCGTTGAGTCCTGAAAAGACCTGGGAGGGCACCCTGGGTGGGCTTATTACCGGTGCCACGATAGCTATGGCGGCTGGACTTCTGGGAAGGCTCTTTCCCTGGTGGGAGGGGCTAATTTTAGGGGCCTTGGTAAACATATCAGGCCAACTGGGAGACCTTTTAGAATCTCTCCTGAAACGGGTAGCTGGGGTAAAAGACTCGGGCACTCTCTTTCCTGGCCACGGAGGGGTCTTAGACCGAGTAGACAGCTTCCTTTTAGCCCTCCCCTTCTACGCTCTGATCACAGGGCTTATCTCCCTCATTTAGAAGAGGGCAGGGGTCATGAAAAGAGAAAACCTCGAGCACACGAAAGAACGCCTAGAAGAAGCTTTAGAAAAATCTGGCAGCGATAGTGAGGCCCTGGGTAGGATCTTGGGCCAACTGGGCCAGGTAAACATGGAGCTGGGTCTGGAAGATAGGGCCTTAGCAAACCTGCTGGCCTCTCAAATACTCCTGGTCTCCTTGGGAATCCCCGAGGCTGCCACAGTGGAAGATTGGATAGCTCTTCTAAGGGAAAACTTGGGAGAGGAAAGGTTTTTAGAGACCTTTCACAAAGCCCTTCCCCAGGCAGGATTCACATTGGTTCAATACATGGGAAGGGAGGAAGCCGAAAGGACAATGGGGGAATTTGTCAGGATAAACAAGGGGATAAGTGACCCTTAAACTTCTCTCCTTCAACAAATCAAGAAAAGCGATGAATGAGATGGAAAAGGAAACCTTACCAGGCGTAACCCTGTTGGGCTCCACAGGGTCAGTGGGCCGCCAGACCTTAGAGGTGATAGACCTCCACAGAAACCGATTCCAGGTAGTGGCCTTGGCCGCGTGGGGAGGGCATATGGATCTGCTCCAGGAGCAGGTGAACAGGTTCCGGCCTCCCTTAGTAGTGGTAGGGGATCCCTCCAAGGCCCAAGGAATCTCCCTTCCTTCGGAAACCCAGTTGCTCACAGGCATAGAGGGAATGGTAAAAGCCGCCACCCATACTAAAACAAAGGTGGTTGTGGCCGCCATGGTGGGAATATCCGGACTCACAGCCGTATATGAAGCCCTAAAGATGGGTAAAAGGGTGGCATTAGCCAACAAAGAAACCCTTGTAGCTGGAGGCCAGGTGATCATGAACCTGGTAAAAAAGGGGACAGGAGAGCTTATACCCGTTGACAGCGAGCACAGCGCCCTCTTTCAGTGCCTCATGGGCCATAGTAAAAAAGATGTAAAACACCTCTGGCTCACGGCTTCGGGAGGTCCCTTTTTGGATCTCTCTTCGGAGGATATGACCAATGTCAGTCCCAGCATGGCCCTGGCCCATCCCGTATGGAACATGGGGCCTAAGATCACCATAGACTCCGCCACCCTCATGAATAAAGGTTTAGAAGTAATAGAAGCCCACTGGCTCTTCTCCATAGACCCTTCCCACATAAGAGTGGTCATCCATCCCCAGGGAGTCATCCATTCCTTAGTAGAGTTTAAAGATGGGGCCCTTTTAGCCCAGATGGGACCACCAGATATGCGAGTGCCTATCTCCTACGCCCTGGGTTTCCCCGAAAGGCTAAAGAGTGGGGTGAAACCCCTAGATCTCACCCGATGTCCTCCCCTTACCTTCCAAGAACCCGACTTCAAAAGATTTCCCCTCTTGCACCTCGCCTACGAGGCCCTGAAAATGGGAGGTACTACCCCCACTGCTCTAAACGCTGCCAACGAGATGGCTGTAGAAGCCTTCTTGGCAGAGAAGATCACCTTCCCCCAGTTACCCCAGGTGGTAGAAGGGGTGTTAAAAGACTGGCAGTCCACACCCGCAGATTCCCTGGAAACTGTCAAAGAAGCCGACCAGGATGCCCGCTACAAGGCCCAAAAATTGATAAAACAAATCACTAACAGTTAGCTTCAACAGAGAAGAAAAAACAACACCTCACCAAACCCACACATTTACATATAGGCAGGAAAGATGGCCAATAAAGGGCCGTTAATGGGATCCTTATAGCCATTGCAAAGGGAATATCTAAAAATGAGATGACCCACCGGACCTAAGACTATAAAAACGGGGCCGGAAGGGAACCGACCCCGCACTCTCTACCACATAATACTACACTTAAATTGAATCTATAATCGCATTAAATGTGGTACTGGGCCTCATCTCTTTGGCTGCTTTCCCCTCATCAGGGAAGTAGTATCCATCTATATCCACTGGGCGGCCCTGAGCAGCGAGGAGCTCTTCGTTTATCTTTGCCTCGTTCTCAGAGAGTTCCTTGTAAACCTTGCTGAACTTCCCTTTGAGCTCAGCATCCTCATCCTGGTTGGCAAGGGCCTGAGCCCAATATAAGGCAAAGTAGAAATGCTCGCCTCGGGTGTCCAGTTCATTCACCTTCCTGGATGGCCATTTACCGTTGTTGAGCACCTCAGAAATGCCGTAGTTCATTGCATCCAGCATCACCTTGGCTCTTTTGTGAGAATATTTCTTGGCGATATGCTCAACAGAGGCCGCAATGGCAGTGAACTCTGCCAGAGAATCCCACCTCGTGTGACCTTCCTTAAGAAGCTGCTGTACATGCTTGGGAGCAGAACCTCCAGCACCAGCCTCAACTAGAAAACCTCCTGCCAACAGAGGCACAACCGAAAGCATCTTGGCACTCGTTCCCACCTCCAGAATGGGGAAAAGATCGGTAAGGAAGTCCCTGAGCACATTCCCAGTGACCGCAATGGCATTCCCACCACTTCTCACCTGTTTGCAGGTAAACTTCATGGCCTCGGCAGGACTCATGATACGTATATCAAGACCACTGGTGTCGTGATCCTGAAGATATCTGTTAACCTTCTTTATTTGCTCGGCATGGTGGGCCCTCTGCTCATCAAGCCAAAAGACCACGGGATAACCTGTCGATCTACCCATCTCTACAGCAAGCTTAACCCAGTCCTTGATAGCCACATCCTTGGCCTGGCAAGCCCTCCAGATGTCGTCCTTCTCCACTTTGTGCTCCATGAGCATCCTGCCTCTATCATCCATAATACGGAAAGTCCCATTGGAAGGCGCCTGAAAGGTCTTGTCATGGGAGCCATACTCCTCGGCCTTCATGGCCATTAGACCTATGTTAATCACGGTGCCCATAGTCGTTCTGTCAAAAGCACCATTTTTCTTGCAGTCTTCTACAACCTGTTCGTACATGGTGGCATAGCACCTGTCGGGGATAACCGCTTTAGCATCGTGGAGCTTGCCATCTGGCCCCCAGGCCCTACCACCGTCCCTCACAATAACAGGCATGGAGGCATCAATAATCACCAAGTTGGGTGCGTGAAGATTTGTTACACCCCTGTCTGAGTCCACCATGAAAAGATCAGGGTTCCTGTCAAAGGCCGCCTTAATAGCCGCTTCTATCTCGTTCTTCTTGCTCTCAGGAAGCTCCTGAAGCTTGTTGAATAGATCCCCAAGACCGTTATTGGGATTCACTCCCAGATCATCAAACACATTACCATACTTCTCAAACACATCCTTCAAAAAGGCCCTAACAGCGTATCCGAACATTGGAGGGTCAGAGACCTTCATCATAGTAGCCTTCAGATGCAGAGAGAAGAGGACATCCTTCTTTTTTGCATCCTCAAGCTGTTCCTCAAGGAACTTCTGAAGCGCCTTTACACTAATAAAGGTGCCATCTAACACTTCCCCCTCTGTCATGGGCAGTTCCTTAAGCACTGTAGCCTTGCCGTTCCCATCCACAAACTCGATCTTTACCACGGTCTCCTTATCAATAGTGACAGACTTCTCGTGCTCGTAAAAATCTCCGTGGCTCATGTAAGAGACCTCACACTTACAATCCCTGCTCCATTCCTTCAAAGGCAACCCCATAAGATTGGGGTGCTTCTTTGCAGACTCTTTGACTGGAGGAGGAACGCTTCTGACGTTGTTACCCTGCCTTATTACGGGGTTCACTGCGCTTCCCAGAATATCTGCGTATCTCTCTTGGATCTTCTTCTCTTCGTCACTCTGGGGCTCTTCAGGATAATCTGGCACCATGTATCCCTTCTTCCTAAGTTCCTCTATAGCACCTTTGAGCTGAGGCACTGTGGCACTGATATTGGGGAGCTTGACTATGTTTGAGTCTGGTTTATTAACGAGCTCACCTATCTCCGCAAGATAGTCCGGTACCCTTTGGTCCTCTTTTAAATAATCTGGAAATGCTGCTAATGTCCTACCCGCAAGAGATATATCCTTTACCACCACATCAATATCAGCGTTTTTGACATACTCTCTGACAATAGGGAGTAGAGAAAACGACGCAAGGTAAGGCGCCTCGTCTGTTTTTGTCCAAATTATGATCGGTTTTTTATTCATAGCTCGCCCCCCTTCGAAATTTTGCCTTTGTTACTAAATAAAAGACGCCAAATTGTCAATAAAAAACGGCATAGGCTCAAGGTCCCAGGTTCTGTCACTTTACAATCTTCATGCATCGTCTCCATATACCTTTCCATACTTTACCCTCCACAGGAAGAGGCCCTGGGGGGGAGCAGGAGTAGCGGAACACCTAAACCCCTGGGGGTATTCCAGGGCTCCTTTCACCTCCCCCAAATGGGCCCTGCCCGCAGCCACTCTCACCCCCATAGCCACCATATTTCTCACCATCCTTTTGAGAAAAGCATTGGCTTCTATGGTAATCACGATAAGCCCTCTGTGGGTCTTTAGCTCTGCCCTAAGCACCCTTCGTACCGTGGAACCCCCTTTTTTTTGAGGGGAGCCGAAGGCAGCAAAATTGTGCTCCCCTACGAAAAGGGTTAGGACCTCTTCCAGAAGCCTTTTCTCTAAAGGCCTCTCCATCACCCAGGTATAGCGGTGAAGAAAGGGGAGAGAGTAAGGGGATATGAAATAGCGATACAAACGGCTGGTAGCAGAGTAGCGGGCATGAAAGGAACGGGGTACTACCTGAACCTTGCGAATACGGATGCTTTTAGGTAAATGAGCGTTGAAGGCCTTCTTAAAAACCTCCAAGGTATGGGAACTAATGGTCTTAAAATGAACCACCTGGCCCAACGCATGGACCCCTGTATCCGTTCTCCCTGCTGCCACCACCCGGAGGGAATGCTGAACCACAGCCTCCATGGCCTCCTCCAAGGTAGCCTGCACAGTGGACACACCAGGCTGATACTGCCACCCCGAAAAGTTGGTGCCGTCGTATGCCAGGACCATCTTTATCCGCCTGATTCCAAACTTATGAGTCTTCTCTTCCACTCTAGTCCCCTACTGTAACCTGTGAGTCCTTTCTCGCCAATCACCCGGTGGCAGGGAATGATGATGGGCACAGGGTTCCTTTTCAAGGCCTGGCCTACGGCCCTAGCCCCCTTGGGAAGGCCCAGTATGGTTGCCAACTCTTTATAGGTAACGGTAGTCCCATAGGGTATACGGATGGTCTCTTCCCACACAAGACGCTGAAAGGTGGTAGCTTCAAGAAGATCCAGGGGAATAAAGGAAAAATCCACCTCCTTTCCTCTTATGTATTCATCTAAAAGCTCCTCCAGCCTCTTCTCCTCCCTACCCATGGCCCTTCTTCCTTCACTGTTTGGAGGGAGGGAAAGCCTCTGAAGGCCCCTTAGGCCCCAAAGGGAAAGAAAAGCGCCCCACTGTGTTGCCAAAAGGACTCTCTCCATGGTTTTTTAAGGATAGACCTCATGAAAAGCCTAAGCAAGGAGGAGGTACCTATGGAGTGCATGGAAGCCCTTCTGAGCCGCCGAAGCATAAGGCACTATCTGATCTGCCCCGTGGAAGTAGTCAAGTGGCTGTAAAGGGGAAACATGACCTTCCATAACCCCATAGGATCATGAAAAAAAACCAGCTTTATCCCCTTGCAAAATTGCAGGAACCCCTTATAAAGATATATGCAAAATGAATATATATGGTGAATGCATGGGACATCATAGATGGGGACACGGTGGGGGTTGGGGAAACCGAAAGGAGTGGTTGGCCCTTTGGATCCTCCTTATGGCAGGGGAAAAACCCACCCACGGCTACGAGATTTTAAACCGACTGGAGGAAATGGGCATGGTAATCAATGCCGGGTCCCTCTATCGTACTTTAAGAACATTGGATGTCCAAGGGTTGGTAGAATCCCACTGGAGCGTCTCAGGGGGACCAGCCAGAAGACTGTACAGGCTTACCCCCCAAGGGTGGCTCTATCTCAGGTCTCTGAAAAGCCTTCTCCAAAACCAAAAAGCCACCCTGGAGAAGGTGGTAGACCAAATAAACAAACTGGAAAAGGGGAGGTGAAATCATGTGGGGTTGGTATGGTTACGGATGCGGATGGGGCAGAGGCTCCGGTAGAGGAATGGGCAGAGGCTGGTGGGCACCCTACGGATACAGGACCCCCCAGGGGTACACCTATGTAGGTCCCTGCCGCTGCGGCTTCGGCCCACGGGCCTTCTATACAGACGACCAGGGCCGCCTCCTCCATGCTTCCCAAGTATGGGGCTGGGGCGGCTGGACACCTTGGACACCTGGATACGCCCCCAGCCAGAGTGAAGCCAAAACCCTAAAGGCCGAAAAAGCCGATCTGGAAAACCGACTAAAGGAGATAGAAGAGAGACTAAAGGGTCTGGAAAGCTAAAAATCTAAGGGGGAGGAGCGCCTTCTCCCCCTCCTCCATTTGATCCTACCACGTTTCCCAAAGGCAATGTCGCTAATTGCTACAAGGCCACAGAGGAGCTTTCTGCTGGTGCTTCGATCCATTTCACAATGCAAGAACCAGCCCCCTATGCCTCATGGGCTCTCAAATCCTTGCCACAGGGTACACCCTGAAGAGAGGTAGCCTCTTCCACCCCAGTAAGGATAGACTTTTCCAAGGCCTCTGCCGCCATAAGACCAATCAGATTGGTATCTGCTACCCTTTCTCCCAAGGATAAGGTTATCACCAGATCTCCATCAAAATCGGTGTGAACGGGCTTGATCACTCTGGCCATGCCTGCCTGTGCCATCTGAGAAACCCTAATGCACC
>WFSI01000071.1 GCA_015486105.1 Aquificota bacterium | reverse complement strand
TGCAGCCACAGACTATCTTGGTGGGAGAATATCCCCTTGATCTCCTACATCATCCTTGGGGGCAGATGCAGAGAGTGCAAGGCCCCCATCTCTCTCCGATACCCCATTGTGGAACTGGTAGCAGCCTTCCTCTCCTCCAGTTGCTACATCCGCTACGGCCTCTCCATCAAACTCTTATGGTCTGGCCTTTTCACTATTTCCCTCCTAGCCGTATTCTTCATAGACTTGGATCACCAGATCATCCCCGATGAAATAGATCTCCCAGGTGTCGTAGTAGGGCTCATCCTCTCCCACTGGACCATAGGACTCATTCCCTCCCTTGCAGGCATTGTCCTGGGAGGAGGATGCTTTCTCATTTTAGGCTTAGTAGCCTCCCGCATCCTCAAGAGGGAAGCCCTGGGAGGGGGAGATGTGAAACTCATGGCCATGGTAGGTGCCTTCTTAGGCCCCATGGGGGTTCTATTCACCACCTTTCTGGGCTCCCTCTTGGGTGCAATGGTGGGAAGCCTGTGGCTGAAATTTTCGGGGAAGAGCCGAGGCACACCTATTCCCTTTGGCCCCTTCTTGGTCCTTGGAGCCTATATCGCTCTCTTCTGGGGTCAGGAGATCTTCAGATGGTACCTGGGCCTGGGAATGGGCTAAACATCACGCCCCCACCCCCTCTGGGCTGGGGCCATGGCCTGGTCCTTAGGAGAAGAGCCTTAGGGGAGGCAGACCTTGCCTTGGATGTCTTCTTTGTTCGGAGGGGCATACTTGAGTGCACCGTAAGGAGAGGCGCCTTTGCCAGCACCCCCCAGAAAGCTGCCTTAGAACCTCCGGCCCTCACCTTTTTTCGGTTCCAGTGGCTCTCTGGAGAAAAAGTCCGAGGGGATTCATGGAGCACCGTAGCCCTTTTCCCCCGGGCCAGGAAGCATCCCCTTCTCGCTTTGGAAGTTTGCCACTCCCTCTCCTCCTACCTTCCCCGAGGCTGGTGGGAATCCAGCCTCTTCCGTACTGCTCTTCGGGCCCTCCAGAACCTGGAAAAGGATATTCCTCCTAGGGAAGTCCAGCTCTTCTTCCGATTAGGGTTTCTCACAGCCACAGGCCACTCCCCTGAGCAACTCCTGCCCCGGAGGTTCCCCCTGAAAACAGCCCTTCACCGCCCCCAGTCCAAGGAGAGAAAGATCTTAGAAAAGGTTACAGAGGAACTCTGGATGAAAACCATGAGAAGCCCTCTTTTCCAAGGCAAAAGGGCCTTTCCCCTTCCCTAAAAGGGGGAACATGTGGTATCTGCCCCTTCATGAAGATCCTGGTGAAAAAAGTGAAAACCGGTGCTCGCCTGCCCCAGTACATGACCCCCCAGGCAGCAGGCATGGACCTCTTCGCCTGCCCAGAAGAAGCTTTAACCCTGAACCCAGGGGAATGGAAAGCCATCCCCACAGGGATAACCGTGGCCGTGCCCCCAGGCTGGGAACTCCAGATCCGCCCCCGAAGCGGGTTAGCCCTGAAATACGGAGTCACTCTACTCAATAGCCCAGGGACCGTAGATGCCGACTATCGAGGTGAGATCCATATCATCCTCGTCAACCTTGGAAAGACCCCTTTCACCGTGGAGCCCGCCATGCGGATCGCCCAGGCCATTCTGACTCCCGCAGTCCAAGGGGTGTTGGAAGAAGCTCAAGACCTTCCTCCATCATCCCGAGGAGAAAGGGGTTTCGGCCACACGGGGATCTGAAACCCTTCACTCGTCCCCTCCGCCGTCATCCTCAGAAAGGGGGCTTCCCGCCTCCAAATCCTCCACCATCTTGTGGAAATCGTCCCCCAGATCCTCCCCCAGTTCCTCTCCCATCCTCTTCATAAACTTGGCCATACAACGAGGATTCTCCTCATCCACATCCCCCCATCGATGGGGATCCGCCATACGCTCCATTCGGGTCTCCTCAGAAAGGGAGACCCGAATCCGGGAGACCAACCTCTTCAAGCGGTTACTCCCGCATACCCTACACTGGAGATTCGACTCCCAACCGCTCAAGAGGAGAAAGGCCTGCCGTCTGCCACAGTCCTCACACACAAACTCGTAGATAGGCATCTCCCTCCCCCTTAGTTCTCATCTTTCCCTTGGCCATCTACCTTGGGAAGGGTAAAATGAAAGGTGCTTCCCTCCCCTGGGGAAGGCTCTACCCAGATAACCCCTCTATGAAGGTCCACAACCTTCTTACATATAGCAAGCCCCATGCCCGTTCCGGGGAAATCCTCTTCCGTGTGAAGCCTCTGAAAGACTTGAAAAATCCTCTCCCTATGCTGAGGCTCCATCCCTATCCCCCTGTCTGAAACCATGAAATGATAGTACTTCTCCTCCTCCAGCCAAGCAACCTTTACCCAGGGCGGCTTGTGGGGCTTGGAGAACTTTAGGGCATTGCTCAAAAGATTGATAAAAAGAAGGGTAAGGGTGCTCATGTCCCCCCAGACTTTCGGCAGAGGAGTCTGAACCTCTACTGATGCCTCTCGGCCGGTCACTCCCTCCCACAGATAGTCCAGGGCCTCACCAACCACACTGTCCATCCCTATCCACTGAAAGCGTAGGCCTCCCCTTCCCACCCGGGAGTACTGGAGGAGATCATCTATAAGCATAGCCATCTGG
>WFSI01000070.1 GCA_015486105.1 Aquificota bacterium | reverse complement strand
TATCTGGCTCCTGATCACTACTATTTCACATACGGCAAGAGTATATTCGCTATCCTCGACACCAACCATGCGGACGGAGGTCAAACCCAATGGCTGGACAAAGTCTTGAGCAATCCTTCCTATGTCCACAGGTTTGTCTTCGTTCACAAACCCCCCTTTGATCCCCGACCTGGTAAGAATCACTGTATGCACAGGGCAGAATTTGTCAGAAGACTCTTAGAGTCTCTGGTTAAGCACAAGGTGGATATTCTATTCTGCTCCCACATCCATAGCTATATCCAAACGGAATATAAGGGAACAAAGATCATCATTACCGGAGGATTAGGGGCCCATAGAAAAAAACCTATGAAGCCTTTCCACTATGTCCGGGTGATAGTCAGTCCAAAAGAGGTAAAGACCCAGATGGTGCCGCTATCTCCCCCCTTAAAAGCACTTCTAACGAATTAACAATACCCCATAGAGCGGAGAGGGGCTGAGTGTTCTTCCCTTGTGCCTGATTCGCAGCAGACCTATAACGTCTGCTGCTGGGTACACCGTCAGGATCTTGCCTTAACCAGGCAGGACTTTTGTGTGTTTTTGGCGGCTCAGACATGCCCTGCGCTCAGAATCACCCCGCCCCTCGGAACCACTGCAAAAACCACATTTCGGGAAAAGTCTTGTTGTACTTGAGGCTTCTTTAGCTTATCATAGCCTTCATGAATCAAAGGCTGTGTCAGATAGTTCCTTTCCTCCCCCTCTCTCAGGTATACACTTACAAAATACCATCTACCTTAGCTCACAAACTCCTCCTGGGTTCAAGGGTTGTAGTGCCTTTGGGCTCCAGAGAAGTTTTAGGGGTAGTGGTGAAAGTTGGGGGAGAAGAGGTAGAAAGACTCAAGGAAATCCAAGAAGTGCTGGATCCCGAGCCTCTCATTCTTCCGGCCCTCTTAAAGCTCAGCAACTGGGCGTCTCGCTACTACCTTGAACCCTGGAGCCTATATCTCCGATGCGCTTTGCCCCCCGACCTTAGGAAGAGAAAAAAAACCTCATTCCCCGAAAAAACCTGGGTGATTTTCACTGGCTCTTCCTTCCACCAACCTACCCCAAGACAACAACTCCTATTAAAGAAAATAAAGCCCTTGAAAGAGGTGCCTTTACAGCTCATCACCACCGAGTGGGGTTTCAGTCGCGACCTGGTAAGTCGTTTGGCCAAAAAAGGATGGCTTGTTTTGAAAAAAAGAAGGGACCATCAAAACCTCCCATTTCCCTTAGCCCCCAGTCAGTCCCCTTTAAGCCTCACCCCCCAACAGAAAGACGCCTACAAAAAGGTGTCAAAAAACCTGGGGAGCTATAGTCCCTTTCTCCTTCACGGTGTGACAGGAAGCGGTAAAACTGAACTCTACCTCCAGTGGGCCCAAGAGTGCATAGAGAAGGGTATGGGTCTACTCCTCCTCATCCCTGAGATATCCCTCACACCCCAATACATCAGCAGATTCACCGCCCGATTTGGAGACAGAGTAGGGATACTTCACAGCGGCCTAACTTCTAAGGAAAGGCTGGAAGAGTGGCTCCGAATTAAAGAAGGCATAGCTTCCGTAGTAATGGGTACCCGTTCGGCCCTCTTTGCCCCCCTAAGAAAACCGGGCCTGATAATAGTTGACGAAGAACACGACACCTCTTTCAAACAAGATACGTCACCCCGGTATAACGCCCGGGACTTGGCCCTTGTCCGGGCCCAGATAGAAAAATGTCCAGTGGTTTTAGCATCGGCCACCCCTTCCTTAGAGAGTTATTACAACGCCCTAAAAGGGCGGTACACCCTTTTAGAACTAAAGGAACGGATAGGAGCCCCCATGGCCCAGGTAAAGGTGATAAACATGGCCCACGAAAAGGGCCCATTCTCCAAAGCCTTCACCGAAGGTCTGAAAAAAACCTTAAAAAACGATGGCCAAGCCTTGGTACTCCTTAACAGAAGGGGGTATGCCTCTTTCCTTATATGTCCACGGTGCGGAGAAACGGTCAAGTGCCCCAACTGCGACATCACCCTAACCCTCCACCGTCATCCTACCTCTCTTAAGTGCCACTACTGCGGCCACACCCAAACGCCTTCAAACCTCTGTAGACACTGTCATGGAGAGATGAAAGCCTTGGGTCTAGGGATTCAACGCATAGAAGAAGACCTGAGGTCCCAGTTCCCCAACATACGCATCCAACGCATGGACAGGGATGCCTTGAAGACCAAAGGAACCCACTGGGAAATCTTACAAGCCTTAGAAAAAGGAGAAATAGATGTCCTTTTAGGCACCCAGATGGTAGCCAAGGGACACCACTATCCTCGGATCTCCTTCGTAGGGGTTGTACTGGCAGATACAGGTCTTCATCTACCCGACTTCCGGGCCTCAGAGAGGACCTTCCAAATCCTCACACAAGTGGTAGGGAGGGCAGGAAGAGGAGGGCAGGGATTAGCAGTGATCCAGACCTTCATGCCTAAGCATCCCGCTGTGATCTGGGCTGCTCACCAAGACTACTCTGCCTTCGCATCAGAAGAGCTGAAGCGCAGAAAGTCCCTAAACTACCCCCCCTTCTCCCACTTGGCCAGGATCCTCATCACAGCCACCAGAAAAGAAAAGGCAGAAACAGCCGCCAAAAACCTGGCAGAAAACCTTAGGGAAAACCCTTCCGGCCTCTTGATACTGGGACCGGCCCCTGCCCCATTATCCCGGCTAAAAAACCGATCCCGGTGGCACATCCTCTTAAAGGGAAAAAGGAAAACCCTTCTGGTCAAGCTCTCTTCCCTTCCCCAAAGAATAGGCAGCGTAAAGGTCCAAGTAGACATGGATCCCTACAACGTGCTTTGAATTAGCGTGTACTAAAATACAAGGACTCAGAAATGCCTGCCCTTACACCGCCACATAAAATCATTTACCCCATATACATAATAAGGATAGCTTTTAAAGCAGCGTCTTAGAGTTCACATTGCCCTTGGGAAAAGGGCCGTGTATCCTGAAAGAGGTAAACGTTCTGAAGGGAGGGGAGGTATGGACTTAAGATCGGACGAGCTGTACCGAGAGGCGTGTAAATTTCTACCCGGAGGGGTAGATAGCCCCGTTCGAGCCTTCAAAGCAGTGGGAGGAACCCCCTTCTTCGTGGCAAAAGGAAGGGGCTCCAAGATATGGGATGTAGATGGCAAGGAATACATCGATTATGTAGCTTCCTGGGGGCCTCTCATCTTGGGGCACGCCCATCCCGAGGTGGTAAACTTTGTAACCCAAGTAGCCCAACAGGGCACCAGTTTTGGGGCACCCACGGAGTTAGAGGTGGAATTGGCCAAGAAAGTAATCGAAGCTGTACCCTCCATAGAGATGGTGCGGTTTGTCAATTCCGGCACCGAGGCTACCATGAGCGCCCTCAGGTTAGCTAGAGGGTACACAGGCAGAGACAAGATTGTAAAGTTTGAAGGCTGCTATCATGGCCACGTGGATTACCTTCTGGCCAAGGCCGGATCAGGGATTCTCACCTTCTCCCTTCCTGGAACACCAGGCGTACCTCAAAACTTTACCAAGCACACCCTTCTGGCTACATTTAATGACTTAAAATCGGTAAAAAGGCTTTTCGAACAGGTAGGCGAGGAAATAGCCGCCATAATCGTAGAGCCTGTCATGGGCAATGCAGGTGTCATTCCTCCCGCTCCAGGATTTTTGAAAGGATTGAGAAGTATCACCCAAGAACACGGCTCCCTCCTCATCTTCGATGAGGTGATCACGGGTTTCAGGGTGGCCTATAGGGGAGCCCAAAGCCTTTACGGGATCACCCCTGATCTCACCTGCCTGGGTAAGGTAATAGGGGGAGGATTACCAGTGGGGGCCTATGGAGGCAAAAGGGAGTTCATGGAATACATTGCCCCATTGGGACCCGTGTATCAGGCGGGGACCCTATCAGGCAATCCCTTAGCCATGGCCGCAGGATTGAAAACCTTGGAAATCTTATCTCGGCCTGGCACCTATGAAGGGCTAAACGAAAATGCCCAGATCCTGGAAATTGGAATAAGGAACGCTTTACAGAAAAAGGGGATCCCCGGGGTGGTGAACAGGGTAGGTTCCATGATGTGCCTCTTCTTCACCAGAGAGGAAAGGGTGATAAGCTACGCCCAGGCCCTCACCAGCAACACTCAGACTTACTCCAAATATTTCTGGAACATGATAGAAGGAGGGGTAAATCTGGCCCCCTCTCAATTTGAAGCGACTTTTGTCTCAACGGCCCATACCTTGAAGGACATCGATTTGACCTTGGAAGCAGTGGAAAAGGCACTATCCTTTTGAGGGATGGTAGGGGCTCAGGAAACGGGGTTTGTCATATTTTTTGTAACAGAGCATTGACGGGCTACCTTCCTCCTGTTAAATAGGGTGCCGACTTTGAGATTTTGAGAACAATGGGACCTAATAACTTTAGAGAGGAACCAGGATGGATAAAGCGTGTTGTATCTCTCAGCGCTTTAGGTTTAACCTTGGTTATCGCTACCATGATAGGTTTCTCACTGGGTTACTATCTCGATTCCAAGCTTGGCACCAAACCTTGGTTAACTCTGGCTTTTTTTTTGTAGGTGTAGCAGCAGGATTTTATGCTGTCTTTAAAGAAGTGTTTAAAGAAATTAGAAGAGATGAGAAGGAGTCCAAGGGTGGGAATCACTGAAAAAATGGAAAAAAGAGGCGTGGTACTCTTAACCTTTCTGACTTTGAGCAGCCTTTTCTGGAAAAGCTTCCCTGTGACCTTTGGTGTGTTGATTGGTGGAGCACTGGCCTTAGGGGACTTCTGGCTCATGCGCAACCTCTTCCCTCGGCTGGTGAAAGAGGGTAAAGGAAAGGGGTTATTACTGGTACAAATCTTCAAGTACCTGATTATGGGCCTGATTTTAGGGACAGGCTTCTTCATTGGCTTAGTAAACCCCTTAGCTGCCTTGATAGGTCTGTCTCTACTGGTAGTCATGCCCCTCTCAGGAATCTGGGATTTATGGCGAGAGATGAAGGAGGTGGCTTAGCAATGTATGAACCTTTTGCCTTTAATCTTCTGCCAGAACATCTGAAACATGTTTTTATCACTTGGGTGGTAATGGCTCTTTTACTGGTGCTTGCCTTCTTGGCTAGGAGAAACCTGTCCTTGGTACCAAAGGGATGGCAGAATGTCCTGGAGTCGTATGTTGAGGGCATGGTAAATTTTATGAACGGTATCCTGGGAGGAGCCGATTCCAGACCTTATTTACCACTGATAGGCACTCTTTTCCTTTTCATACTCTTTTGTAATTGGATAGGCCTGGTACCAGGATTCATAGCTCCTACATCTAATTGGAACACCACCATTGCTCCTGCCATAGTGGTTTTTTTCTATTACCACTATGTAGGTATACGAAAACACGGAGTCCTTAAGTATTTCAAGCGCTTTGGAGGTCCCGTGTGGTGGCTTTCACCTCTAATCTTTTTGCTGGAAAGCATAGGCCACTTAGCCAGGGTACTTTCCCTCTCTATTCGTCTTTTTGGAAATATCTTCGGAGAGGAAAGCCTATTCATAGTATTGTTCACCTTAGTACCCTTGTTGATTCCGGTACCTGTCATGTTCCTGTCTATATTCTTCGGTTTCATTCAGGCCTTGGTGTTTACTTTGCTCTCCATCGTGTATATAGCCCTGGCGGTGGAAGAAGAGGAGTAGAAACGTGCTAACACAAAACCACTCAGAAAGGGGGGAATTGGATGGCTAAGAAGATGTTTTACGGGTTGATGGCTTCTGTCTTGGTGTTAATGGCCGTTTCTCCTGCTATGGCAGCCGAAGCTGGTCAGGAGCTAAAGCTGGCCGCTCTGGACATGCTCAAATACGCTGCTTTAGCTGCCGGCCTGGGGCTTGGCTTTGCCGCTGGCTTTTGTGGCATTGGACAGGGCATGAGTGTCAAAGGTGCCATGGATGGCGTTGCCAGAAATCCCGAGGCCTCTGGAAAAATTATGGTAACTATGATTATCGGTCTTGCCATGATCGAGGCCCTCACTATTTACTCTCTGGTCGTAGCCCTCATCATTCTCTTCGCTGATCCTTTCAAAGCAGTTCACATACTGATGGGCTAATTCTTACTCCTTACAAGGAAAGGGGGATTGACATGCCCCCTTTCCTTTTCCTATGTTTTGTGATTGTTGCCACATGCTGGAGGGGTTATGCGATTTAAAGTCCCTGAGGTAACTGTAGGAAGGCTTTCCCTCTACCTGAGATGCCTCAATGAGCTGGAGGAAGAGGGAATAGAGGTTGTGTCTTCATCAGAACTGGGTAGAAGGTGTGGAGTAAATCCGGCCCAGATCAGAAAGGATCTTGCATACTTTGGAGAGTTTGGGACTCGAGGTGTAGGCTACTATGTAAAAGAACTAAAGGGAGATATTAAAAGGGTCATGGGCCTCCATAAAACTTGGGAAGTGGCATTGGTAGGGTTGGGAAACCTTGGTACGGCTCTACTTAGATACAAAGGCTTTCAACAACATGGTTTTAGACTATCCGTAGCCTTTGATGTGGATCTAAAAGGCAAAAACGTACCAGAAGGATGCAAGCTCTATCATGCCTCAGAAATGGAACACGTTATAAGAGAAAAAGGCATAAAAATAGCGATCATCACCGTCCACCACTCTCAAGCCCAGGAGGTAGCCGAAAAACTGGCCAAGGCAGGGGTTAAAGGCATCCTAAACTTCGCTCCCACAAGGATTCGCCTTCCCAACAAAGTGGTAATAAGGAATGTAGACATGGGCACCGAGCTGGAAATTCTCACCTTTTATCTCAGCATAAAAGGGACCCGCTAAGTAGACGACGAAGGAATAGTCTCCAGCCTTCCGTCCCCGGTCTCCAGTTCTAACTAACGCTCTACCTCTTTCTCCATTGAAATCCTTTCCTGGCCTTGTGGCGACCGTATTTCTTTCTCTCTACCACCCTGGCATCCCTGGTACAGAGACCAGCTTTCTTCAAGACAGGCCTGAGGTTTATGTCATAATCTATGAGGGCCTTGGCAAGGCCATACCCTACAGCATCAGCCTGTCCAGATATCCCCCCTCCCTTTACGTTCACCTTAATATCAAACTGGCCTTCAGTACTTGTAAGACGAAGAGGGCGAAGGATAAAAGCTATGAGGGTCTCCCTGGTAAAGTAATTCTCTAATGGTATATTATTGATAGTAACGATCCCCGTACCCGGTCTCATCCAAACCCGGGCAATAGCGCTCTTCCGCTTTCCTACGCCGTGGTATATATCGGTGGTCATCTATCTCCTCCTTAAAGGGTCCAGTTTAACAGGCTGTTGGGCCCGATGGGGATGGGATTCCCCGGGATATATCTTAAGTTTCTTCAGCTGCTTCCTTCCTAAATGGTTCTTGGGAAGCATGCCCCTCACGGCATGCTTCAAGATCTCCTCGGGCTTTCTCTGCAGCATCTCCTTGGCCCTTCTAACTTTCAACCCCCCAGGATGCCCCGAGTGTCTATAGTAGCACTTTTGCTCCCACTTCCTACCCGTAAGCCTAACCCTCGAGGCATTTACCACCACAACAAAATCCCCTGTATCCACATGGGGGGTATAGTGGGGCTTGTGTTTTCCCATGAGGATCATGGATATCTTACTGGCCAGTCTCCCCAACACCCGATCTTTGGCGTCCACCACGTACCAGTCCCTCTCTACCTCCCCCGGCTTAGCCATGTACGTCTTCACCCTCATGCCTTAACTCCTCAAAACATCCGGATTTTCAAAGCAGGGAGGATATATATAATAGCTTTGGGCCTGTCAACCCAAAGAGTCCATCTGAACGAAAGGCCCAGAAAGGCAATTGACACTCTTTTTCATGGGGAATACATTCTCCGAGATTTGAAAGGAGGTATTTTGATAGATATCCAAAGGATCAGAAACTTCTCCATCATAGCCCATATAGACCATGGTAAGTCCACCTTAGCCGACAGGTTTTTAGAATACACAGGGGCTGTTCCCAAAGGTAAAATGAGGGAACAGTTCCTGGATAAAATGGAGCTTGAGCGTGAGAGGGGAATTACCATAAAGGCCCAAACGGTGAGGCTTATCTATAAAGCCCGAGATGAAAAGGAGTATGTGCTTAATCTTATAGACACCCCTGGCCATGTAGACTTCACCTACGAAGTCTCCCGGAGCTTAGCTGCCTGTGAAGGAGCCCTTCTTCTGGTAGACGCCAGTCAGGGAGTAGAAGCCCAAACCATAGCCAACGTCTATCTGGCCATGGAACACCATTTAGAGATTATCCCTGTCATCAACAAGATTGATCTGCCCAGTGCTGATCCTGACAGGGTAAAGCTGGAACTAGAAGAAATCATTGGATTAGACGCCAAGGATGCAATACTCACCAGTGCCAAGCTGGGTATAGGCACTCAGAAGGTACTGGAAGCTATTGTTCAAAGGATACCTCCTCCCCAGGGGGATTTCGAGAAACCCCTAAGGGCCCTTATTTTTGATTCCTTGTTCGACTCTTACAGAGGAGTGATAACCACAGTAAGGGTAGTTGAAGGGGTGCTTCGAAAAGGCGTAGAGATCATGCTCATGTCCACAGGTAAGGTATTCACAGTGGAAGAGGTAGGGCTTTTCACACCTGATCCCAACCCCGTAAAAGAGATAGGCCCCGGCGAAGTAGGTTACCTCATGGCCAACATCAAGAACGTAAGGGACACCAGAGTGGGAGATACCATAACCCAAGTCCTCCACCCAGCCGAGATGGCACTGCCCGGTTTCAAGCCTGCCAAGCCCATGGTTTTCTGTGGCTTCTACCCTGTAGATCCAGGAGAGTATAACCTTCTTAAAGATGCCTTAGAAAAATTGTGGCTAAACGATGCCTCTTTCAGTTTTGAACCAGAAAGCTCCGCTGCCCTGGGTTTTGGCTTTAGATGTGGATTCTTAGGTATGCTCCATATGGACATAGTCAAGGAGCGCCTGGAAAGAGAATTCGGATTCCAACTGGTGGCCACCGCTCCTACAGTAGTCTACAAAGCGGTTAAGACCAATGGGGAAATAATCATGGTGGACAACCCCACCAAACTTCCCCCCCTTGAGGAAATAACCAGGATAGAAGAGCCCTATGTAAGGGCTACCATCATAACCCCATCTGATTACATGGGAGGGCTCCTGTCCCTCCTTACAGACCGGCGGGGAGAACAAAAGGGAATAGAGTACATTGAAGGGGGACGACTGGTCCTGTATTACCATCTCCCCATGGGAGAGATACTCAGTGATTTTTACGACCGACTAAAGTCTTTAACCCGGGGCTATGCCTCTTTGGACTATGAGCTGGAAGGATACCGGGAGTCCAAATTAGTGAAACTGGACATTCTCCTTAACAGCCAACCGGTTGATGCCCTTTCCACCATCGTGCACAGGGATAGAGCTTACAAGAAAGGCAAGGAATTGGCGAAGAAGCTCAAAGAGATCATTCCTCGGCAGCTCTTTGAAGTAGCCATTCAGGCAGCCCTCGGTAGGAAAGTAATAGCCAGAGAGACGGTGAAAGCCTTACGCAAGAACGTAACGGCCAAATGCTATGGGGGAGACATCACCCGAAAAAGAAAACTCTTGGAAAAACAGAGGGAGGGAAAGAGAAGGATGAAGCAGATAGGCAAGGTAGAAGTTCCCCAAGAGGCCTTTATGGCCGTGCTAAAGAGGGATTAGCAATGGAGGGTAAACTCATCAAAGACACACCTACCTTTTGGGCCAAGGTCTGGGAATATGCCAAATCCATCCTCATAGCATTAGCTATAGCCCTCTTCATCAGGACCTTCATAATCCAAGCTTTCAGAATCCCTTCAGGCTCCATGATACCTACCCTTCTCATTGGTGACCACATCTTAGTCAACAAACTGACCTACCGCTTCGGCAACCCCCACAGATTGGACGTAGCTGTTTTCAAATTTCCCTTAGACACCAAAAAGGACTACATCAAGCGAATTATCGGGTTGCCCGGAGACAGGATAGAGGTGAGAAACAAGATAGTATTCGTCAATGGAAAGGCCTTAAGAGAGCCTTACATTCAACATACAGACCCCACTATTCTCCCTGGAACTGTCCAACCCCGAGACAATTATGGACCTATAGTGATCCCTCCTGGCCACTACTTCGTCATGGGTGACAACAGGGATAGCAGCTATGACAGCCGATTCTGGGGATTTGTAGCTCGGAGGGCCTTTATAGGAAAAGCCCTAATCATCTACTTCTCCTGGGACCCCCATGGATCCAATCCGCTCCACTGGGTAAGATGGAGAAGGATAGGTAAACTAATACGGTAGACTGACATGGATTTAGCTGGAAAAAAGGTGGTAGTAACCAGAAGAAGGGAGCAAGCAGGAGAAATGGCCACTCTCCTGAAGGCCAAAGGGGCTATACCTATCCTCTTCCCTACCATCGAAATTCTTCCACCCCAAGACTGGAGTCCAGTAGACAAGGCCATAGAAACTGTAGACTCCTATCAGTGGGTGGTTTTCACCAGCGCCAACGGAGTGGAGTTTTTCTTCCGACGGGCCCGCTTTTTAGGAAGAGACCTCAAGAGAGATCTGGAAGGATTAAAGATCTGTGCCATTGGTCCTGCTACGACTCAAGCCTTAAAGAGAGAAGGTGCATCCCCCCTCGTTGTTCCCAAAAGGTATATAGCCGAGGAGGTGCTGGAGGCACTGAAAACCCAGGGTATAAAAGGGTGCAGAATACTTATACCCAGAGCAGAAATGGGAAGAGACATTCTACCCCAAGGACTCTTCCAAGAAGGGGCTATAGCAGATGTAGTGATAACTTATCGCACCATCATGCCAGAGATAGCCGAGGAAGATAAGAAAAAGGTGCTGGATGCCCACATTTATACCTTCACCAGTCCTAGTACCGCTATAAACTTCTTCAGAATCATGAGAGACCTTCCCCTGCAAGAATCCTTGGCTAAGGCTATTGTAGCCTCCATAGGTCCCATCACCACTCAAGCCCTGCAAGCAATCGGGGTAAAAGCCAAGGTAGAAGCTAAAGAATATACAGCGGCAGGATTGATCAGGGCCCTGGAGGAATTTTAGGTCCCACGGGCAAACTTTTCCCTGAGCTTTTTGACCACAGGAGGAGTAACCAGACACTCTATATTGCCCCCGTAATAAGCTATCTCCTTGACAATCCGGGAGCTGAGGTAGGTATACTGCTCGCTGGGCATCATAAACAGGGTCTCCACAGAATCGTCCAGCTTTCTGTTAATAAGGGCCATCTGAAACTCGTACTCGAAGTCAGATACGGCCCTTAGTCCCCTTATGATAGCAGCAGCACCTTTCCACTTGGCAAACTCTATAAGAAGGGAAGAGAAGGATTCTATCTCTAAATCCCTTAGCCCCAGCGGCTCCAAGGATTGGAGAATCATCTCTATCCTCTCTTCCACACTGAAAAGGGGAGCCTTACCAGGGTTATGAGCCACAGCTATGATCAGGCGAGGAAAGACCCTCACTGCCCGTTGGATGATATCTATATGTCCCATGGTTATAGGATCAAAAGTGCCAGGATAGATAGCAGTTTTATCTTTCATTTAGCCCTCCCTTCCATAAATGTGAGGCAATGCTCCCCAATCCTCCTTTTCTTTACAAGAAAGCCCGGGGGAGCAACAATGGTAAACTTCTTCAAGTGTTGGACAATCAATATTCCCCCTTCATCCAAAAGAGGTAAATAGCTGGAGATAAGCTCTTTATGGGCCCCAAAAGCATAAGGAGGATCGGCAAAGATAATAGGGTAAGGGGCAAAGGACGCAACCCTACTCAAAGCATGGATCACATCAGCTTGAATAACCAAAGCCCTCTCCTGGTACCCGGTCAGGGCAAGGTTCTCCAGGATAAGACTTGCCATATCCCCCCTTTTCTCCACAATAATGGCCTTGGATGCCCCCCGGCTCAAAGCCTCTATGGCTACTATTCCTGTTCCTGCAAAGAGATCCAAAAAACAGGCTCCATTTACCCTTTCTCGGATAACATCAAAAAGAGTCTCACGCATCCGCCCCAAAGTTGGCCTTACCTTCAGCCCCTTGGGGGACTTGAGCTTCCTGCCCCTAACTTCCCCTCCCGTGATCCGGATCACTACAGAGGACTCTTCTCAGCTACCTCTAAAGCAAAATCCAACACCTCCCTGGGCTTTATGGGAGAGATGCTGGAAATGGCATGCTTAAAAACCAACTGCTGGCCCATCTCGCTGGTGAGTATCACAGTAAAATTATCAAAACCCCCTACTTTACCGCTCAACTTAACCCCATTAACCAAGTAGATATGCACAGGAACTTTGCTCTTTCTTAACTGATTAAGGAAAGCATCCTGAAGGTTGAGTTTCCCTTTCATGCCTTTTCCCCTTATTTTTGCTTTTAATATATCATTCCCAAAGGTCTTCTTCAATCCACTTACGGGTTCTATTCAATACCTCTCCAAATTGAGGAAAAACCCAAAGAAACCCCTCCCTTTTGAACCACGTAATCTGCCTCTTGGCATAATTACGGCTCCTTCTCTGGATTTCTTTTATCATCCCTTCCCTCGAAAGATAACCCCGTATATATTGAAGGGCCTCTTTATACCCTATGGCTTGAAGAGACTTTGCCTGAGGGGAAAAACCCATCTCCAAGACCCTCTGAGTTTCCTCTACCAAGCCACCCTCCACCATCCTTTTGACACGGGCATCAATCCGTGCATAGAGGTTATCCCGGGGAAGAAAGAGGGCCAGTTTCAAAAAGACGCCTCCCCCTAAAGGAGAAACATTTTCTCTCCACACCTCCTGGGGCAAACGCCCCGTAACATGATAAATTTCCAAAGCCCTCACCAGTCTCACTTTATCCCTGGGATGAATCCTAACAGCTGCCTGGGGGTCTATTCTAGTCAACCTTTCATGGAGAATACCTGGCCTCCCCTCCTCTTCCCTCAAAAGACTACCCCGGAACCGGGCATCTCTTCCCACCAGAGGGGGAAGGCCGTAATAAAGAGCCCTCATATAAAAGCCCGTACCACCCACTACCAGAGGAATGCTACCCCGCTTCCAGACTTCCCGAATGATCCGAGAAGCCTCTTGAGCATACTGATAAGCATCAAACTCCTCGTGGGGATCCAGAATGTCTATGAGATGATGGGGAACAAGCCTCCTCTCTTGAAGAGAAGGCTTGGCTGTTCCGATATCCAGATACCGATAAAAAAGGAGAGAATCAGCATTCACCACCTCTCCCTTCAGTTCCAAAGCCAGCTTTATGGCCAGAGAGCTTTTGCCCACCCCTGTAGGCCCACCTATAAAAACCACTCTGCCTTCCAAAGTCTCCTCCCGTGTTGAAAGGATGCTTTTTTGTGTGTTAAATCACATCGGGCCTCAATTTTCAGCATCTTTGGAGGGAGAAAGGTATGGAAAAATACGATCCCGAATCTATAGAACCCAAATGGCAGAGGTACTGGGAAGATCATGACCTATACAAAGTAGAAGAGACACCGGACAAAAAGAAATTCTACTGCCTGGAGATGTTCCCATATCCTTCAGGCAAGATCCACATGGGACATGTGAGGAACTACTCCATTGGAGACGTCATAGCCCGCTTTAAATCAATGAAGGGATACAATGTCCTTCACCCCATGGGCTGGGATGCCTTTGGCCTACCAGCGGAGAACGCCGCCATACAACACGGCATCCATCCCGCCCAGTGGACCCAAGAGAACATCGACAACATGAAAAAACAGCTGAAAAGGCTGGGGTTCAGTTATGACTGGCCCAGGGAGTTGGCCACATGCGACGAAGAATATTACCGATGGGAGCAGAAGATCTTCATCCAGATGTTGAATAAGGGCTTAGCATATAGGAAAAAGTCTCATGTCAACTGGTGTGATCATTGTCACACCGTTTTGGCCAATGAGCAGGTGGAGGGAGGATGCTGCTGGCGCTGTGGTAATCCCGTGGAGGAAAGAGAGCTGGAGCAGTGGTTCTTCAAAACCACCCACTATGCGGAAGAACTCCTCGAAGGCTTGGAAAAACTGAAGGGGGGATGGCCTGACAGCGTCCTCACCATGCAGAGAAACTGGATAGGTCAGTCAGAGGGAGCACTCATCAGCTTTCCACTTAAAGGCATGGAAGGCACCATCGATATCTTCACTACTCGCCCCGATACCGTATACGGCATCACCTTTATGAGCGTAGCCCCTGAGTATCCCGGTCTCTTGGATCTCATAAAAAACAACCCCAAAAAAGGCGAAGTCCTGGCCTTTGTGGAACGGGTAAAAAAGCAATCCCAAAGGGAACGCACCATGGAGGAAACGGAAAAGGAGGGTATCTTCACTGAAGCCCTCTGCATCAATCCCTTCACTGGGGAAGAGGTGCCCGTCTTTGTGGCCAACTTTGTCTTGGCAGAGTATGGAACAGGGGCCATTATGGCCGTTCCTGCCCATGACCAGAGGGACTTTGAATTCTCCAAGAAATACGGTCTCCCCATCAGGGTAGTGATACAGCCCTACGAAGAGAAACTGGACCCAGATGAAATGAAATGCGCCTATGAGGAAGACGGCGTCTTGACCAATTCTGGCCCATTCTCTGGCATGGACAACCGAGAGGCCATGAAGGCCATTATCCAGTACATGGAAGAAAAAGGATGGGGAAAGGGCACAGTAGCCTATCGTCTCAGGGATTGGGGCATATCCCGCCAGCGTTATTGGGGCGCTCCCATCCCTGTGGTCTACTGCGATAAGTGCGAAGTGGTGCCCGTTCCAGAGGAAGAGCTACCCGTCAGACTCCCTAAGGATGCCCCTTTCACGGAAGGTGGCAATCCCTTAGAAAGGGTAGAGGTATTCACAAGAACCATCTGCCCCAAATGCGGAGGCCCCGCCCGGAGGGAGACAGATACCATGGACACCTTTGTTGAATCCTCTTGGTACTATTTCAGATATTGCTCCCCCCATTGGAACTACGGCCCTTTCTCTAAAGAAACCGTGGACTACTGGTGCCCTGTAGACCAGTACATCGGCGGCATAGAACATGCCGTTCTTCATCTGCTCTATTCCCGATTCTACACTAGGGTCCTCCGGGACCTGGGCTACTTAGATATAGACGAGCCCTTCTCCCGACTCCTCACCCAAGGCATGGTAGTAAAGGAAACCCACCATTGTCCCTTGCATGGATGGCTCTACCCCCACGAGGTTTCCCCAAATCTCACCTGCCTTCGAGAAGAAGAAGGGAAAGTTTGCGGCAGAAAGGTGGAGGTAGGGCGCTCAGAAAAGATGTCCAAGTCCCGTTGCAACGTGGTAGACCCCGACGATATGATCAAGAAATACGGGGCAGACACAGCCCGACTATTTCTCCTATTTGCTGCCCCCCCTGAAAAGGACCTGGACTGGAGCGACCAGGGAATAGAAGGCTGCTACCGCTTCCTGACGAGAGTCTGGCGCTTCGTAGTAGCCCATGAGAGAGAGTTGAAGGATGGAAACAGAACCCAAGAATTTGGGTCCATATCCCCCCCCTTAAGAGCCGTAGTTAGAAAGCTCCACCAAACTATCATGAAGGTAACTAAGGAAATTGAGAAAGAGTACCACTTTAATACAGCCATTGCCGCTATCATGGAGCTGCTCAATCTTCTCTACGACGAAGAAAAAAAGGTGAACTGGAAAGACGAGGCTACCCGAGGGATCATGAGGGAGGCTATAGAAAATATGCTCCTCATGATGGTCCCCTTTACACCCCACATATGCGAAGAACTTTGGGAAAAACTGGGCAATCAACCCAGCGTATGTATCCAGCCCTGGCCCCAATACTCTCCCGAGTTGGCCCAGGAAGAGGAGACCACCATAGTAGTCCAGGTCAATGGCAAGGTGAGAGCCCGTTTCTCTGTCTCCCTCGGAACCCCAAAAGAAGAGATGGAAGCCAAAGCCAAAACCTTAGAAAATGTGAAAAGACATTTGGAGGGAAAAACCATAAAAAAAGTGGTAGTAGTCCCAGATAGATTAGTAAACATCGTTACGGGGTGAAAAACACACTGGGAGGATGGTATGAAGGTAAACCGCAAAAATCGTATAGAGGTTTTAAGGCAGGGACTCCAGGAATTAGCCTCTGAGCTCTATGCAGAGGAAGTACTCTCCTTAGTAGCCGATTCCGTGAAGCGACTTTTAAACTGCCTCTCTTGCGGGGTTCTCTTATTGATAGAGGGAGAAGGTTTAAAGGTTAAAATCTCCCGAGGGTTGAGCTACTCATACATCAAGGAACTCCATTCCTCTCCAGAGCACGATCTCATAAATCAGATCCTTCAAAACCCCAAGAGCTTGGTGGTGAAGGAGGGAGATCCTTTATACGGGAAGGGCTTCGAACACCCTTATAAATCCTTGGCGGTGGTGCCTCTTATAAAGGGGCAGGAAGTCATTGGAACCCTCTTCTCTGACAGCAATGATACAGATACCTTCCAGGGAGAGGCTATGGAATTCCTTGAGGACATGGCCCTCCTCACCGTAGTAGCCTTAGACTATTATCAAAACAAAGATAAACTCATTTCCACCGTAAACGTAGATGCTTTAACGGGCCTCTACAACTTTAAGCATTTCCATGAACTTCTTTTCAGAGAAGTCCTAAGGGCTGAAGACGTTGGACACCCCTTCTCCCTCCTCCTCTTCTCCATTTCCGGCATGGCCGATTATAACTCTGCCATGGGCCACGTCAGGGGAGACCAGCTGCTCCGGGATACAGCTAACATCATCAAAACACGAGTCCGGCGTTTCGATGTGGTGGCCCGGTACAGCGGCGCCAAAATGGTAGTCATCATGCCGGAAACTACTAAAGGAGAGGCCTCTCGAAAAGCCCAGGAGATTTTGGAGGCTTTCGAAGAAGGGAGCTGGGCCAAGACAGTCTCCCGGCTGGTCTACTTTAAAGGAGGTGTGGTCTCCTACCTCCAAGATGCCAAGGACGAAAAGGAACTCCTGGATCATTTAGAAGGAGCCCTCTACGAAGCCAAAAGGGTAAAGGGGTCCAAGGTAGTGGTCTGGACATCCTAAAATAGAGGCTTAACAGCCCAGCCCCTAAGAGCTACTCTTCTTCTGTGTCTGAAGCACTGGAGATTGGTGGAGTTTTATCAAGACTTCCATCGACAGATTTTTTGGGGTAAAAGAGGGTGCACCACCTTTTTACTTGCTTTCAGATAGACTTCCTCTAATTTGAATATGTTAACTAAGGCAACAGTCAGTTTCTGGGGAAAGCCCTGGGATTTTTCCCTGTTGTCACTCCCTCCCATCTGTGCTAATGGTCTCCCGCTTTTTAAATGAGGAGGACCTGTGGACGGTATTATCGTGATAAACAAGCACCCCGGCCCCACTTCTACCAAGGTAGTGGAAAAGGTGAAGCGTCTTCTCCATGCCAAGAAGGCCGGACACTTAGGAACCCTGGACCCCATGGCCAAAGGGGTTCTACCCATCTGCTTAGGTAAAGCCACCAAATTGGCCCCTTTCCTTATGGACAAAGAGAAAGAGTACCTGGCAACCATCAAATTAGGGGTCATCACAACCACCCATGACAAAGAAGGGGAGGTATTAGAGGAAAAAGAAGTGCCGCCTATTGCCAGGGAAGAGGTGGAGAAAATCCTCCCCGGATTCACGGGAGAGATAGAGCAAATCCCTCCCATGTACTCCGCCGCCCGGTACAAAGGAAAACGCCTATACCAACTGGCAAGAAAGGGAAAAGTGGTGGAAAGATCTCCCAAAAAAGTGGTGGTTCATGAGCTAAGCTGCCTGGAACTGGATCCTCCTTTTATCAAAATCTTCATCAAATGTGGAAAAGGGGTATACATCCGGCAACTGGCCTGTGACATAGGCCAGCTACTGAAATGTGGAGGCGCCCTTTGGGACCTGGTAAGGACTGCAGCGTGTGGTTTCACTCTGGATGAGGCTGTCACATTAAAAGAACTCCAGGAAATGACCTTGGAAGAACGCCAGAAACTGGTTATCCCCCTGGCCCAAGCTGTAAAGGACACACCCACTATAAGCCTGGCTGGAAAAATCCGCTGGTGGGTAGCCATGGGCAATGTCTTGGTGATAACACCCCAGGAGCTAGGGCTAAAGACAGAAGAAATCCAAGAAGGGATGCTGGTGAGATTGGTAGACCAAGAAGGGGAATTGGTAGCATTAGGTGAAACGGTAAAATCCCCAGATGACCACTGGCTATGCCAGCCCCGCCGGGTCTTTTACGCCTCGTGAACGGCCTTTACAAAAGGAGAGCTTGTGTGATAGGTGGAAGCAAGATTTGAATAAGGAGGTGAAGAACTTGAGCATCACCAGGGATAAGAAACAGGAACTGATAGGCAGCTTCAAAACCCACGAGCACGATACAGGCTCACCCGAGGTACAAATAGCTATTTTAACAGAAAGAATAAGGAATCTCTCCCGTCACTTTGAAACCCACAAGCACGATTTCAATTCCAGAAGGGGACTCCTGAAATTAGTGGGAAGAAGAAGGAGGTTGCTCCGCTATCTCCAGCAAAAAGACATGGGAAGGTACAAGACCCTCATAGAAAGATTGGGACTGAGAAAGTGACGCGGTAGAATATGGAAAAAGTATCCTTAAAAATAAATGAACGTATTTTAGAGATAGAAACAGGTCACATGGCCAAACAGGCCAGCGGCTCCGTCTTTATCCGTTACGGAGACACTACGGTGTTGGTTGCAGCCACAAGCAGCAAAGAGCCTTTAGAGGGCTTAGACTTCTTTCCCTTAACCGTTGAATACCGAGAAAGGGCTTATGCAGCGGGGAAGATTCCCGGGGGATTCTTCAAAAGGGAAGGAAGGCCCATGGATCAAGAAATCCTTACCTCCCGTCTCATAGACAGACCAGTCCGTCCCCTTTTTCCCAAAAACTTTCGCCATGAAGTCCAGATCATCGCCCTGGTGGTATCTGCCGACGAAGAGAATCCCTCCGACATACCCGCCATCATAGGGGCCTCGGCGGCTCTCACCATCTCTGACATCCCCTTCGATGGTCCCGTAGGAGCGGTACGTATTGGCAGGGTTAATGGAAAGCTTATAGTAAACCCCACCCACCAACAAATGGAAGAAGGCACCCTCAACCTCACTGTAGCCGGTACGGAAAAATCCATAGTCATGGTAGAATGTGAAGCTAAGGAGGTCTCAGAAGAGGTGGTCCTTCAAGCCCTCGAACTCGCCCATAGAGAGATCCAGCAAGCGGTCCAGCTCCAATATCAACTCCTGGAAAAAGCGGGGGCCAAGGAAAAGATTCCCTTTGAGCCTCCTCCAGACATCTCTCAGTATAAAGACTGGATACGAGCCCACCACACGGAACGGCTGCTCACCGCTATTCAGGTCCAGCAAAAGAAAACTCGAGAGAAGGCCTTAGACGACCTAAAAAAGGATATTCTGTCCCAGTGGGAAGAGGAAGAACAACCTTTAGTGACCCAGGCATTCCAGGATGTAGAAAAAGAAGAGATGCGCCGCCTTATTTTGGAGAGAGGAATCCGGGCTGATGGGAGGGGGCTAAAAGGGATAAGGCCCATATCCATCGAAGTAGGCATTCTCCCCAGGGCTCACGGATCAGCCCTCTTTACCCGAGGGGAAACCCAAGCTTTGGTAGCGGTCACCCTGGGTACCCCTTCGGAAGAACAGATAATAGACGCCCTCATTGGGGAAACCACCAAGTCCTTTATGGTCCATTACAACTTCCCGCCCTTCTCAGTGGGAGAGGTAAGGCCTATCAGAGGTGTCTCTCGAAGGGAAATAGGCCACGGGGCCTTGGCCGAAAAGGCCTTAAAAGCCGTGCTGCCTGAAGAGAGTAAAGCCTTTCCTTACACTATAAGGGTGGTGTCGGACATATTAGAGTCCAACGGATCCTCCAGCATGGCTACCGTGTGCGGAGGCAGCCTGGCCCTAATGGACGCTGGCGTTCCCATTAGAAAAGACGTGGCAGGCATAGCCATGGGACTCATATGGGAAGGACAAAACCACGCCATTATATCGGACATCCTGGGCATGGAGGACCATCTGGGAGACATGGATTTCAAGGTAGCAGGCACCCAGGACGGTATAACCGCCCTCCAGATGGACATCAAAGTGGAAGAAGGCATACCCCAAGAGGTCCTGGAAAAGGCTTTGGAACAGGCAAAAGAGGGAAGATACTTCGTCCTTTCTAAAATGAGGGAGGTGCTGGCAAGCCCCAAGCCCGAGCTTTCTCCTTTAGCTCCCCGTATCCTCACCATCCAGGTGAAACCAGACAAGGTGAGGGAAGTAATCGGTCCAGGGGGCAAAACCATAAAAGCCATTATCGACCAGTTCGGTGTCAAAATAGACGTGGAAGACTCAGGGCTTGTCTCAGTTGCTGCCTCTTCTGAGGATGCCGCTCAAAAGGCTATAGACTTTATCCACCGGCTCACAAAGGAGTTTGAGCCTGGGGAAGAGATAGAAGGCAAAGTCACCCGTATCGAAGACTATGGTGCTTTCGTAGAACTAAGTCCAGGCAGAGAAGGCCTCCTCCACATATCCCAGGCCAGTGAAAAAAGGATACGGGACATCCGCCGCATATTCCACTTAGGGGATCAGGTGAAGGTAAAGATCCTGGGCATAGATGAGATGGGCAGAATAAAGCTCACCAGGAAGGGGATGAAACCTCTTCCCGGCCAGGAGGAAGAAGAGAGAGAAGCCCAAGACGCATCCAGACCCAGAAGGGATGAGAAGAGAGGAAGTCGCCCTTACAAAAACAGGGAAGACGACAGGAGGAGATCCCGACCCAGGGAGAGAAAGGAAAGCTGAAGAGAAAAGGGAAAGGACACCCCTTAGAAGAAGCCAGCCTCCTTTAATTTATCTCGGGTAACACCCCCCTTGGCATTGCCCAGAAGCCTTTCTACATAGCGAGCCACCACATCCACCTCCAGATTAACTTTATCTCCAGGCTTCAAGGAAGAAAGATTGGTGTTCTCATAAGTGTGAGGAACAATCACCACAGAAAAAGCCTCCCCACTCACAGCGCTCACCGTGAGGCTTATGCCATTCAAGGCCACAGATCCTTTTTCAGCCACATATGGAGCGTAAGATGGGGGAAGGGAAAACTGGAAATTGAAAAAATCCCCCTCCCCTTTAGACCCCATAAAAGTAACCGTGGTATCCACGTGACCCAGAACCAGATGTCCATCCAAAGGATCCCCCATCCGAAGGGATCCCTCTAAATTCACCACATCCCCCGGCCTCAAAACACCCAGGTTAGTCCTGGACAAGGTCTCTTTGGATATATCCATGGTGCAATTATCTCCTTCCACTTCCACCACTGTGAGACAAGCTCCATTCACTGCAACGCTCATCCCCCTCTCCCAGGACGGCGTCTCAGAACCCAAGACAACAAGTTGTATCCGGGCCCCTCCTGGTCGAGGGGTAAGGGAAAGGACCTTACCTACATGCCTTATAAGACCTGTAAACACGCAATCCCCCTTGGGTTTGCTTGACACCTTACAGCCCTCAAGTATACTTTTTCAAGGATGCCCCCGTAGCTCAGGCGGATAGAGCAACGGCCTCCGGAGCCGTGTGCCGGGTGTTCGAGTCACCCCGGGGGCGCCAGGGATTCTTATGTAACACGCACCTGCACCGGGAGAGGATAATAAAGGGGGAAGACCAGATGCTAAATAAATTTATAGGACTCTTTTCCAAAGACCTGGCTGTGGATCTTGGAACGGCAAACACCTTGGTTTACGTGCGAGGAAAGGGCATTATCCTCCGGGAACCCTCTGTGGTAGCCGTAGAAAAGAGTAAAAGCCGAGTCCTGGCCGTGGGAGACGACGCCAAAAGGATGCTGGGCAGAACCCCAGGGAACATCGTAGCCATCAGGCCTCTAAGGGACGGCGTCATCACCGATTTTGAAATAACCGAGGCCATGCTCAACTACTTCATTCGCCGAGTTCACAACCGTAGGGGCTTCGTAAGACCCCGGGTTGTTATTGCCATTCCATCTGGCATTACCCAGGTGGAAAAGAGGGCCGTAAGGGACTCAGCAGAGTCGGCAGGGTCCAGGGAGATCTACCTCATAGAGCAACCCATGGCAGCAGCCATCGGAGCAGGACTATCTGTCCAAGAGCCCGTGGGAAACATGGTAGTGGACATAGGAGGGGGCACCACTGAGGTAGCTATTATATCTCTGTCCGGCATAGTCTACAGCCAGTCCCTCCGAGTGGCTGGAGATGAAATGGACGATGCCATCATCACCTACACTAAAAAGAAACACAATCTCCTCATTGGAGAACGCACAGCAGAACGGGTGAAAATTGAGATAGGATCCGCCTACCCCCTCTCCGATCTAGAAGACGCCATCATAGAGGTGAAAGGTAGGGACGTAAGGGAAGGCATACCCAAGGTGATCCAGGTCACCTCAGAAGAGGTTAGAGAAGCCATCCAAGGTCCCGTGAACGAGATCCTTACTGCTATCAAAGAGGCCTTAGAACAGGTCCCTCCTGAACTCTCCGCCGACTTGGCAGAAAGGGGAATAGTACTGGCAGGAGGAGGAGCCCTCCTCAGAGGCTTAGACCACCTCATATCCGAATTTACAGGTCTCCCTGTAATCCAAGCCGAAGATCCCCTCACCGCCGTCGCCAGGGGAGCAGGAAAGGTTTTAGAAGAACTGGATCTTCTGAGAAAGGTCTCCATCAGCTAAGGAGAAAAGGGCTTTGGGAGAAAAGGGTATAAGGCTCACCCTTTTCCTTTCCCTCCTATTTTTATCCCTCACCCTTCTCATAGCAAACATCAAGGGAAATGCCTTGAAAAAGAGCTTCCCCCCTTTGGACTGGATCACAGGAAAAGCATACTCATACTTAGGAGAAGCAAAAGCTAAAGGCTGGGAGGAAGTAATACAACTCATAAAAAGGGCAAAAATCCACATAGCCCCCCAAAAAGAGACCCAAAAAAGCCTCCAGGCCCAAGAGACTTTAGAGAAAAGGATCCGAATCTTGGAGAGAAAACTCATCACCTATCGGGAGGCCTTCCAGGAAAACAAGAGACTCAAGACCCTTCTGGCCCTGAAGGATCTCTTAGAATACAAGACCATAGGTGCCTACCCTACTGGAGGGGTCCCCTCACCCTGGAGTCACGCTCTGATCATCAATGTCGGGGAAAAAGAAGGAGTAAAGGAAGGCTCAGCAGTCCTAAACAGCGAAGGGGTAGTGGGAGTAGTAACCGAAGCCCAAAAAGAGAGGAGCACTGTGATGCTCATAACGGATCCCGCCTTCTCCATTCACGTAATAGACTCCAGAAGCAGGGTTATAGGGGTAGTCAAGGGCACGGGGGCATCCTTATGTACCCTCAACTATGTAGTAGCAGACAGAGACGTATCTCCTGGAGACCCTCTGGTCACAAGCGGCATGGGAGGGGTCTATCCAAAAGGCTACCCCGTGGGCACAGTGGTAAAAATTGAGAGGGAACCGGGAGAGCTGTTCATGGAAGCCAAGGTGAAACCCAAAGCAGATCTATCCCGCTTAGGTTACCTTTTAGTGGTACTACCCCAAAGGAGGAAATAAAAAGGTGAAATGGAGCTGGAAAAAGGGAGTGGTTATTCTATTCCTCGCCTTGGTCTCCAACGCTGTACAAGGCCTCTTGGCCCCCTTGTGGCATTACAGCCAACCCTATGTGGATTTTCCCCTCCTCATTACTATCCTCTATGCCAGCACTCACCCTTCGTCCAGTGCCCTCTTTATGGGATGGCTGACAGGCATGATCCAAGACCTAACCTCAGGAGGTGCCTTAGGGATTAACGCTATACCCAAATTGGTGGTGGCATACCTGGTAATTACCTTGGAAGAAAAAGTAGAGATCCAGGAACTCTGGCCAGTCCAGCTGGCCTTCCTGGTCTTCTACGTGACCATAGCGGGGATCATAGGCTACGTGGATGCCACTCACTTTCTCCAAAGAAAGGTAGAAGGTGGGATCTTTAGCACCAACTTCCTGTTCTCTCTGATAATCAACCCTTTAGTGTACCTCATTCTCTTCCAAACCCCCATGAAAATAAGAAGGAGGAAAGGCTCCCTTGAAAGAGGCAGATAAACCCTACTTTTGTCCCTTTTGTGGAGGCAGTAGGCTTTTAGCCGACGAACCCGTGGAGGTCCAAGCCAAAGGGGAAATATGGATCATCTACCACTGGATCTGCGAAGAATGTGGAGAATATTTCAACCGAATCCACGTGGTGCCTGAAGAAGGCGAAATCCAAAGGAATCACTAGGACTAACAGGAAAAAGGAGAGATTTTACAAAAAGCAAGGTCCTGATATAAGTTGCTTTTTACGCCCTTAAAAAAGGAGGAAAATAATCTCCGTGAAAATTACCTTGGTCATACCTGTCTTCAATGAAGAAGAGAATCTAAGGTCCCTCTACAAGAAAATCATAGAGACCTTAGATCCCATGGCCCAATCGTACGAGGTGATCTTTGTAGACGATGGCTCTCAAGACAGAAGCCCCCAGATCCTAGATCAAATGGCCCTGGAGGACCCCAGGGTCAAGGTGATCCACTTCAGCAAAAACTTCGGCCAAACCGCCGCCCTGGATGCGGGCTTCGACATGGCCAAGGGAGACATTATCATCACTTTGGACGCTGACCTTCAGAACGACCCCATGGACATACCCCACCTCTTAAAAAAGGTGGAGGAAGGCTGGGACATTGTAAGCGGATGGAGAAAAGACCGGAAAGATCCCTTTCTGTCCCGAATCCTTCCTTCTACAGCAGCCAATTGGCTCATCTCTAAGGTGACGGGGGTTCCACTCCACGACTATGGATGTACCCTCAAGGCATACAAAAGGGATGTTATAAAAAGCCTCCATCTATATGGGGAACTCCACCGGTTCCTACCGGCCTTAGCCAGCAGTCTGGGAGTAAGGATAACAGAGATCCCTGTAACCCATCACCCTCGTCGCCATGGCACATCCAAGTACGGCATCTCTCGGACTTTCAGGGTGATCCTGGATCTCATTCTGGTTCAGTTCCTCCTCAAATACTCCACTCGGCCCATCCGCATCTTTGGGGGAGCAGGGCTCATCTCCTACCTCGTAGGTTTCCTGTTAGCATGCTACCTATCCATCCTCAAAATCTTCTTCCACCAGCGCATAGGCCACCGTCCCCTGCTGATCCTGGCCGTGCTCCTCATCATCCTGGGCATCCAGCTTCTCTCGTTGGGTATCCTGGGAGAGTTCCTCACCCGCATATACTACGAAGGTCAAGGTAAGAAACCCTACATCATAAAAAACATCGTACCCCCTATACGAGAGAAAGGTGAATACCCTCCCTACCCCAGCCAGGAGCAAGATCCCCAAGCTCCCCAGTAAAATGAATCTCTTTCATCCCTCAGGAGATACGAAAGGGGTCAAATCCCCTAACCACAAAAAACGGGGTCCCCTGTTATCCAGCCTGGTAATCATAGTCACCATTGTCCTATTAGGAGTGATCCTGAGCCAGGTGGACTACAGGATGGTAGGCCTATCCCTTCACAGGGCGTCCCTCGGGGTAACCCTCCTTGCCTTTGTCCTCTACATCCTGACCTACCTTCTCAGAGCCTGGAGATGGCGGGTGCTCGTGGGTCTTCCCCTGCCCTTCATCTCCTTATTCCATATCGTATGTCTCCATACCTTAGCTAACAATCTCTTCCCCTTCAGGACAGGGGAGCTTACCTTCCCCTATTTCCTAAGGAGATTCCACCATGTGGAACTCTCCTCTTCCTTATCCAGTCTCCTTTTAGCCCGGGTATCCGATATGCTGGCCTTGGGTCTCTTTTTCATAACGGCCCTGATAGCCATAGGGCTGCCCAAAGGGAAAAGCCTCTTCCCTTTGGTTGTCCTCTTACTAATGGCCCTCTTACTCCTGTCTCCTGGAATTCTGGCCCGGCTCCTCTCCATCCTCGCACCCCTTCCCCCCTTTAAAAAATACGGTGCCTCCGTGGAGGCTCTCTCCCAAGAACTAAGAGGCCAATGGAAAGGGAAAAGGGCTATCAAAGCAAACTTGCTCTCCCTATCCATATGGGGAATAAAGTTCCTGGCTTTCCTGCTTCTGATTGAGGAAATGACCAGGACCGTAGGGTTCCCTTTAACCTACTGGAAGGTAATACTGGGCACATCAGCTTCCGAATTGACCACGGTACTTCCCATCCATTCCATAGGCGGTATAGGTACTTATGAAGCGGGGTGGACAGGGGCCTTCATCCTCATGGGCATGGCCAGAAAGACAGCCTTGACCACAGCCTTCCTCTTCCATTTGGTGCTACTTTTCTTCTCTGTGATCTTGGGCCTCCCTTCCTATCTCATGGTTCCCTTACGAAAGCAGAAAGGATAAACCGTTCCAGTTCCTCCAAAGGTGGGGGAAGTGTCCTTCTCTTCCTTCTAACTAAATAGAAACAACGCTCAAGACCCAATCCCTCTATCACAAAGGCCTTCATGATCCCCCATTGACACTCATCTTTCACCGCTTGGGGAGAAATGATAGCCGCTCCAATCCCTGCCTTCACCCCCTCTTTCAAAGCTGTAGTGGACCCCAGTTCGGCCACTACTTTGAAATGGGAAAGGTGCATTCCCCTTCGCTTCAAACCCTCCTCAAAGGCCTTCCGAGTGCCGGACCCTTCCTCCCTGAGGATCAAAGGAACCCCTCGAAGATCCTCCAGAGTCACCTTTCCCTTCTGGGCCAAAGGATTCTGAAAGGGGAGGACCACCACCAGTTCCTCTTCCCCAAGGGGGGTATAAGTAAGCCCCCGCTCATCTCCCTTACCTCCCACCACCCCTAAGAAATACTCCCCCTGGTTCACTTCACGAACCACCCTCCCCGAATCCAGGATATGAAGGACCACCTTCACCTTGGGATGGCAACGTTGAAAATCAGCTAAGACCGGAGGGAGCAGATACTCCCCAGGAATAGTGCTTGCCGCCAACTCAAAGCTACCTGAAAGCTCTCCCAGGAAATGCTGGATATCCTGAAGGGCCTGTTCCCTGAGCACTAACATCTTGCAGGCGTAGCTATAGAGCTTCCTCCCGGCAGGGGTAGGCACCACCTCACTCCCCAGGCGATCCAGGAGTCTGGCCCCCAAACTCTCCTCCAAGGCCCTGACATGAACACTCACCGTAGGCTGCGAGAGAAAAAGCCTGTCAGCAGCCCTGGAAAAACTCTTCTCCTCCACCACCCTCACAAAAGCCTCTAACTGCCTTATATCCATTTCCTTTCCTCACTCTTGAGAGGTACCCAAAAGGGACGGAAGCCTCTTGGCCTTCCTCACATTCCCTATCCGCCGGGTAAAGCCTTGGGCATCCAGAAACTCCAAATAGGGAACAGCGTATTTGCGAGAAACACCCAGAAGATCCTTGAACTCTCCCACCGTCAACTCTTCCTTACTCGAAAAGAAGCCATCCAATTTATCCACCATCTTTCGCAACCAGAAACTATCCAGAAACATATCCCTGGAGACCTTGACAAGATCCCCCTTATCCAAAAGAACCTTCGCCAAATCCCAACCCTTCTCGGGAGGAATCTTTCCCCTCTCAAAGACCTCCTTTAAGGATGGAGGACTGTAGCTACCTTTTCTGAAAACCTCTCGTATGAAAGAAAGCCACTTTTCCTCTTGAGGGGATAGACGAGGACCGGCCTGGGGCAAAGAGACCCCCTCTGGACCCAAAACCACCTTTCCCTCCCGGGCCATTTTCTCTAAAAGGGCAGCAAACACTCTCTCATCCCAATTCCACACCATATGGGCCAGTTCCTCACGGGAGACAAAAGATCGCAATGTTTTTTTCTGAAAGAAGCCTTTCAAGGAACCTAGCACCCTCTCCTCCAAACCCTCCAGGGCCTCCCTGTGAAAGTACCGATCCTCCAAGGCCAAAACCTGCCCCTTCCTTTTTAAATCCTCAAGAATCCCTCCTGTCTCCCTCTGGTGAGAGGTTTTCAAAAGGATTTCCTGGAGATTCATACCCCTGTCCCTCGACCACAGGAGGAAAAGGGCCACCCGTTCATTGTCACTCTTTCCCACTAAATCCTGAAGCCTCTCTGCCAGGATTCTCCTCCTGATAGTCTGGGCAAAAGGATTGCTATCCAGAATCCGACCTCCCCCCACAGTAACAACGGGGGAAAATGACCTGATAACAAAAGCATCACCGGCAGAGGTCACCACAGGCTCCTCCAAATGGACCCTCACCACAGCTTCATCCCCAGGACGAAGGGTATCCCTGTCCAAGAGTCTCACCCGGGCCATGGTCTCCCCCGTACCCCAGTGAAACCTCAGTCGAGCCCAATTCTTCAAGGGCCTGGTCCGAGGCAAAAGTCTCAAAGAAGCATCCAGAAAAGAGGTGGGAACAAAATAACCAGGGGTGACAAGGACATTGCCCCTCTCCAGATCTCCCTTCCCTACACCTGCCAGGTTTATAGCCCCTCTGCACCCAGGACCCACCTCTTCCACATGCTGGCCATGGATCTGCAAACCCCTGACCCTCACATCCATACCTTGAGGCAGAACCCTCAAGGTATCTCCTACCCTGGCGCACCCGGAATGAACAGTACCTGTCACCACCAAGCCAAAACCCTTTATCAAGAAAACCCTATCAATGGGCATCCTGAAAGAGATCCCCTCCTCCCGAGGAGGCACCTGAAGGCACAGATCCAAGAGCCGGGCCTTCAGATCCTCCAGACCCTCTCCAGTCACAGCCGACGTAGCCACTACAGGGGTCCCTTCTAAAAAAGTGCCTTGAAGAAAAGCCTCCACATCATGGCGCACCACCTCAAGCCAAGCCTTATCCACCAGATCGGACTTGGTGAGGACCACCAATCCTCTTCCAACCCCCAAAAACTGGCAAATGGCCAGATGCTCCCTGGTCTGAGGCATCACCCCTTCATCAGCAGCTATAACCAACATCACCAGATCTATACCCGAGGCCCCAGCTACCATGTTCCTCACAAATCGCTCATGTCCCGGCACATCCACAATGCCTATCTGCATTTGGGGAGAAAGCTCCATATGGGCAAAACCCAAATCAATGGTAATGCCCCTCTCCTTCTCCTCCCGAAGCCTATCTGTGTCTATCCCCGTCAGGGCCTTCACAAGCAGGGTCTTACCGTGGTCAATATGGCCGGCAGTCCCCACCACCACGTGCCTCATTGGAGGCTCCTCCCCAAGGATAACGACAAGAGCTCCACCTCCTCCTCCCTCACGGTACGCACATCCAAACAAAAGGCCTCGCGCTTAATACGTCCCACCACAGGGGGATAACCCCCTCGAGCCCTCTCATCCAGTTGGCCAGGGGAAAACTCCCTATGAGTCATGGCCACCACTGCTGTAGGCATCTCCACCAGAGGCAATGCCCCTCCCCCCACATAGGACCTGTCCTCCATAACCTCCAACGCAAAGGATGAAGGCAAACTATCCTCCAGCAGACCTTTGAGCCTCCTGGCCCGGATCTTTAGTAACTCCCAGGGGGTAGCCAAGAAGGCCAAGGTAGGCAGTTTTTCTGCCAAACTCTGGGGTTCCATGTACAGGCGCAAAGTAGCCTCTAAACCCGATAAAGTAAGCTTATCTATGCGTAGGGCCCTGTTCAAGGGATGGCGCCGGATCCTCTCTATTAACCCCTCGCAGCCCAGAATGATCCCCGCCTGGGGACCTCCAAGAAGCTTATCTCCACTAAAGGAAAGGACACTCACCCCCGCCCGCAGACTGTCCTGGACTGTAGGCTCGTAAGGAAGGCCATAAGTCCTAAGATCCAATAAGTTCCCAGAGCCCAGATCTTCATAAACGGGCATATCCCTCCTTTGGCCTAAAGCCACCAGATCCTTAAGAGGCACGGACTGGGTAAAACCCAAGACCCGATAGTTACTGGGATGCACCTTCATTAAAAGTGCCGTACTCTCGTTTATGGCAGCCTCATAATCTTCCAGATGGGTCTTGTTGGTTGTACCCACCTCCCTGAGCAAAGCCCCAGAAGCAGCCATAACGTCGGGCATGCGGAAGCTTCCCCCAATCTCGATGAGTTCCCCACGGGATACCACCACCTCCTTACCCCCAGCGAGAGAGGCCAAAACCAAAAGCAAGGCTCCTGCATTATTGTTCACCACCATGGCCCCAGGGGCCCCCGTCACTTTTTTGAGGATCTCTACCACATGGACATAGCGAAGGCCCCTTTCCCCCTTCACCAAGTCATACTCCAGGTTGGAATAATTTAATGCAACCTCTTCCATGTATCGCCACGCCTCACGAGCCAACAAAGCCCGACCCAGATTCGTATGGAGAACCACACCTGTAGCGTTGATCACCCTCCTCAAACTGGGAGCCGATAAAACCTCTATGCGCCCTTGAAGTTCCCGAACTATAGAAGAAGGATCTACCAAGGAAGGATCATCTTCTCCAGCCACGATGCGCTGGCGACGCTCCTCCAAGATACTCCTTAAGGCATCCACCACCAACCAGCGGGGATAAGCCTGAAGTACCTCCCCCACACCAGGCCACTCCAGCAACAGATCCATCTTAGGAATTTTCCGCAACAGCTCCTTAGCCACCTTCCACCTTCCTATAGATAATTTTTATAACCCACATATAATGCCTCAGGCAAGGTGATAAAAAATTTACAGGACTTCCCCCATTTTTTGGGAAGGAGGGGGTGGCGCGTTTCGATCGCATCCCATGTCTGAGCCGACCAGGAAGGTAAGCCACGAGTTATAAATTATTTGGGAACAGCACTCCACATAGACATGCGGCGAATTCCCGACTTTGACAGTTTAGTTTTGAAACTCCTTCTCTTTAAAAGAGTTATGGGAATATAAATTTCTTATTGCCTATGCCCTGACCGGCCCTCTTAAAACCACAGAAGGGATCTTGGTGTGAAAGGCCCTGAAAAGATCATACTTAACCCCCTTAATCTCTGTCCTCACCTGAATCAGCCCCTTTTTGGTCTCAAGCTCCACTGCCCTAACCTTCCCCAGCTCCCATAGGGCCTCTTTTAGACTCATGGATAGCCCCGCATCTTTCAGCCTCTTCTCAAGTAACCTGCATACACAAAAGGCCAGGTAGCACATGGCCACATGCCCCTTTATCCTCTTTGGCGTCCAGTGATATACAGGCC
>WFSI01000069.1 GCA_015486105.1 Aquificota bacterium | reverse complement strand
TTTGGGGGCGGTGGTGGGCCCTAAGGAGATCATGGCTATATCTGATGGTACAAAGGGTCATCCCAGGGTGCTTATGGGGGGAGGGACCTTTTCTTGTTATCCCCTCTCCATGGCAGCGGGACTCAAGGCGTTGGGTTATCTGGAAGAGAACGCCTCTTGGCTCTATCCCCTTCTGGGGGAGCTGGGAGAGAAGGTGAGGTCTCTTACCCGGCATCTCTTTTCCGTTCATGGTGTTAAGGCCCAGGTTACAGGGGTGGAGTCCCTTTTTATGGTCCATTTTCCTTTAAAGGAGGTAGATCCCAAGGACCCCGCTGCCCTGGCTCAAAATGAAGACCAGGAGAGGTACGAGCTTTACCGTCTCTCCTTGCTAAACAAGGGTATATTCGTGGTTCACGGAGGAGGAGCCCTTTCCTTGGCCCATGACGAGAAGGTTTTAGAGGAATACCTCCAGGCCCTATCCCAGGTTGTCCAGGAGATTGTCCCGTGAGGATCTTGGTTACAGGAGCTACGGGGTTTGTAGGAAGCCATGTGGCCCAGACTATGGTGGAAAGGGGCCACGAGGTTTCGGTCTTGATGAGATCCAGGGAGGGGTGGCTTAAGGAAGTGGGTAAAGTGGAAAGGATAACAGGGGATCTCACCCAGCCCCGTACCCTTGAAGGTTTGTTTCAAAGGGTCTTTGATTTGGTTATCCATGCTGGGGGACTCACCAGTGCACCTGAGAATCAAGACTACTATAGAGTTAACACCCTGGGAACCTACAATCTGCTTCGGACCTTGAGGGAAACCTCTCATCTATCAGGGCTTTTCGTTTATGTTTCCAGTCTGGCTGCTGCTGGTCCGGGAGAGGTTAATGAGGGGGATTACGAAAGACCCATAACCCCTTACGGTGAGAGCAAGCTTTACGGAGAATTTATGGTGATGGATTCGGGTTTTTCTTATCTTATTCTTAGGCCCCCCGTGATTTTTGGCCCCCGAGACGCCGATGTTCTTCAGTTTTTCCGAATGGTTAAGAAGGGATGGGCCCCTGCCTTCTTCAAGAAGAAACGCCTCAGTATCCTCTATGTTAGGAATCTTGTGGCCGCCTTGGAGTTTCTCGTGGAGAGGGGGAGTAAAGGGGTCTTTTTTCTTTCTGATGGAACTTATACTTGGTGGGATCTGGCGGACATGGCCGCTGGATTACTGGGGGTGAATCTAAAGGCCTTCCCCTTGCCCCAGGGGGTATTGGGCCCTTTGGCCAGTGTCAGCCAGTTTTACAGGTGTCTCAGGGGTCGGGCCGTCCTTATCAACAAAGAGAAGCTCAGAGAGATGAAAGAAGAGGCCTGGATCTGCAACCCCCAGGGTCTTTCTGCTTTGGGCTTTGCTCCCCCGATGGCCTTAAGGGCTGCCTTGGAAGAAACCATAGACTGGTATAGGGATCGGGACTATCTATAAGGTCTCAGAGGCCGGGGAGGGTGATGGGGTGCCGAGGGAACTTGGCCGGATAGGCTCCTGAGAAGCAAGCTAAGCAGAAGGGGTGAACCTCTATGGTGTACCCTGTGCATTTTATCATACCTTCAAGGCTGAGATACTGGAGGGAGTCGGCTGTGAGATACTTCCTTATCTCTTCTACGGTATGGGTAGAGGCTATGAGTTCCCTTCTGGTGGGGGTATCTATCCCGTAGAAGCAAGGGTGGGATATGGGGGGAGAACTCACCCTGAAGTGCACCTCTCGGGCTCCGGCATGGCGTAGCATTTTTACGATTTTTCTGCTGGTGGTTCCCCTCACAATGGAGTCGTCAATGACAATTACCCTTTTACCTTTCAGCATTTCTCTGACAGGGTTGAGTTTAACCTTTACCCCAAAGTGGCGAATGGACTGTTTGGGCTCGATAAAGGTTCTCCCCACATAGTGGTTTCTAATAAGTCCCAGCTCAATAGGGATGCCTGACTCTTCACTGAAGCCTAAGGCCGCCACCATGCCCGAGTCGGGAACGGCTACCACCATGTCGGCCTCTACCACACTTTCCCTGGCCAACTGTCTCCCGAATTCCTTCCGTACGGAGTAGACGTCCTGTCCGAAGATGAAGGAGTCGGGGCGGGCGAAATAGATGAACTCGAAGATGCAGTGGGATGTTCTCTCCGGGAGAAGAGGAGAGAAGGAATGGAGGCCTCTCTCGTCTATGATGAGGATCTCCCCAGGATTTACCTCCCTGATGAATTCCCCTTCGATAAGATCTAAGGCGCAGGTCTCGGAGGCTACTGCGTATCCCTCCTTTAGCTTGCCCAGGACTAAAGGTCTGAACCCCCACGGATCTCTTACGGCTATCATTTCTCTATTCCTCAAGAATATCAGGGAGTAAGCTCCCTTCACCTCTTTCAAGGCCTCTATCAAGCTTTCTATGAAAGAGTTCTGGTTGCTTCTGGCAATGAGATGAACTATCACTTCTGTGTCCATGGTCGATTGGAATATGGAACCTGATTCCTCTAAAGCCCTTTTCAATTGGTAGGCATTAATGAGATTGCCATTGTGGACTACGGCCAGGGATCCTTGACGGTAGTTAACCATGAAGGGCTGAGCGTTGGTTAGGGTGCTCTCCCCCGTGGTGGAGTAGCGGTTGTGGCCGATGGCCATGGGGCCTTTCAAGCGTTCCAAACGGGGGGGATCGAAGACGTCGGCTACCAGACCCATGCCCCTTTCCAGATAGAGGTTTTCCCCGTCGGAGGAAGCGATGCCAGAGCTCTCTTGGCCCCGGTGTTGGAGGGCGTAAAGGGCTAAGTAGGTCAGGTTGGCCGCTTCGGGGTGGCCAAAAATTCCTACTACGGCGCATTTCTCCTGGGGCTTAAAGGGCAAGTGATTTCTTTTCCCCTCCATTAGTATCTTTCCTCCAGGTAGTCTCTCAGGATCTGTTCATGGTCGAAGGCCAAGCTTTGGGGCAGTTTCTGAGGGTGGAAGGCATCTATACCTGAGGCGTCATCCCCTGCCTTAGGAGTTCCTTTCCCTTTGGCTATGAAGACGGTGGTGATGGTGTGCTGGCGGGGGTCTCTCTTGGGGTCCGAATAGCTGTGGAACTGGCGTATAAGCTCTACTTCTAATCCCGTTTCCTCTCGGGCTTCCCGGACAGCTGCTGCCTCTAAGGTTTCACCGTAATCCACAAACCCTCCAGGCAGAGCCCATCCATAAGGTGGGTTTCTTCTTTGGACAAGGAGGATCTTGCCCTCCCATTGGATTATGATGTCCACTGTAGGCGCTGGATTTTTATAAACCGCTATCTCAGTCCCGCAACGGGGGCAGATAATGTATTTTTTGGTAGACATGGTCAGACTTCTAACACAGCGGTGCTGTAAAATCCACCGAATCCTGCGGCCATGGATAGGATGTATCTTCCTTGGAAAGGCTGGGGCTCCTGGAGCACCAAATTCAACCCTTGGAATTGGGGGTCCACCTGGTAAGGATTGGTAGTGGGGATGGGTGGCACTTTTCCCTCTCTCCGGATGTTTTTAAAGAGGTAGGAAAGCTCTACTAAAGCCGAGGCTACCACTGTGTGGCCCATGTAGAGTTTGAGAGCTGTTACCATGGGGGAGCGGCGGGAAAACAGGAAGTCTATCACTCTCCCTTCCACAGCATCATTTTGGCGGGTGCCGGTTCCGTGGCTCTTGATTAGGGAGACTTCGGGAGCCATGATCTGTGCATTTCTGAGGGCGTCTTCCACTGCCCCTTGAAGGGCCTCACCTTCGGGATCCAGGCCGTACATATGGTAAGCATCAGCCTTCTCTCCTACCCCTGCAATCCTTGCCCATGGCTCTATACCGGTGATTTTTACTAAGGAGGAGGAGGCTACAAGGACTACGGCTAAGCCATCGGCCATAACTGTGCCGTCCCTTTCTCTATGAAAGGGGCGGATTTCCCCCCTTTTTGAGATGATGCCCAGTCTGTTGTGGTAAGCAGCCCTGAGGACGCTGCCCATGCTGTTGATGGTTACCAAAAGGGCTAATTGTGTCCCTTCTTCAATGGCCCTTTTGGCTTGGCCCAAGAGATGATTTCCCGAGGCGCATACGTGGGCTATGCTCAGGCCTCGGTAGAAGCGGATCCCCAGCATATAGGCGGCAAGGAAATTCACTCCTGTAGCTGAAAGGGCTAATCCTGCTGCTGGTGGGATCTTTTTGGAGGAGTCCAGGGCCTTAAGATGGTCTTCGTCCCTCTCTCTCCAGCTGGGAGGCGGTGAAGATGGCCCATGACCTTTGGGGTGTCATGAGGGAGGAGTGCCTCTCTTTCAGCTGGTAGGTGAGCATGGCCAAAGCCTTGAGGGAGGGATGGAGCATTTTGAAAAGGGGTTTCCCCTTTGGGGGGTTAAATCCTTCTATTTCCTTTTCCCAAGGGATGTCTCCGTAGAAGGATACAGGGAGCTCTATAGGTTGGCGGAACCCATGGGTTTTCAAGGTTAAGGCATCAATGATGTAGGCCTCTTCTCCCATGGCTTGAAGCTTATAACCCAGCTTTCTAAAAGGGGTCAAGGCTTGACAGAGCATGGTCTCTTCAATAGGCTCTACCAAAAAAATGGAGGTGCTTATGGATGAAAAGGAGCAGAGAGATGACTTCCAAGATATGGAAGGAGAGACTGCAGAGGCAAAGGAAGAGATTGTAGAGGAGGCTTCCCAAGAGGTGGCTCAGGGGTCTGTTCAGAGAGATAAAGATCGAGGAGGAGGGGGAGAGTCCATGGAAGAGGAGGTTGAGACCCAAGTGGAAGAGGAAAGAAAGGAAAAGAGCGGGAAGGGTTTGGTATATTTAGCTCTGGTGTTTGGTATTGTGGCCCTTATCCTCAGTTTTTGGAATATGGGCCTTCACAGGGTGGTTGGGGTTTTAGAACATCAAGGGAAGGTGATAGAGCAGAGGCAGAAGGTGCTGGAGAATAGGGTGGAGAATCTCCAGGCCCAGGCTTTGCTATCTAAGGTCCAGTTAGAGGCACAAAAGGTTTATGCTCTTACCATGGGGGAGGGTAACTACGAAGCTGCTGCTGTGGTGGTGGCTTCTATGGAAGGCCAGATCACATCTCTAAAGTCCCTTTATCCGGGCAAGGATGTCCAGGAAATGGAGGCCCTTTTAAAGGCATTGAAAGGGGAGGTAGCCAAAGGACCCAGCCCTATTCCGGCCTTGGTTTCAAAGATTCAGCTTGTGGCCGACAAGCTTGCGGCAGGGGAAGTGAAGGCCCCTACCCCTAAAGCCCAGCTCAAGGAGAAAGCCCCGGTAAAAAAAGAGTCGGCTGTTGGAGAGGCTCCCAAAACAGAGGAAAAGGTTGCCCCTGCAAAGGAGGTTTCTCCAAAGAAGGCCTCCGAAGGTCAAGTGGGTAGAGCTCCCGAGGGGAAGGGGGTCTTGTGGAGCGTTTTGAGATCTTGGAATAAGCTGGGCGGGAAGATTGTGGGTAAATGAAATCAGGGGAACCGCTGGCAGAGGTTCAGGACCTGCGGATCTCTTTTCCATCTCCTCAAGGTTACAAGGAGGTTGTTCATGGCTTAGACCTCACCCTTTATAAGGGTGAGGTCTTTGCCTTTGTTGGGGAGTCAGGCTCGGGTAAAACTGTCACGGGTTACGCTTTTATGGGGCTTCTTCCCTCTTATGTCAGGGTAGAGGGAAGGCTTCATTTCTTGGGTAGGAATCTTATAGGGTTGCCACCTCGCCAGTGGCATTCGATAAGAGGGGAAGAGATCTCCATGATTTTTCAGGAACCCATGATATCCCTTAATCCCACCATGAAAGTAGGGCAGCAGGTGGCGGAGGTTTTCATGCTCCATCAAGGCATGGATAAGAAGGAGGCTTTGGGCCAAACAGTGGCTATTTTGGGGGAGATGGGTATTCCCCAGCCAGAGATTCGGGTTCAGGATTATCCCCATCAGATGAGTGGGGGTATGCGTCAGCGTATACTTATTGCCATGGCCATGGCTGCCAGGCCCAAGTTGCTTATTGCCGATGAGCCTACTACGGCCCTGGATGTTACAGTGCAGGCTCAGATCCTTGCCCTTTTGAAGAGGCTTCAGAGGGAAAGGGGGACTACCATTTTCTTTATCACCCATGATCTGGGGATCGTGGCAGAGGTAGCCCATAGGGTGGGTGTGATCAAGGGAGGCCTCTTGTTGGAGGAATCCAAGGTGGATGACCTGTATGATGAACCCCTTCATCCTTATACCTGGGCTCTCTTGGAGGTGTTGCCTCATTGGGAGAGGCACGGGAAAGACTTTCCCCTTCCCCAGGTAAGGGAGGAGGGGGAAGGGGCCTGTCCTTTTTATCCTTTTTGTGGAGATGCCAAGGAGGCATGTCATAACAGGCTTCCCCCTATAAAGGTGCTGGGAGAAAGAAAGGTGCGCTGTTGGCTATATTGAGTTGGCATAGGAGGATGTTCCATAAGCCTACAAGGGTTCCCCCGAAGATCAGCGCCATCTACAATCAGCTCCTTAAAGCAAGAAAGATTACTTCACTGAGGAAGCGGAAGGCAGGCATGTCCGGTGTTCAGAACATCCTACCTTCCTAACCCCCTTTTTTGGGGGCTGCTGATAAGTCCGTTGCTGATTTCTTTGCTTCCTTTGGCTGAGGCTATATGATGAGGGTTGTGAGTGATCTTAAATTTTGCTTGCTACCTGCACCAAATTTGTTCAGTTAGACCCTTTGCCAGGGGGCCTCTCTATCTGATAGCTCATAGCAGGATGAATTGTACACTATAAAGGGAGGTTGGTTCTCATGGAAAAGTTGCAGTTTTTGAAGTTGGTGAAGAGCGGGGAGGTGAAGTTTGTGGACGTGCGGTTTTGCGATCTCTTTGGGATCTGGCAGCACTTTAGTATGCCTGTGGATATGTTTGACGAAGATGTTTTTGAGGAAGGCATCGGTTTTGATGGGTCTTCCATCAGGGGATGGCAGACCATAAATCTCTCTGACATGATCATCTTCCCAGATCCCAAGGGGGCCTTTGTAGATCCTTTCTTCAAGGAACCCACCTTGGCAGTGGTGTGTGACGTGGTTGACCCTATTACCAAGGAGCCTTACACTAGAGATCCCCGTTATGTGGCTAAGAAGGCTGAGGCTTACATGCAGTCCTTGGGTTTTGCTGACACTGCTTTTGTTGGTCCCGAGCTGGAGTTTTTTATCTTTGATGATGTGAAGTACGGCTATGAGAGTAATTATGCCTATCATCAGGTAGATTCCGTCGAGGGATGGTGGAACTCGGATAGGGAGGAGATGCCTAACCTTGGGTATAAGATACTTCCTAAGAGAGGATACTTTCCCGTACCACCCCATGATCAGCTTCAGGACGTGAGAAGTGCGATGGTCTTGAACCTGATAAATGCTGGCGTGAGGGTGGAAGTTCATCATCATGAAGTGGCTACTGCGGGTCAGGGGGAGATAGACATGCGTTATGCCCCCTTGGTAGAGATGGCCGATAACGTTATGAAGTATAAGTACATCTTGAAAGGTACGGCCAACAAGTATGGCAAGACCGTGACTTTTATGCCCAAGCCCCTATTTGAGGACAACGGTACAGGGATGCATACCCATTTCTCGCTGTGGAAGGATGGCAAGCCCATCTTCGCGGGCCATGAGTACGCTGGTCTATCTGAGCTGGCCCTTTATTTCATTGGTGGAGTTCTGAAACACGCCAGAGCCATGTGCGCCTTCACTAATCCCACTACCAATTCGTATAAGAGGTTGGTGCCTGGTTTTGAGGCTCCTGTGAATCTTGCCTATTCCGCTAGGAACAGAAGCGCTGGCATCAGGGTGCCTATGTATTCACCCAATCCCAAGACCAAGAGAATTGAGGTTCGTTTTCCTGATCCTGCTGCTTGTCCTTACCTGGCATTTGCTGCTCTCTTAATGGCTGGGCTGGATGGTGTCCAGAACAAGATAGATCCTGGAGAGCCTTTGGACAAAGACATCTACTCCCTTACCCCTGAGGAGTTGGCCCAGGTGCCTACTACTCCTGCCTCTCTGGAAGAGGCCCTCAGTGAGTTAGAGGCTGATATAGACTTCCTCAGAAAGGGAGATGTCTTTACCGACGATCTCTTGGACATGTATCTGAGATACAAGAGGGAAAATGAGGTGGATGCCATAAGACTTAGGCCCCATCCTTACGAGTTCACCCTCTACTTTGATATCTAAATCTTGCAGCTGTCCCTTGGGGAGGGGGTTAAGCCCTTTCCCCTTTTTTATTTAAATACAGTACAGGAGATGGGTTAGGCTTCTTGGCGTTGACTGGATACCTGAGTATAGATACACTTTTTCCCCATGTGGTGGTGAATATGAATGGAGGTTTTAAGGGAAGAAGATGCTGAGGGTAAAGGGTTTGCGGGTGGAAGTAGAGGGTCATGAGGTGCTCCATGGCATAGGCATGCACCTTCCTGTTGGAGAGGTGCATGCCCTCTTAGGACCCAACGGATCGGGTAAGACTACCCTCATTATGGCCATTATGGGTTTCGAAAGGTACAAAGTGACCCGGGGGCATATCCTTTTCAAAGGGGAGGATGTCACTCATCTGCCCCTCTATGAACGGGCCAGAAGGGGTATGGGCCTGGCCTTTCAACGTCCCCCTGTGGTGAGGGGTGTCAAAACCAGGCAACTGGTGGAGATGTGTGCCGGGGTTGAGGACGTGGATGTGGATGCTATAGCCCGGGAGCTTCATTGTGAGGAGTTTCTGGACAGGGATGTGAATCTGGGTTTTTCTGGGGGAGAGATTAAGCGTTCCGAGTTGGTTCAGCTCACAGCCCAGGACCCTGACCTGGTCCTTCTCGATGAGCCTGAATCAGGGGTAGATCTGGAGAATGTAGCCCTTTTAGGCAGTGCCATAAACAGGCTTTTAGAGAGGGAATTGGAACCTAAGAGGGATGAGAGTTTAAAGGAGAGGAAGATCAAAAGGAGAAAGTCGGCCCTTGTCATAACCCATACCGGGCATATCCTGGATTACGTTGTGGCTGATAGGGGGCATGTGCTCATGGATGGCCATATTGTTTGCTCTGGTAACCCTAAGGAGATACTAAGGACGGTAGAGAAGTTTGGCTACGAGGAGTGTGCTCGATGTCTGAGGTAAGGGAAACCACTTTTACCAGAGAGGAGTTGGAGAGGGTAGGCATAGAACCTCAAGGCTATGGGCGGTGTGGCACTTTTATCCAGGAGGATGAAAGGGTAGTGGCTTGTGGTGTGCACCAGCCTGGGGTGGACTTGTTGCCAACTCGTAAGGCCTTAGAGAATTTGGAGGGTGCGAGGGATTATCTATGGAGTGCCTTGGAAGAGGACCCTGAGTTGGGGGAGTTTCATAATGGATATTTTATTAGGGCCCAAAGAGATGTGAAACCCTTGTTTCCTGTCCAGAGCTGCCTCTATATGGGAAGGGAGGGGATAAAGCAGCATGTCCACAATATCGTGGTTGTGGAAGAGGGTGCCGATCTCCATGTGCTCACGGGGTGTACCAGTGGTACCAGGAGGGGTACTCATGTGGGGATATCGGAATTCTATGTGAAGAAGGGAGGAAGACTCCACTTCACCATGATCCACGTTTGGGGATCTGATGTGGAGACCATGCCCAGAACCGGGGTTATAGTGGAGGAGGGGGGGGTTTTTATCTCTGATTATATCTGTATGCATCCGGGTAAGAGGATAAAAATGTATCCCACGGCTTATCTTAGGGGTCCAGGGGCCACGGCCCGTTTTCACAGTGTCTTGGTAGCAGTGCCTGGCTCCTATATGGATGTGGGCTCCCGGGTTTATCTTCAGGCTACAGAGACCCGGGCTGAGATCATTTCCCGGGCTGTCTCCATGGGTGGTACAGTGATGGCCAGGGGTCACCTGATAGGGGAGAAGCCCCACATTAAGGCCCATTTGGAGTGTAGGGGATTGCTCCTGAAAGAGGGGGGTATGATTCATGCCATTCCGGAGTTAGAGGGCAAGGCTGTGGAACTGGAAATGACCCATGAGGCCGCTGTAGGTAAGATAGCCCGAGAAGAGGTGGAGTATCTTATGGCCCGCGGGCTTTCT
>WFSI01000068.1 GCA_015486105.1 Aquificota bacterium | reverse complement strand
GAACCTGCTGGGCCAGGCCCTCCAGGATGCGGACTCCCTGGAACCCACCCTCTGGGGCCTGGTGTCCCAGGTCTTGGAGCTGGAGAGCATAGAAGAGACCCAGGCCGTGAAAACGGCCTCCATCTATCTCACTTCCCATGGGGAGGTGGGTCTAGCGGTGAACCCCCTCTTTGTAGAGGCTTACGTGAAGGAGCCCAGGGATGCCCTTTTCATCTTTCTCCACGAGCTTTCCCACCAGGAGAGGAGGGAACTCCTGGATGTGGCCGCCCTGGGAAGGAGTACCTATGAAAGGTTCATCTACAATGTGGCATCGGACATGCTTATTAACAGGAGACTGGAGAGGTCCTTCTTTCCCCAGGGTGTGGGCCTCTTGGACAGGCTCTATCCCCCGGACTCCTTCCCGGGTGTCTTGCTGGCCAGTTCCGTCTCTCTGGAAAGGAGATTGGGGCCTTTGACCTTCGAGAATTTGAAGGGGTTCTTCCAGGGCTTTGAAGGGGTGAATGCCCACCTGGCAGCCCAGTGTTATCTTCTGTCCTTGAATAGGAGCACCAGTGTCTATGACCTCACCAGGCTCCTCAAAAGGCTCTTACCCCGTAAAGAGAGAATCCTTTTTGTGGGGTCCCACGAATTGGAGGACCTTTTGAGAGAGTGCCCCAGTCATGTGCTCAAGGATGCCTTTAAGATACTGAGGAGGCATTTGTATTCCAGGAGGAAACTAAAAGAGCGCCAGTACCGCCTGGAGGCGAGTTTCCCCTTTTTCCACCATCGGGAGGCCCGGAAGCTCATCCAGGCCATAGCCCAGGCCATTACCGATATGGGTAAACCCTACAGACACAAGAGGGCTTACTACCCGGAAAGGACGGTGGTTCCAACGACCTCCAGGCGAGAGGTATTTCTCATGGCCGGGGGCTGTCTACCCGTATTCTACGAGACAAAAAGGATGGGCCATGGCCTGAGGGAGGATGGGATCCACCTATACCTGGACGTGTCGGGTTCCCTCACAGAGACCCTACCCTTCATCTATGGCTTATTGAAGGCTATTGGGGATGAACTGGCCAGTGACAGGGTCTATCTCTTTAGCACCCGGGTCAAAGAGATAACCCTGGAGGAGCTCTACAGGGGCGAGGTCTCCACCAGCTTGGGCACGGACTACGACTGTGTCGTGGACCACGCCAGGGAAAACCAGGCCCAACGTATCCTCATCATCACCGATGGCTACGGCAATGTCTCAAGAAAGAACCTGGACTGGATAAAGAGAGCCGGGGTGAGCCTTTTCCTGGTCCTGGTGGGTAGGGTGTCATACTACAGCAGGATAGGCCTGGACACCGGCAACACTCCCCTGATCTCCGTGGCAAGGAAGGTCTGGGGACTGAGGAAGTTCAGGGAGCGTTGAAGTACGAGGGTAAATAATAGTCAGAGTTGACTTAGTTTTTCAAAGATGGCCTCAACAAATCCCAAGTAAGTTTCTCTGCCTCGCAGCAATGAAGATGGGGATCGAGGCTATATCACCTCTCCCGGTCTCAAGAGACCAATAGTCTCGGGAAAACCACCCATGAGGTTCATGTTTTGAACGGCCTGACCCGATGCCCCCTTCACCAGATTGTCCAAAGCAGAAGCGATCACCAGGGTCCCTGTCCTCTTGCTCCACACCAAGCCTATATCACAGAAGTTGGATCCCCGAACGTCATGGGTATTGGGCATCTCCCTAAGGGGCAGTATCCGGACAAAGGGGCAGGGTGCATAGAAGGAGATGTAGAGTTCATGGACATCTTCCAAAGACAGGACCTGGGCCTTCTCTTCCCTCACCCTGGTGTATACGGTGCTGATGATCCCCCGATTCATTGGCACCAAGTGGGGAGAGAAGAGGATTTGAGGTTTGGTACCTGCAAAGGCCCCCAGGGCCTCCTCCATCTCCGGCTGATGGCGGTGTTGCCCTATAGAATAAGGGGTAAGGGACTCGTTACACTCGGGAAAGTGAAAGCGCTGGCTGGGTTTTCTGCCTCCCCCTGTCACCCCCGATTTGCAGTCGGCAAAAATGGGTGTAGGGTAAATCCACCGCGCCTTGAGGAGGGGAGCCAATGCCAGGACCACTCCCGTCACATAACACCCTGGATTTGCCAGGAGCCGAGCCTGGGCAATGGTAGCAGGAAACAGCTCCGGTAGGCCAAAGACAGCATCCTTCAGCAGTTGAGGGGCCTCATGCCCCATGTGATACCATGTCTCGTAAACCTTGGGATCCTTGAACCGGAAGTCGCCGCTGAGATCGATCACTTTCAGCCCCGTGTCCAAAAGGGCAGGAAGGACCTTCATGCTGGAACCGTGGGGGAGGCAGAGAAAGACCAGCTCTGCTCTGGATGCCAGTGCCTCAGGTATTAAACCCTTAAGGGTCTCCTGGTATACACCCCGAAAGGCAGGGAAGACCTGGGAAAAGGCCTGGCCTTTATATGTCTCGGAAGTTATCATGGTTACTTCCACCTTTGGATGGGCCACAAGAATCTTCATGAGTTCCAAGCCTGTGTAACCCGTGGCTCCCACAACGGCCACTCTCATCTTCTCTTCACCTCCCTCAGTTTACTTGTGGTCCATACAGTTCCGTCCTTCTTAAAATAGAAACGGCCTCCATAGGGATCCCGAGGTGCCCTGGTGAGGAGGCCTACTCTAACCAAATCCTCGGGCGTCTGGGGGAAAAATCCATACTGCTCTTTATATTCCCTGGCCAGTTTTTCCAAAGCCTCCATGGTGGTGAGGGTCTGGAGGCGCTTCCTAATGGCTTCTTTGAGCTTGGGATCCTGGAGGGATTGATAGAGCCCTTGTAAGTAAATTATGGCCGCCGAGAAGCGGCCCTTTTCTGAATAGAGTCGGGACACCAGCAAGGGAAGATAGGAAGGGGCTTGGGGAAACCGGGTAGCCATGGCCAGGTACTTGGCCCCTTTCGCAGGCTCCTTTTTAAAGTAAAACAGAAGAAAACCCAAATAGAAGGGGATCCTCCAGTCTCCCTTTCGATACTCTAATCCCCTTTTTAAAAGGGCAATGGACCGGTCCACCTCTCCCTTCCATGGAAGGATATTGGCCGCAAAATAGTAAGGTTCCAGGTAGTAAGGGTCTAAGTCCAGCGAAAGGGTTAAGGCCTGAGTCATCCATTTCACCTGAGGGGGGGTGGGAATGGTTCTCCCCCCGTATATCTGAGCCACCTTCACCAGATAATAATCGGCCAAAAGAGGCTTAAACTCTAATGTTGACAGTTTAGCTACCTCCTTCTTAGGCAAAGGAGGAAGGGCGTCTTCCATGATGGGAGAGATGTTTAGGTTAAGCCAGCAAGTAACAGGAACCAAAACGACCAGAAAAAGTACCTCTATCCCCAGCTTCACTTCATCTCCCTTTTTCTAAAAATAAAGGTGGCAGCCAAAAGCATGATAAGGATGTAGCAGAAGGTATAAAGAACGGTCTTTAATAGGTTGGTATGGTCCAAGGGCAGGTTATGCACGGCGGCCATCTTAAGGTCCAAAACAGATAGATCAGGAAAGATATAGAAAGCCCCCTTAGCTAAGACCTTGATAACAGGGGATGTATGTCTCCCTATGGGACTCTTCAGTATGTCCACCACCTGGTGGGTGCTTTCTCCTACCAAATAGACGGCTAAGGTGAAGAAAAGGGCAAGGAGGGGGGAACTGGCGAAGCTGGAGAAAAAGATGGAGACAGCTAAAATGAGCATGGCCTCCAAAAATATGAAGGAGGAAGCCAAAACCAATTTGTCCCAGGCTATGTGGGGGGGAGAAAAGAGGCGAGAGG
>WFSI01000067.1 GCA_015486105.1 Aquificota bacterium | reverse complement strand
TTGGAAGTAGCACATTTCTGAAGGGTATGTCAAGATATAACCCAAAGTACATGACACTATAATTTGGGATTTCTCACCCTGTGGATAAGTGTAGATACCCATGGATAGAGGGAAATGGGTTATGAAAAGAGGGAAATTTTTTTAAAGATGAATCTGGGTAGATCCTCGGTCTTTGGGATCTGTTCGGGCAGGGAGTTTGGCGAGGGGCGGCGGGCATGCTCCGCCGCCGCAGGGTTCATTTTCCTTTCTTCATAATTTGAAAGTACCTTTCGTGGAGTACCCGTGTAACAGGCAGGGAGTTTTCAACGGATTTGGCTACCACTCTTCTGAGACCAGGATCCTCTCTGTGTGGGTATCCTCGAAGGGGCTCATGTTTTGGTATGGTTATTCGATGTGCAGTACCCTTGATGGAAGAGCTGAGGCGCATGTGACTGCCTGTCTGGCGTACGATCCGGTACCCGTATCGGCTCAGGAGTTGAGCCAGCTCTTCGCCGCTGAGATTGCGTGGCAGCTTCATACTGGGATGACTTCATCCTTAACCAGATGGAGTCGGATAATGGAGGGTCTTTCAGACTCGTCAAAGTGGCAGCTCACAGCATCCCTGATCATCTCTTTCAGCTCTTCAAATGAGTCGGCTTCTGTGAAGATAGAGTGGCCCAGGGCGTGGGCCTCATAACCGCCCTCGGGAGATTCTTCCACCAGAAAGATGATTTCCTTTTCTGCCATAACTTTTCCCCTTGTCAGGTTAAAAAACATATACCACCTTTGAAGGAAATTGCTTAGAGATAATCTGGTCTGAAATAGCAGATTTACTTCTTCTTTCTACTTCTAAACTCTTCTTGAGTTACATCGAAATTATATGCGTCTATGGCTCGTGCTAAGCTCATACCATTATTGTTGTCCCATTTGATGTGCAGGAAATTTTTCTGCATCTTTCTCAGAAATTCGATGTAATCCTCAGCTGTGGTATGCGTTTGAGGAATCTTCCACTTCTTTCGTATGTTAGTGTCCCACATTATAAACAAATTTGGATTTTTAAAATGCATGATTTTTGTAGCACCAGTTTGTTTAACGATACTATTTAGTTTGTTATAAATGAAAGATATATCCTCTTTTAGCTTATCCAAATCTGCTGTTTCAAATTTCTCGTTTTCTAGTCTCCTGAAAGCAGGATTAGTGTCAATAATAGTCTTTTTGAATTTGTCTATATCAAATTCCTTTAGGACATATCTGAAACCAGCAAAGTTCCAAGTTGAAAGGATTAATAGATAAGCTTCTAACTCAAAACCATGGTTAATTAGTCTCATAGCCAAATCATATATTTGTCCTCTTGCATCTTCTAATTCCTTGAACCTATGAACCTTTTCTTCAAATTCTTCCTGGGTTATCATAATATTTTACTCCCTAAGCTACTCTGAGCCATTATTTTCCTTACAAAACTTAGTTAGCAATATTTACAATTTCTGTCAAGGATCTTTGCTTTTATTTGCTCTTAGCACGGCAATTTGGCCATGTTGCTGAGCAGTGTCCACGAAAGCTTTCGGCTATACCTTGTGATGTACAACATGTTTGCTAGCTGGCAAGGAGAATAGGCCTTCGACATGATATGATATTTTCCAGAACCATTTTCGAGGAAATCTTTGGGGCTATCCCTCATTGTAAGAGATCTTATTGAGCATGACTACCTCCTAGATAATCCAGCAAAGCCAAGAGCCTTTCTCTCTCAGAAATTGGGAAAATGGCTCTAATCCGGAAATATATGGAGTCCAGGAATTCTTCAAGGCAGAACTCCACCTCTGGGAATTTGTCTGTGACCGGTTTGAGTCTCTTTCGTAGCTCAGCCTCAATATCAGCTAATGGCATGTCTTTTATGCTCCTTACCTTATCAAAGCTAAACAGAACACCCAGCCTGTCGAACTCAACCCGCACTTCGGCATAGGGAAGCTCATATTCCAAAAGACCGTGCAGCATGCCTTTAAGGAGATCCTGCTTGATGTAAAAGTGCAGTTCCCTCATCTCCATTTTGGACACCGGGTCTCTCCATTGGGTTTTTAAACCCATTTCCTTAAGGATTTCCTTCAGCTCTTTGATCAGGGCCTCTCTATCGGCGGGGGCCAGGTATCCCTGGACAGATTCTTTCAGGGGCTCTTTCCAGTAGTAAAGGGTGACTCGGTAAGCGGGCCTCTCAAACTCGTCCCTGTTTGGATCGAATCGTATCCTTGGGGAGTAGGGGGAGCTTTCGCAGTCCCAATTCAGGAGTTCAACCTCCAAAGGGGCAAGCTGTAACAGACTGTCACAGAACTTCCGGAACACATCTGCATCGTTCTCCCTGGCCTTCTTTCCAAATGCTCGCTTCTTTGTTCCCTTCCCCGTTATGGATGGGTCTGCATAGAAGTAGAAGATCAAGTCCACGTCGTTGGGGTCTTCCCCCAGGGCCATGAGGATCACTTCCATACGGGTGAAGGCCTCTAGCAAGCCTTTCTCGTTACTTGCGATTATGTGCTTGAAGTCCCGAGGGGAGTCCGTTTCCATCCAGACCCTCCATCCCATTTGCTCCAGGGCCCTGGTTACCCTGTCGCCAATCTCGTCTATGGATAGAAGGGCAGAATCTTTCATACCTAATCTCCCCCCATCACCCTCACGGTTACCGGTTGGTAGATGGAGACCCCGGTGACTATGCACTGGCCGGTATCAAAGACAGGAAGCTGCTCAAGGAGTCCCTGGGAGACGGCCTCCACTGTATTGGCTATGGCGCTTATGTCGTTGACGTTTATCATCCTGAAGATGACGTTGGTGTTGCACTGGGCGATGACGTCTTTTGCTATGTAGGCGGGTCTCTGGGTCACCACTACCAGGCCTACATCGAACTTGCGGCCTTCCGAGGCAATCCTCTGCATCACCTTTTTGCTGTAAGCCTTGATCTTCTCAGGGGCGTAGTTGTGGGCCTCCTCCACCACCACCAGGGTCTTGAACTCTCCCTTGGTCTCCTTGGCCTTGTTGAATACGGCGCTGAGAAAGTCTCCCACGGTGGCCCTCCTCTCGTCATCGGAGTCCAGATCCCTGAGGCTCAGAACATAGAGGCCCGGTTCTTCTATGAGGTTGATGACATCCTGGAGCTCAAAACCCACCCTGCCACCTTCCATGGCCTTTTTGATCTTGTTGAACTTACCAGGGTCAAAGGAGGGCTGGGTCTTCAGGGAGTATCCTGAAAGCAGTGAGCTGAGAAGATTCTCCCTGGCCCTGTCCATGAGGGATTGGAAGGCCTCTTCCTTCTCCTTTAGTCTGTCCATGCAGGCCTGCTGGATTGCCTTCTTGCGGTCTTTGCCATCGTTAGTTCTTAGGTCAAAACCTTCCCCCTTTGTCTTGGAGCTGGCGAAGTCACCGAAGAGCTCGTTGGATATGAGATCTTCCAAAACTTCATCGTTCACCTCCTCCTCAAAAATGGCCTTGAGGTGATCCACCACATCCCTTTCCACCTGGTTTTCGGCTACGGTGAACCTCTCCACAAAGGAGAGGAAGGCTTCTATCTTCTCTTTCTCGGTATCTTTCTTTTTTGCTTCCCGGTAGGCGTCCAGGAGGATTCCGGCCTCTTCCGTGGTGAAGGAGATGCCGAAGAGGGTCTTGAAATCCGCGTCTTCTTCGGGCTCGTCCAGGACCTTCTTGGATAGGATCTTGCGGATCTCCTCGGCCTTGATGTACTTGGCCTCCTTTTTCAGCTCGTTGGGAAAGTCGGGATTCTCAGGGGAATACTCGTCGTGGGTGTCTATCACCAGGACCCTTCCCCCTTCGTCTTTGATCCATTGGCTGAACCCTGTGAGAAAGTGCTTAACGAAGTAAGACTTGCCGCTGCCCGTGGTGCCAAAGACGGCCATGTGCTTGCTGAGGACCTCGGGGTATTTAAGACCCACTTTCACATCGGGATTCCCGGAAAGGGTGCCTATGGGTGCGGTGTCCGAAGGACAGAAGAGCCCCTCCAGGAGATCCTTCCTCGCCTCCTTGATGAGGGCTGCCCCGGGGATGGGCACCCGATTGAAGGAGAGTTCTCGGTCTTGCCGGATCTCCTTGAGGATCTCAATGTGGCCGCTCCTCAAGTGGGAGTAGGGGGTTTCATTGGTGAGGGTCACCATCTTCACCAGCCTAGCGGCGGGCTCCTGGTCTGTGAGGGCGTCTATGTACTTCTTGAACTGGGGGTCCTGGCGGGCTTCGGGGTTGGAGAGGTCCTCCATGAAGGCGGCGTGATGGGCTGAGGGGGTGACCACCTTGCCCAGCCATCTCCTTTTTGTCCCGTCGTAGTCTTCGGCTTCGATCTCCACGAACTTATCCGTCTCAATCTCCCTGGTGCCTGCGTAGCCCACGTACCGGTTGGTGCCTCCCCCCAGGGTGAGACCCAGGACCTCCTGGCCTATCTCCGAGGCGGTCTCCCATAGGCCCTGGAAGATATCCGCCAGCTCCTTCACCTTCTCGGAGTCCTCTATGAGGAGGCCGATCTCTTCGTTGGACCCGGCCCTGGCCTCGTCCCCGTAGCCTCCCCCTGTGAGATTAAAGGAGCCCACCGTGGCAAAGTCGTCGTCCACGATGTTGAACTTGGCGTGGAGGTTGGGGAGGTAGCGCACCTGAGCCTTCAGGTGATCCCGGGCATAGACAAGGAGGTTTCCAATATCGGTGATCTCGTAGTCCGGGCTGCTGCCCATCCTGATGAGGAGCCTCACCTCTGGAGGAGAGCCTTCGTGGGCCTCTGTCCAATCCCTGGGAAAGACCCTTTTGAGGGTTTCACTCCTGATCCAAGCAGAGCAAATCCATATTCTATCATGGGCCTTTCGGACAGCGTCCTCCAAGGCATCCAAATTGGTCTTGTTGTCCAAAAACTTCATCTTTTCACCTCCCTTCCCATAGTTTCTTGAATCCTTTCCCCCTAAAGGCTGGGTAAACGTATCAAACCTCCCTTTCCCCAGGCGCCATACTTTTTTGTGAAGGTTAACGGACAAAAAAGAGGTTTGCAATTGCAAAGAGACAACAGCGCGTCGCTCTTTCGATCATCTTCTGTAATGGCTTTCTTGAGAGTTTGGGCAATGCCTATTGTTCTTTTCACCCTTGCTTTATCTTCTTTAATAGCTTTATTTTATGGCTGCCCTTTCAAAAGAGTAAGGGAGGGCAAGTCTCTTGATTCGATCCTGCTATCAAGGAAGTAAGGTGGTTGGAGGATGATTTTGGACCCTTACAAAGGCGTGAATGAAGAAACGGTCCCTCTTAAAGAGGGGCCATCGGGTTTTGTTGCCCTGGTGGGCAGGCCCAATGTGGGAAAATCTACCCTCATTAACACCCTTTTAGGAAAAAAGGTAGCTATAGTTACTCCCAAACCCCAAACAACCAGGAACCGGGTTCTGGGGATCTACACCTCTAATGATGGTCAGGTGGTCTTTTTGGACACGCCAGGCATTCATGAGCCTATGCACCGGCTAAATGAGTACATGGTAGAGGTGGCCCAGAAGACTGTTAAGGCTGTAGATGTCGTGGCACTCCTCATAGATGGGGTGAGAGGCATCACCCATGAGGACCAACTGGCTATAAAGAAGGTGTTCTCTACAGATGAGGTTAAACCTTGGATAGGGGTGGTGAATAAGATAGACCTTATGAAGGAAAATCAAGTAGTAGAGCGGACTTCAGAGCTTGAAGCCCAAGCCCCCTTTGCAAGGGTAGTGGCTCTATCCGCTTTCACTGGAGAGGGAGTGAAGGGATTTATAGATGTCCTCTTCTCCTTACTGCCCCATGGGCCATACCTCTTTCCTCCACACATGATCACAGACCAATCCATAGAGTTCCTCATAGCCGAGATCGTTAGGGAAAAGGTTTTCTTCTTCACCCATGAGGAGATCCCATATTCTACGGCCGTAGTAGTGGAGAAGATCGAGAAGAAGGGTCTCCTGGTGATCCGGGCGGTTATCTATGTGGAGAGATTTTCCCAAAAGGGCATCCTTATCGGGCGAAAGGGGCAGATGCTTAGGCTCATAGGAAAAGAGGCTCGGACTGAGTTAGAAGATTTGCTGGGGACAAGAGTCTACTTGGACCTTTGGGTGAAGGTGAAAGAGAAGTGGAGAAAGAAGGTAGGGGCCCTGAGGGAGCTGGGTTACTATCAAGGGAAGGAAGTGTGAGGATGTCCATCAATCATTCCCATAGGCTCGCTGTGGAGTCGGCTAAGCGGCTTTTGAGAAAAGAGGCCTACGGGCACTTGAAGAAGGCTTTAGAAAAACTCCATGCGGCTGACATTGCGCTGCTTATGGTGCAGCTTAGCAAAAAGGAGAGGCAGGTCCTCTTTAATCTCTTGGAGCCCCCTAAAGCCGCTCAAGTAACAGTGGAAATGGATTCCCTCCTCCAGGTGGAGGTCCTGGAGGACTTGGAACCCCAAGAGATCCTGAAGATCCTAACCCATCTTCCCTCCGATAAAACCGTTGAGATTTTGGAGACCCTATCTGATGATAAGAGGGAGGAACTCCTTCCTTTCCTGAAAGAGAAAGACGTGGACCACCTCCTCAGTTACCCTGAAGAAACAGCAGGGCGCATCATGTCTACGGATTTCTTAGCCCTTCCAGAGGATTTGACTGTGGAGGAAGCCATAGAAGAGGTACGGCGCTTTAAAGAAAAAGAAGTCCTATACACTTACATAGTGGATTCCAGGAATCATTTGGTGGGGGTTTTCTCCTTACGTCAGCTTATCCTCCAGGATCCCAAGGTCAAGTTAAAAGACGTGATGAACACTGATGTAGTGAGGGTAAGATCTGATATGGATCAGGAAGAGGTAGCCCGGATCGTAGCCCGTTATGACCTCCTGGCAGTGCCTGTTGTGGATGACAGCAACCGCTTGGTAGGTGTAGTGACCGTGGATGACGTTATAGATATCATACAGGAGGAGGCTACAGAAGACATCTACAAGATGGTGGGAACCTCGGAAGAGGAGCTATGGGAGGCATCCACCCTGAGAGTCGCTGGCTACCGGCTCCCGTGGCTGGCCTTCACCTTAGTGGGGGAGATGTTCTCTGGTTTGGTGATAAAACATTACCATCACACCATCTCTACTTTTGTGTCTGTGGCCTTTTTTGTTCCCCTTATCATGGCCCTATCCGGCGCTGTGGGTAACCAAACCCAGACTATTATCGTTCGGGCTATGGCTACGGGAAGAATGGAAGGAATGGCATGGAGAATTCTCAAGAGGCAACTGGGGGTGGGATCCATCATGGGGCTGGTGGCAGGAGCCTTGGCCACAGGTCTGGTAACTTTGGTACAGCAAAACCCCATGCTGGGTGTATCTGTAGGTATTTCCCTCCTGGTTTCCATGACCATATCTTCTGTCATAGGGGTCCTTGTGCCTATATCTTTCAAAAAGATCGGTGTGGATCCTGCCCTCACCGTTCCCTCTATAGCTACTCTCAACGACATCATGGGCACCTTCATATATCTATCACTGGCTACTTATCTCTTCTTAAGGATCGGGTAAGGCAAGACCCATTCCCATTCCTCTTAGCCTAAGAAGGGGAAGACTGCCTTGGTTTTGTTCCCCTTAGGGTATATATGTACACTTTAGCGAAATAGAGGAGTAGGCAGAGATGATAATGAAGATAGTCGAAAAGGTGGTGGGCACCAAAAATGAAAGGGATCTTAAAAGGCTTTGGCCTGTGGTTCACGAGGTGAACGCCAAAGAGGAAGAGGTAAAGGGCCTCTCTTTGGAAGCCTTAGCCGCTAAAACCCAGGAATTTAAGGGCCAACTGGAAGAGGGATCTTCCTTAGAGGGTCTTTTGGTAGAGGCCTTCGCTGTGGTTAGGGAGGTGGCCAAGCGCACGGTGAGGATGCGTCCCTTTGATGTTCAGATATTAGGGGGCATTGTCCTTCATCAGGGAAAGATAGCCGAAATGAAGACAGGTGAAGGGAAGACTTTGGTAGCTACTATGCCTATCTATCTCAATGCCTTGGATGGGAGAGGAGTACATCTGGTCACTGTAAACGATTATCTGGCTAAAAGGGATGCTCTGTGGATGGGTCCCATATACCTCACTCTGGGTCTTACCGTGGGAGTGATTCAGCATGACGCCTCTTTCGTTGTGGAGTGGGAAGATCCCAGAGCATTCAAAACCCGCTTGGTTCCCTGTTCCAGGAGAGAGGCCTATATGGCCGATATCACCTACGGCCAGAACAACGAATTTGGCTTCGATTATCTCAGGGACAATATGGCCTGGGATATATCAGAGTGCGTTCAGAAGGAACTGAACTATGCCATAGTGGATGAGGTAGATTCCATCCTCATAGATGAGGCCCGCACCCCCCTCATTATTTCTGGGCCTTCGGAGGAGTCTCCAGACCTCTACTATGTAGCCGACAAGGTGGTGCGTTTGCTGAAGAAGGATGCCCACTACGAGGTGGATGAGGAAGACCGGGCCGTCACCCTTACTGAGGAGGGGGTGACAAAGGTGGAGGACCAATTAAACAGGATGAAGGTCCTTAAGAGTGAAAGCCTCTACGATCCCTCTAACATCGATATCCTCCACCATGTGGAGCAGGCCCTCAAGGCCCATGTTCTCTTCAAAAGGGACGTGGATTACGTGGTTAAAGAGGGGAAAGTGGTCATTGTGGATGAGTTTACGGGCCGCCTCATGCCGGGGAGGCGGTGGAGTGACGGTCTTCACCAAGCAGTGGAGGCCAAAGAGGGAGTGAAGATAGAGAGCGAAAACCAGACCTTAGCCACCATCACCTTTCAGAACTACTTTCGCATGTACAATAAGCTGGCGGGCATGACGGGAACAGCTGTTACAGAGGCGGGAGAGTTCATGGAGATATACGGCTTGGAGGTGATGGAGGTTCCTACCCACAAGCCTATGATCCGAACGGACTATCCCGACTTGGTCTTCAGGACCCAGAAGGAGAAGTTTGAGGCCGTGGCTCGAGAGATAGAAGAGCTCCACAAGGCGGGAAAGCCCGTCCTAGTGGGCACTACCTCCATAGAAAATTCGGAGAAGCTCTCGTCCATGCTTAAGAAACGTCGCATAAAACATAATGTTTTAAACGCTAAATATCACGAAAAAGAAGCGGAAATTATTGCCCAGGCTGGGAGACTGGGATCCGTCACCATTGCTACCAACATGGCTGGAAGGGGAACGGATATCCTCTTGGGAGGTAACCCTCAGTTTCTGGCCAGGGATATCCTAAAAAAACGCTTTAGTAAGGAGGATGAGATCCCGCTGGAGGAGTGGGAAAAGGCCTTGGCCGAAGCTCAAATCGTTACCCAGAAGGAGCATGAGAAAGTGGTTGGTTTGGGAGGCCTTCATATCATAGGTACCGAACGTCACGAGTCTCGACGGGTGGATAACCAGCTCAGGGGTAGGTCGGGGAGGCAGGGGGATCCGGGTTCAAGCCGCTTTTATCTTTCCTTAGAAGATGATCTCTTACGTATATTTGGGGGGGATAAGCTCCTCAAGGTCATGGACAAACTGGGTATGAAGGAGGGGGAACCCATAGAGCACAACATGGTAAGCCGGGCCATAGAAAGCGCTCAGAAGAAAGTAGAAGGCCATAACTTTGAGATCAGGAAGCACCTTTTGGAGTATGACGATGTAATGAACAAGCAGAGGGAGGTTATCTATACCCAGAGGCGAGAGATCCTGGAAGGGAAGGATATGAAGGAGGAGGTCCTGGAAATGGCTCAGGATCTCCTGGAGGCTGCCTTAGAATTCTTCCTTCCTGAGAGGAGCAGACCCGAGGAATGGAATCTGGATGGCCTAACAAAAGAGATAGAGAGACGCTTCGGAATCTCTGGGAATGCCCATGAACTCCAGGGTCTGTCCCGGGAGGAGATTGTAGATCTTCTGAGTAACCGAATTAAAGAGGCATACCAGAAGAAAGAAGAAGAGGTAGGTACCGAACAGTTAAGGAATTTGGAGCGTATGGTTACCCTTTATATCCTGGATAATCTTTGGAAAGATCAACTCTTGGCTATGGATCACCTGAGAGAGGGGATTGGTCTTAGGGGATACGGCCAGAAAGATCCCCTCAATGAGTACAAGAAGGAATCCTACGAGCTCTTTATGGATATGATAGATCGTCTTAAGGGCCAAGTAGTGGAGACTATCTTTCGCCTTCAAGTCCGGGACGAGACTACCTCGGCTCGTCCCCTTACCAGGCGGGAGAGGAGGGCTTACAAGGAACACCGAGGCGAAATGGTTGCCGCTGTTGAGGGTAAGGATACCCTCCAACCATACAGGAGAGAGGGAAGGAAAATAGGCAGAAACGAACCTTGTCCATGTGGCAGCGGGAGAAAGTACAAGCACTGTTGTGGAAAGAGAACATAGAAAAACCGGGGCCCTAAAGAGCCCCGGGGACGGATGAATGAAAGACCTACTTGTTCACCAGATCCTTGAGGGCCTTGCCAGGTTTAAACTTGGGCACTTTGCTGGCGGGGATAATGATCTCGGCTTTGGTCTGGGGGTTACGCCCTCTCCTCTGGGCCCTCTCGGCCACCATGAAGGTACCAAATCCCACCAGGGTCACTTTTTCGCCCCGGGCCATAGCACCCTTCACTCCGCCAATAAAAGCGCCCAGAGCCTTCTCTGCAGCCGACTTGGTGATGCTTGCCTCCTTGGCCATAATGGCCACCAGTTCTGCCTTCGTCATACTCCCCTCCTCTCTGTTTTAGACTCCCTTCAAAGCCCGTCGGTTTTTTTCTTTAAAAAGCTAACAACAAAGTTATAAAGATGTCAAGGGTTAATTTTCAATTACCTACAGGAAATGGTAAAAAAAATTCTTCTGCATATTCTGATATTCTAATAACGCAGTTTTTTATGAAATGTTGTATGGGTTAACGGTTTGAAAATAAAAGTATTACGGAGGTGCACTATGAAATGTGGCATCATCGGCCTTGGGAAAATGGGAGAGGCTATTCTAAAGGGTCTTCTGCCTCAGGTCCAAGAGGGAGAGATTACCCTCGCAGGCTATGAGGTATCAGACCAGAGGAGGAGGGAGTTGGAAGGGAGGTACCCTCTTCCTCTGGCATCGTCCCTTCAGGAGGTCCTTAAAGGAACTGAAGTGATCTTGATAGCCGTAAAGCCCCAGCAGATGGATACTCTATTGACTGAGATGGGAGATCTTGTTGGAGGGAAACTCCTGTTGTCCATAGCAGCAGGGATACCCAGTTCCTTCATTCAAAAACGGGTTTCCTCCCATGCTCGAATAGTCAGGGTCATGCCCAATACCCCTGCCTTAGTGGGTGAGGGGGCCTTGGCTTATGCCTTAGGACCCAACACGGGATCCAATGAGAGAGAGATAGTAGAGAAACTCTTATCTCCCTTAGGCATTGTGATAGAAGTGGCCGAAGACCTTATGGATGCTGTGACGGCCCTTTCGGGTAGCGGTCCTGCTTATGTCTTCCTCTTTCTCCAAGCCCTCTCAGAAGCAGGAGTAAAAGTGGGCCTCCCCAGGGACTTAGCCCATACCCTAATCCTCCAAACTGTAAAAGGCAGCCTCCGACTCTTGGAAGAGCTTAAGGGACATCCTGCCCTAATGATGGAAATGGTTACTTCCCCTGGAGGTACTACCATAGCTGCCCTTCATGCTATGGAGCGGGCAGGTATCAGGGGCATCATCATGGATGGGGTAGAGGCTGCTGCCCAGAGGTCTAAGGAGCTTGCAAAGGAATAAAAAAACACCTAACTCAATGACCAATAGGGCAACCCCAGACTGGGGAGAAGGTGGTTATGAGCATCCCTTGGATCATTATTAGGGGAGCCAGGCAGCACAATCTGAAGAATATAGATCTTCAAATCCCCAGGAGTTCCCTGGTGGTCATTACGGGGCTTTCGGGTTCGGGAAAGTCCAGCCTGGCCTTTGACACCATTTACGCTGAAGGGCAGCGCCGCTATGTAGAATCTTTGTCGGCATATGCCCGTCAGTTTCTAGCCCTTATGGAGAAGCCTGACGTGGACTCCATTGAAGGTCTTTCTCCTGCTGTGGCCATTGACCAAAAGAGGGTAAGCAAGAATCCCCGATCTACCGTGGGAACGGTAACGGAGATTTACGACTATCTCAGGCTCCTCTTTGCCCGATTAGGGACCCCCTATTGTCCTCAATGTGGCAGGCCTATCGCATCCATGTCCTCCCAAGAGATAGTGGAAGAGATCCTTTCCTGGCCCCGGGAGATGAAGATTCAAGTCCTGTCCCCCTTAGTGAGGGGAAGGAAGGGGGAACACAGGGATCTTCTGTCGTCCCTCAGGCACGAGGGATTTGTAAGGGTTAGAGTGGATGGAGAAACCCTACGGCTCGACTCTCTCCCCCTTTTGGACAAGAATAAAAGGCACACTATAGATCTTGTGGTAGATCGATTAGTAGTTAGGGAGAATGACAGGGCCCGTTTGGCTGACTCCTTAGAGCTGGCCCTCTCCAAAGGGGAAGGGTTGGTTCTCATTTGGAGGGAGGACGGGGAGGAGGTTCTCTTTAGCGAGAAACTGAGTTGTCCCGTCTGTGGAGTGAGCCTACCTGAAATCTCTCCCCGGATCTTTTCCTTCAACTCCCCTTACGGTGCCTGTCCCCGGTGCGACGGATTAGGATTCCGTAGGGAGATAGACCCGGATAGGGTGGTGGATCCCTCCATTTCCATTATAGAAGGAGCTATCATACCCTGGAGGGACTCGGACTACCACAGCCAGCTCCTCCTGGAGGTTGCAAAGCATAGGGGTATTCCCCTTGAGGTTCCTTTTGGTCAATTAAACAACAAAGATCAGGAAACTATCCTTTATGGTACAGCGGAGAGGTTCCCCTTTCGATATAGATGGCGAGGGCGGGCCAGGAGCTTTAAGGCCCCCTTTGAGGGGGTGATATCCCATCTGGAGAGACGCTATCGGGAGACGGAGTCTGAAAGGGTAAGGGAAGAAATAGAGCAGTATATGGAGGAGATTCCATGCCCTCAGTGTAGGGGGGGCCGTCTAAAAGCCGAGAGCCTGTGGGTGAAGATCCAGGGTTATAACATCGCTCAGGTGTCAGCTATGGCCGTAACTCAGGCCTTGACCTTCTTATCAAGTCTCACCTTCCCTGGAGAAAAGGCTGCCATAGGAGAGAGGATCCTTAAAGAGATAGTAAGCAGGCTGAGATTCCTTCAGGAAGTGGGTCTGGGATACCTTACCATTAGTAGAGCCTCGGCCACCTTGTCTGGGGGAGAGAGTCAGAGGATCCGTTTGGCTACCCAAATAGGCTCTGGTTTAGTGGGAGTTACCTACGTCTTGGATGAGCCCAGTGTAGGTCTCCATCCCAGGGATCAGCACCGCCTCTTGGACAACCTGAAGCGGCTTCGTGATTTGGGAAACACGGTAATTGTGGTGGAGCACGATGAGGCCACCATTAGAACTGCTGACTACGTGGTGGATTTAGGACCGGGAGCAGGGCGTGAGGGAGGTTATGTAGTGGCTGCTGGTCCCCCTCCTGTAGTGGAGTCTGTCCCCTCATCCATTACAGGCCAGTACCTAAGGGGGGAAAAAAGGGTGCCCATGCCTCCAAAACGCCGGACTCCCCAGGGATACTTGGTCATCAAGGGGGCCTCTCTCCATAATTTGAAAGACATAGATGTTTCTTTTCCACTAGGCTGCTTCCTTTGTGTCACAGGGGTCTCTGGGTCAGGAAAGTCAAGCTTGGTTGTAGATACCCTTTATCCTGCTCTGAAAAACCGCCTTCAAAAAACCCGCCTTCCCAGCGGTTCCTATAGAGAGCTAATAGGAGTCCATAGAATAGATAAGGTGGTTATGGTGGATCAATCCCCCATAGGCCGAACTCCCCGCTCCAACCCTGCCACCTATACGGGGCTCTTCACCCCTATAAGGGAGCTCTTCGCCAGTCTTCCTGAAAGCAGGGCCCGAGGCTATAAACCAGGGCGGTTCAGCTTCAACGTGAAAGGGGGGAGGTGCGAGCATTGCCGGGGAGAAGGAGCCCTGCTGGTGGAGATGCATTTTCTTCCTGATCTCTACGTCACATGCCAGGTGTGCGGTGGGAAGCGATACAATAGAGAAACCCTGGATATCCGGTACAAGGGAAAAAATATCCACGATGTGTTAGAGATGACTGTTAATGAAGCCTTTGCCTTTTTTCAGCCCATCCCTTCCATAAAAAGGAGATTGAAAACCCTTCAGGAGGTGGGTCTGGGTTATATTAAGCTGGGACAGCCTGCTACGACCCTTTCGGGAGGGGAAGCCCAAAGGGTGAAACTGAGCAAGGAACTTTCCCGGAGGTCTCAGGGACACACCCTTTACATTCTGGACGAACCTACCACGGGCCTTCATATGGAAGATATATGCCGACTTTTAGAGATTCTTCATCGGTTGATAGACATGGGAAACACAGTAATTGTCATCGAACACCATTTAGATGTCATTAAGAACGCCGATTGGGTAATAGATCTGGGGCCTGAAGGGGGAGAGAAGGGAGGTTATTTAGTCGCCCAAGGCACCCCCGAAGAGGTAGCCCTTTCTTCAACCTCTATCACAGGCCGGTTCCTGCGGGAACTGCTTGGAAGAGCAGATGTATCAGTAACTTAGACTTAAGTCATGGGGGCTTAATTTTCAGGCAAAGTTACCATCATCCAAAAAGCTTGTGTAGATGGGGGTAAAATCCACAGGTTTTTCCCCAGCTTTTCCCCAAAGAATGGGGATAGGGCAAGTTTATTAAACGCCACTTTGTTTCTGCTACTACTCATCGTCTAAAGGCAAACCTTCTAGATCCCTATCAATAAGGGCTTGATAGTCTGTTGCATCCATGAGTCTCTTAACTTCTTCAGGGTCCTCTACCTCTACCACAGCAATCCAACCGTCTCCATAAGGGTCATCATTAATAATAGTGGGGTCGTCTAAGAGGAGCTCGTTTACTTCTATAACTTTACCAGAAATAGGAGCGTATATCTCCGTCACTCCTCTAAGAGATTCCAAAGACCCAATGACCTCCATCTGGTTAACCTGTACACCCTCTTCAGGCAACTCTACGTAAGATATCTCTCCCAATTCATCTTGAATAAACTCCGTTACCCCTATGACTACTTGACTATCTCCTTCTTGTCTTGCCCAGGAATGCTCTCGGGTATACAGCAGGTCCTCTGGAACCTCCATAAAACACCTCCTTACTACATATAAGTATGCCCTGCAAAGGAGTGCTTCAAGGGGGACTCTCCCCTAGGTTTTTGATAAAGGCAATGGCCTCTTCTTTAGTGTTTACTTTCTCTTCCCCCTGGGCCTCCAGCAAAGCCATCAGTGCCCGACCCACCATGGGGCCTGGGGTGAGCTCCAGGATTTCCATAACTTCTCTCCCGTTCAATAGGGGGCGCTGGAGCTTGGTGTCGGGAAGGAAGGTTTTATAGTAAAAGGAAAACATCTCCCTCACCTGGGGTAGAAGAATAAAGAAGCCTCTTTCTCCACTACTGGCCAGGGCGTCAGCCAAGGAGAGAAGGCCTACCAACAACCCTTTTTCCCCCATACGGCGGAAGAACCGGCCCTTAGCCTTCTCGGTGATCGCTTCCTGACGAGCTAAAAGGTGTAGCCACATATGGTGTCCCACCAGAAGAGCCAGGAGATCAGATGCCCTTGTGCCAAATCCCAGCCTCTCACCTATTCCCTTGGCCCGTTCCCCTCCTTCTATGTCATGACCCCAAAAGGTGAGACTCTCCTCCCTTCTCACCATGGTGATGGGTTTTCCTATGTCGTGGATCAAGGAAGCGAGTTTAAGTACCTTTTCCCTGGAGACCTCCCCCTCTACTTCCTCTCTGAGAAGCCCCCTTAGCTCAAGGGCATAAGGGGTAAAGAGGCTTTCCAGAAAGGGAAGAAACCTCTCCAAGGCCCATAAGGATGCCAAGAGGTGTCCCCTGAGGTCCGTACCCCACCATTTTCCTTGCAGGATCCCTTGCCCATTCTCCACCTCAGGCAGAAGGACCCCTAAGATTCCTTGGGAGCCCATGCTTAGGAAAGCCTTGGACGACTGGGGATGGGCTAATATAAGGGAAATCTCGCTCCTAATACGTTCTGGAGCCACCTTCGCCAAAAGACTGGCCCACCTTCTCGCCAAATCTAAAGTGTCGTGGGTGGGAGAAAAGCTCAGTTGCAAAGCCAATCTAAAGGTTCTTAATACCCTCAAAGGATCCTCCTTGAAGGCCCAAGGGGTGAGAACCCTTAGGCGCCTTTTCTTGAGATCCTCCCCACCCCCCCAAGGATCCACCAGGAAGTCCAGGGAAAGGGGAAAGGCCATGGCATTTACAGTGAAGTCCCTTTCCTTCAGGTCTTCTTCTAAGTTAGGGGCCCGGGGGACTGCTAAATCCACCTGGTACTCATCCCATAAAACCCTAAAGACACCCCGGGCAGGATCCAAGGCAAACCAAGGTCTGGACAGGCCCTCTAAAAGGACCTGAGGATCCCCAAAATACAGAAGATCCAGGTCCTTGGAGTTTAGACCCAAGAGAAGATCCCTGACGAATCCCCCCACAAGAAACAACTCTCCTTTAGACCTGGCCTGAAAAAATGCCAGAATCTCCCTTGCCTTCTGGGATACCTGGACTTCCATCATAGTTTGAATGGGAATATACCCTATGATAATCAGAAAACAAGGGGAAGAAGGCAAAGAGGAGTTATGGAGGAGAAACTCAAGAAGATACGATTGGTGATCATGGACGTTGACGGTGTTCTTACCGACGGACGGATAATCCTCGGGAGTCGCGGTCTGGAGCTCAAATTCTTTAATGTAAGAGATGGCCATGGCATTGTCCTTCTTCATAGAGTAGGAATAAAAACGGCTATTATCACGGGGCGAGAGTCAGAGATAGTAGAGAGGCGAGCCAAGGAGCTGGGTATACCCTTCATATTCCAAGGCAGCAAAGATAAGTTACTTACTTACAAGAATTTGAAGGAGGAGGCTGGGGTTAGAGACCATGAGGTAGCCTATATGGGAGATGACTTGGTGGATATCCCCATTATGATGAGAACAGGAGTGGCCATAGCTGTGGCTGATGCTCATCCTCAGGTGAAGGAGGCAGCCCATCTGGTGACCCGGGCACCTGGAGGTAAGGGAGCGGTTAGAGAGTTTGTAGAGCTTCTCCTCCAGGTCCAGGGGAAATGGAACAAGGCCACTCAACAGTATCGGCAATGAAAGGATTATCTAAAAAAAGGCTCATCCTACTCCTGGCCTTGGGTGTGTTATCCTTGACCGTGTGGGTCCTCTGGCAAGGGGTTCTCTTCTACCGGCAAGAAGGGAAAAAGGCCCAGCGCAGAGAAGAAGCAACAGAAAAGGGGATTATGGAAAGCATCCATCTCACCAGTACCCAAGGGGGCAAGGTGATCTGGAAGCTGGAAGCCCAAAAAGCTCAATTGATAGGGAACCGCATCCACCTATGGGGTGTAAAAATTACCTATCAGTTCAAGCCAAAGAAGCCCTTGCTCATCTCTGGAAGAGAAGGAGAACTGGACCGAAAAAAGAAATTGGGAGAGATATGGGGAAACGTGGAAATCTATTTAGAATCAGAGGTCTTAAGGGTCTCCAAGGTCTACTGGGATACCCAAAAGAATCTGGTTAGCAGTCCCCTTCCCTTTCAAGTAAGGGGAAGGTATGAAGTAGAAGGGAAGGGTTTCGTAGCAAAACCATCCTCTGGATGGATCCAGGTGAAAAAATTGAAGAAGGCGGTGTTCCAATGAGAAAGTCAGTTTCATTCGTAATTATTGCGGTTTTCCTGGTGACGTTGGGAGGCCAGGGCTGGGCTAAAGGGGAGGAAAGAATCAAGAAGGAAGCTCCCATAACAGTCACCTCTCAAAAGATGGAGGCCCACGCCAAAGAAGGTTGGATCCTTTTCACAGGAGCTGTCAAAGCTGTCAGGGGAGACCTCACCCTTTTTGCAGACAGATTAAAGGTCTTCATAGCTAAAAGGGAGAGTAGTGGTAGCCACGGGGGAAAAGTGGAGCGGATCTTGGCCAAAGGCCACGTTAAGGTGGAAAAGGGCGATAGGGTGATCCTGTCAGAGGAAGCAGAGTACCGTATGAAGGACGATGTGGTGGAGTTTACGGGTCACCCTAAGGC
>WFSI01000066.1 GCA_015486105.1 Aquificota bacterium | reverse complement strand
TCGCTGGGGCAGGTAGTAGCCCAATTGGGATCGGATGTGGTACTCACACTGTATCCGTTATAATAGCGTATCCTGCCCACTCCAGCATCTATGCCCCCGTCAATGGACTGGTCAATCATCTTGGCTGCCCAGCAGGGTATGTCGTTTGCGGCTATCGCATTGTAGTCGGCGGTGACGCCGCTCACAGTTATAGTTTCGTACCCCAGGAAGAATGGTCCGTTGAGGGAGTGTTTGAACTGGATCCTGTTCTGTGCCGTCTTGTCGGCTATCCCAGACCATTTGAGATCGTTGAAGGGCCTGTCATCAGTTCCGCCTGTGCCGGAGCACTGGGAAGTAGGAGCTGTGGTTGAGGTATCCAAGGTGGCCAGGGTCCAGCCACTGTTCAAGTGTGTGTCTATCCTCCCGCTTCCGGCAGGTGCGCAGTCACCGGGGAATACCCCGTACCTGTCGTAGTAGGTCCATGCCATGGCCTCTATGCCTTTCATGTCGTTGAGTACCCTCTTTGCCCGGGCGTTCTGGATGAGGGCCTGGCCCTTCAGGATGGCCCCTAAGATGATCCCGATGATCACCAGCACAATGGCCAGTTCAATCAGCGTGAAGCCTTTCTCGCTTTTCAGCATCTTACACCTCCTTTACGGTTTTTTGGTTTCCGTTGTTCCTTTTGTTTTTATCTCCTCCTGACGCATCACCTCCTTTTTTGTTACAGCTTCTGGGGGCAAAAAAATACCTCCTGAAAAACCTAGTCAAGTGTAAGAGTTTTTTACACCCGCTGTAAAAAACTCTTACAATGGTTCGGAGTTGTTGTGAAGACCATAAGATCTTTGACTTTCCTGGAGATTTTTGGGGATAGTCGCTTTGAACACTGTCTCCTTTTCGTTGTGATACAGGCCTATCTCTCCCTGTAGGGCGTTGATCATCTTCTTCACTGTGTAAAGCCCCAGGCCCATGCCTTCCGGCTTGGTGGAGAAGAAGGGTTCGAAGATGCGCTGGCGGTTTTCTGGAGGCACGGGTGCCCCGTTGTCTGCCACCTCTATGGTCACATTGTCCTCTTCCTCCCAAAATCGGAGGGTAATCTGGATGGAGGATGGGTCCTTCTGATAGGCATTTATGAGCAGGTTCTCCAACACTGTGGCCAGCATATCCTCATCAGAGATCAGTGAAAGATCCTTTCCCTGAATGGTTATCTTATCTTTGAAGGCGAGGGTCTCTGTCACTTTTTCCAGGCACCTTTTCAAAGAGAAGGGACGGGCTTTGGCGAGAGGAGGGGTCAGAGAAGTGAGGGTGTCAATGGCCTTGTGGGTTCGCTGGTCTAAAAGGGTGAAGAGGGCCTCTAAATCTCCCTGGATTTCTTCAGGGGACTGATGAATGAAGACAGGCAGGTTCTGGCGGTATAGCTTCACCGTCTGGGCCAGATTCTTGAGATCGTGGGCGATGAATCGGTTTAGTTTTCTGGCTAACTCCAGTTTTTCCTCTACCCCCCTTTTCTCCTGCGCCATGATGATGGCCAGATGGTGGGCCATGAGAGCTGCCAGGATACGGACAGTCATTCTCTCCAGCTCGTCAGGTTTATGGGGTAGATAAACAGATAGCACTGCCGTCCAGTGAGGGTCTAAGGACTGCTCCTGGATGAGGCAGTAGGGTGTTATCTCCCCCATTTGGTGGCGGAAGTTCTCTTTACCTTCGTGGACCAGGGCCCCAGAGGCACCAGCGAGTGGGCTTTCCTCCAGGAGGTGCTCTACAAAGACCCTCAGGGCTTCCTGGTACCCCCGGATATTCAGGGATGGAGTAAAGAGCCTGGATAGGAATCGGTAGAGATCTACCCTTTCCCGGTACAGGTGGAGGAGGAGATAGGAGCGGATCCTGGGTAAAAATCCCTTTTGCCAAGATACCCCCAGGACCCCCAGGACGATGCCCGATAGCACCATGAAGCGGGTGGTCTGGACGAAGGAACCTTGCCGGGTTACCACATTAAGGATGACGATGACCAGTACATAGGTGGCCATGAGGAGAAAAGCCAGACTTTTGATGGTCAGTTCCACGGAAGGCTTTACCCTTATGCGCAGGGCTTCTCCCTTCAACGCTGTGGCTAAGGCTGAAAGATTGATGGCTTCCATGATGCAGATCCATAAGGGGGCCATCACCCTTAGGCTCTTGGGGCTCAATGCCTTGTACAGGGCTAAAGGGATGTAAAGATAGACCACGGCAAAGATAGGGGGGATGAGGAGGGTGAGGAAGAAAACCCTGTCCCGGGAGTTGGGGTGGTGTCGGGAGAGGTTCTCTAAGAGCAGGATCAGGAGGAGGGCTAACCCCACTGCCCCTACGGGGAGGTAGGTGGGGAAGAAGAAGAGGGGCACAAGGCCTAAGGGAGGGAGGAAGAAAAGCAAAGCCCAGTCCTTCCTTTGGGAGAGACTCTGGAGGGCTGCTGTGAGATAGAGGAGCATAAGGGTGCAGGTGACCCCTTTCAAGAAGAGGGGTAGAGGTAGATGGAAAGTTGCCATACCCACGGCCAAGGACAGGATGAGGAGGAAGTTGGCGGGGATTCCCGTGGGTATAATGATGAAAGCCAAAGGCATTAAGGTGATGAGTGGTAAAATGGCTAAGGGAGGGAAGCTCATACCTTAGGACTTCCCTGAAGACTTAGAGTAACCCATGCTTATTCCTATGCCTCCCTCTTTATGCCGTGTTTCTTCAGGAGGTAGTAGAGGGACTCCCTGCTCACCTTGAGTAGCTTGGCGGTACGGACCACATTGAAGCCCGTGGCCTTTATGGCCCTCTCCAGGATCTCCCTCTCAAAGGTGATTTTAAGCTCGTTTAGCCCTTGGGAGACATCATAATCCTTGAGGGGTGCGTTTCCTTTCCCCTGGCCTTCACCTGCCACCCGTCTGGATAGGGCCACCCGTTTACCCTCTTTCTTCTCTATCTCCTCTTCTATCTCCCGTATGAAGAGGGCCCTCTTGACTGAGATCTCCAGCACTTCGGGTTCGGCGGGTTTGTTGATGTAGTCAAAGGCCCCTGTGGCAATGGCCTGAACGGCGGCCTTTCTGGATGTCTGACCCGTGAGGACTATCACCTTCGCTTCCCTTTGCACAAGGGGAGGTATGAGGGAAAGTCCACTCTGAGGGGAATCTTCAAAGGGTGGCAGTCCCAGGTCTACTAAAGCCACCTGGGGTGTGAATCCCTCCATTACGTCTAAGGCTCCCTCTCGACTGTGGGCGGTGATGATGTTGTATTCTCCTTGGGCCCTGAAGAAGAGCTTGAGCTGCCTGGCCAGTACCTGGTCATCTTCTACAATGAGTAGATTGGCCTCTGGCATTTCTTATCTTATGAGTCGTTGAGGT
>WFSI01000065.1 GCA_015486105.1 Aquificota bacterium | reverse complement strand
GTATATGCCTCAAAGAAGGTAAAGATAAAAACAGCCTTGCTTCAGGCGGGATTTTACCGCGCCCTGGGAGAAAGAGCAAAGGAGCAAAAGGCCGTTGAGAAGGCCATGCGGGTAGCTCAAAAGACCATCGACCGCCCCTACTGGATGGCTCATGTCAACCGGTATCGGGCACGATTGGCCTTAGAGCGAGGGAATTACCAGGAGGCCGTGAAGATCTTAAAAGAGATTCATAAAGTCGGCAGGAGACTTGGTTCTTATATCCTGATCTCCAATTCTCTCAAGGGCCTGGGGGATGCTTACTATGGGGAAAAGAAATACAGAAAGGCCCAGGGTTATTATGAAGAGGCGTTGAAGCTGGCAAGAAAACTTAAGGCCGAGGGAGACGAAGGTCTTTTTCTCCTCAAGCTGGCCAGGGCCAAAAAGGCACAAGGGAAGAGTAATATGGCCTTGAAAGACCTCTCCAATGCCCTGAAGCTGGCAAAAGAGACCACCTCTTACAGGCTATTGTGGCAGGCAAACTATGAGATGGGGCTTATTTTGGAGTCCCGGGGCAGGAAGAGAGAGGCTTTGAGCCGCTACATCCTGGCCATAGTGGTTATCGAGGGCATTAGGGGAAAACTCCAAAAGCAGGAGTATCGTATGGGCTATATGGTAGGCAAGATGCCGGTCTATGAGCATGCGGTTCTTTTAGCCCACAAGCTGGGAGAGTGGGACAAGGCCTTCTCCTTGGTACAAAAGGCCAAGGCCAGGGTTCTGCTTGATCTTTTGGGTAGTAGGATGGTGGCCTTCAGGAAGGAAGACAGGGACCTTGCCGGGCGTGAGCGTCTCCTTCAGATCAGGATAAAGGCCCTCATGGATACCATAAGTACAGAAGAGGCAAAACCCAGAAGGCTCCAGAGCAGGAAGCTTAAAGAGTGGAAGAAAGAATTGGAGAATGCCCTCAAGGAACATGGGCAGGTTTTGGCCAAGATCAGGCGCACCAATCCCAGGCTGGCCTCCCTTACTACTGCCCCCACGGTAACCCTCTCCCAGGTCCAAAAGGTCCTGCTGCCTGACGAGGCCTTTCTGGAATACTTTGTCACCCGGCAAAAGACCTTTGTATGGGTCATTACCAGGAACAGGGTGAGGCTCAAGATGCTGCCATTAGGAAAGAAAATGGTGGCCGATCTATCTTCACGTGTTCGGGGGGAGCTACAGGAGCCCTATGCCCCAAGTGTCTCCGTTCTAAATAAAGCCTACAGGAAGATATTCGCCCCTATCACCCCTTATCTTAGGGGCAAAAGCCACCTCATTATTGCGCCTCACAACAAACTCTACCTCATTCCCTTCGAGGCACTGGTTGCTGAGAAGAACGGCCCGCTCTATCTGGTAGATCGCTATACAATGAGCTACTACTCCTCGGGAAGCACCCTGGTCCTGAACAGGAGATACCAGCGGCAAAAGCCCTCTACGCCACAACCTCTGTTTGCCCTTGGAGACCCGGTTTTTGAAAAAAACGATTCAAGGCTTAAGGGGAAAAGGCTCCAGCTTGCCAGTGTGAAGAGGGGTCCTTTGACCCGCAGGGTGTGGATGGAGAACTCTGTGGTGGGAGAGACGCCACAGTATCAGTCGAAGGCAGAATTTCGACGGCTTCCCAATACAGCCTATGAGGTGAAGGATATTGCCTCCCTTTACCACGTCTCTCTCAGAAGCCCTGCTATAAAGCTTGGGCTTCGTGCCACAGAGAAGGCGGTAAAGGAGGCGGATCATACTAAATACAGGTATGAGCACTATGCCACCCACGGGGTTATTCGGGGAGATATCCCGGGCCTGAAAGAGCCGGCTCTGGTTCTCAGCCTTCCCAATCCAAAGGACCCGGAGCTGGACGAGGGTTTCTGGACAATGAGCGAGATATTCGGACTGAGGACGAATGCAGACATGGTGGTCTTGAGTGCCTGCAAGACTGCACTTGGTGAAGAGGTGCCCGGGGAGGGACTTATCGGGCTGACAAGGGCCTTCATGTATGCGGGCACTCCCACAGTGGTGGCCAGTTTGTGGAGTGTAAACGATCCGGCTACCGCAAGACTTATGAAGACATTCTATTATTATCTTAAGCAAGGCAAAGACAAGGCCACGGCCCTGGCGCTGGCCAAAAGAGAGGTTATGCATAGATACCACCATCCCTATTACTGGGCGCCCTTCATCATGGAGGGAGAAGGGAGGTGAAAACAAAAGGGAACCAAATGGCCTCAAGTCCGGTCTATTTCTTCAGAGAAAAGTGAAAGGAGGATCTATTATGGCAGGAATGGAACATATTTTACCGGAAAGGGTGAAGTATCCACATGAGATGAAGTGTCCTGTGGCGCTGCTCCTTGACACCTCTGGCTCTATGAGCGGAGAACCCATACAGCGGTTGAACCAGGGGGTGACCTGTCTGTTAGATGAGTTGAAGGCAGATCCAACCGCTCGGAAACGGGTAGAGCTGGCCATTATAACCTTTGGCGGCGATATTAAGGTTGTTCAGCCCTTGGCCACGGTGGAGGATATATCCTTTGCTTCCTGCGAGTCCGGGGGCACGACTCCCATGGGTAAGGCCGTGGTGTTGGGTTTGAGTCTGCTTGAAGAGACCAAAAAGATGTACAGAGAAGAGGGTGTTCCCTATTACAGACCCTGGCTTGTCTTAATCACAGACGGGTGTCCCACAGATATGCAGCCGCTTTCAGACGATCCTCTATGGATGGAGTCAACCAGAAAGATTCAGGATGCTGAGAGAAATAAGAAGGCTCTTTGCTGGGCATTTGGGGTGGAGGGCGCCGAGATGGGTACACTCTCCAGATTATTCAACAATGACCGGGTATATAAGCTGAGCGGCTTTCCTTTCAAGGAACTCTTCCAATGGCTGTCAGGCAGCATATCAATGGTTATGAACTCCAACCCAGGGGATAGCTTGGAATTGTATAGTCCTCCGGGAGGGGTGAGAGTGGAGGTGTAGTCCAAATGAAGGTTGTTGCCGGTAAGGCAGTGGGGAGAACCCATATCCAAAGGGATATCCCGTGCCAGGACTACTTTTACTACAAGCTCTTTGAAGGAAGTCTCATCTTTGCGTTGGCCGATGGAGCAGGGTCCGCCCAGGAGGCACTTGCAGGTGCCTCCTGGGCCACAAAGGTCCTTGTGGGTTGTCTTAGGAAGTCTTTTCTTCCCGGTTTTGACGAAGGATCCAATGAGAAGCGCCTAAGGAGTGCATTTCAGAAGACCCGACTAATAATGGGGATTATTGTCAAGAGGAAAGGCTGCCAGTTAAGGGACTTTGACACTACCCTTGTGGGAGGAATCTACCAAAAGGGAACTCTGGTGTGCGGTGGGGTGGGAGACAGCCTTATGCTGGTGGTGAATAGGGACGGAAGCATTGTGCTCCCTTTCGCCCCGGCAAAGGGGGAGTTCATAAACGAGACAGCCTTTGTCACCATGGAGGCATGGGAAAGGTTCTTCAGGGTGGGAGAGGTTGTCCGCAATCCCAGGGCCTTGCTGATCTTCAGCGACGGCTTGATGAACATAACGTACAGCATGAGGTTTCACCATGGCAGATGGGAGGTCATCCCCAATGAGGAGGTCATAAACGATCTAATCAGCTACATACAGGAGAATAAAGACACAACCTCACTGCAAGCGGAGTTGCAGAGCATGTTGTCATCCTCTAGGGCCCAGGAGCTCAACGACGATGACAAATCCCTGATGGTGGTGATCTTTGATGAGTAGACGGATCTTTGCACCGATACTGATACTGATACTGATGTGGGGGGTTGTTTCTTTATCTATGGGTTTGGTTTCTCCATCTAAGGCCGATGCTCAGAAGACAGACACCTTCAAGAACTCCTTACAGGTTTTCATATGGAGTGCTATCCATAGGTCTTTCTATCTTGCAGGCGAAGATATGGTGATCTTTGTGAAGGCAACTTCCGATTGTTACCTCACACTGATAGATATCACCCCTGGCAGATCTGGCATTGTCATATTTCCCGCAGATGGTCAGGGGAATGGCCTTCTGAGCGGTGGTGAGGTTTACAGGCTTCCCCATGCAGATGGTCCCTATCAATGGAAGATATCTGGCCCTGCCGGAAGGGAACTCATAAAGGCCTTTGCCACAGAGAGGCCTTTGCCCTTGTCCCATCATCTCTTCAGAGGCAGCGAACTGACCAGTTTTCTGAGTGATGTTCATAAGTTGCTCTCACAGGGGAGGCTGGGAAACTGGGCGGAGTCGGACATGTGGATAGAGATAAGGGAAGAAAGCGGCCAGTGAAAGGAGACGCATACAGGACAAGTCTGAACCAGGTTATTCACCTTGGCAACATTCTGGGAAAGGGTGGAGAAGGCGAGATATATGAGGTTCAAGAAGACCCCGCCCTCTGCGCCAAGCTGTATACAGATGGGGCCAAAGGCAGGGCCATAATGGAACCCAAGATAGCTGAAATGATAGAGATATATAAAAGGGTGAGGACCACCTCTCCCCACCAGGAGTATCTCTTTGACCACCACCTGGCCTGGCCCAGGGCACGGCTGTACCATCCAGATCAGGGATATTTCGTTGGATTCCTTATGAACAGACTTGATCTCGGCTCGTGCGAAATTTTGAACAACTTTTTAACTGCAGACCATACTGGCAATAAAGGGAGAAAGAACAGGCTGGAGCTGGCCGCCAACCTTTTAGATATGCTGGTGTTCCTCCATGGGATAGGTGTTGTTGTAGGGGACCTTCATGAGGAGAACATATTTGTTCGGCAGGATTTGAAGGTAGTTTTTATTGACTGCGATTCCTACCAGATAAAAGACAGATTCAAGTGTACCGCCATGAGGTTGGAGATCTCGCCACCAGAGGCTGCATCCGGGAAGGCCCTCACCCCTGCAGCAGATGTCTTTGAGTTCTCTATTCTGCTCTACAGGCTTTTGATGGATGGGTTCAATCCCTTTGCCTTTCGCCAGGGTTCGGGCGATAGGGATATTCTCTTTCCTGAGCGCAAGGAAAAGGGGCTTGCTCCGATAAGAGACAGTTCTCTTAGTCTTCCCAAACGATCTCCACCCCTCAGTCGCATTCCCAAGCAAATTGCTGACCAGATAGCCAGGGGGCTTGATCCAAACCCTTCAAGGCGTTCCCGTCTCTCAGATATGAAGGCGGTTATTGAGAAAGAGCTCAATGTCAATACAGGGTCTATGACCTCTTCTACAAGCCAGAGGTATGAGAGAGGCAAGAGATGGGCATGGTCTCTGGTGGTTTTGGCCTTGGCCATGGCGATATTCTGTCTGGCAGCAAATCCTGTGTGGGTAAAAGGCGCTCGCCATGATTTAAGAACCTGGTCAGAAGACATCTATGCTAAGGTTAGAGAGGTTCGTTGGCGCTACTATCTTGGGGCTGCGACTTCAATGCTGAAAGAGATTGAAGCAAAGTTTGTATCGGGCCTGCCTGTTCATGAGCAGGAATCGAGTGCTCACAAAGCAGAGCCTGTCTTCCTTCACCTTTCACCAGGTGAGTTTTGGAGCAAAAGGGGCGGGGGCTCCATCAAAGTGGTAATAACCAGGTCTTTCTATATCATGGATAGGCCTGTAACCTATGCATTGTGGGACAGGGTTATGAAGAGCAAGGTGCCTCACCGCTGCCCCGAATGCCCTGTGGTTGGGGTGAGCTGGTGGGATGTCCAGAGGTTTCTGAAGGCGCTCAACAGCAACAGCGCCACAGCTTATAGCCTGCCCACTGAGGCCCAATGGGAGTACGCGGCGCTTCGCAGTGATAGCATGGGAGATGGGATTTGGGAGTGGTGCAGCGATTGGTACGGCGAATCTGTGGACTCGCGAGATGAGGTTGATCCTGAGGGCCCGGGGTTTGGGTCGCATAAGGTGGTTAAGGGGAGAAAGGAGGGTATGGTTATTCGCATGGCCATAAAACCAGGGGTCACGAGTTACCACGTAGGATTCAGGCTGATGACTTTTACTCATCCTGCACAACTGACAGGCTCTTTAGCGTCCAAAGACGGACTTAAAGGAGGGTTTTGAGATGAAGGAATTAAAGGTGATCCTGGAGATTGTGCTGGCAATGGTTATTGGGATGGGGTCTCTGGCCCAATTTTGGAACACTTTGATATTATCGCAAATAATAAATTCAAGAGAAGACGATTTCAACTGTGGATAGTATATAGGCTTTCTCGCATAACCCTTTGAATTTATGTGCTTTTGGATTTTAGGAGCGAGCGTTACATTTTCACTTTTTACGTTCTTCAGCAGATTTATGCGGGATTTGGAGATTAGTTGTATTTTACATCCATGCTTTGCCTTTTTCGGGACTTTAGTTTGGTAAGAACCTAAGAAACAAGTTCCTGCCAGTCTGCAGGCACTCCCTGCCCCAAGGTCTTCCGGATGCGTTTGAAAGTGGTGTTGTTCTTTACCAGCCTGGAAAAAGGCACCCACCTGGCATGGGGTAAAACTTCGGTGATCCGCCTGGCCCCCATGGAATTCATGGCATGGATCAAAACCATGGTGGCCGCATTCTGAGAGTTGGAGATGGCACAGGCAACATCGTATCCATTTCCGGGCCCGTCAAGATCATAATCCAGGACTATCAGGTCGAATCTGTAAGAATCAACCATGATGATGGCCCGTTTTGCCGTATTGACCATGATCCACGCGTGATCCCTGAAAAGAGCCCTGAGGATCTGCTGGCGATCCGGGCTGTTTTCTACCACGAGTACTCGCAGGACGCTCTGGACAGGCATAACGTCACCATTGATCTTGAAAAACATGCAACAGACTGTTTACCATCCAGCAATTTCCAGCTTTCCTGTTTCCGGAACCAGGTCTTTTCCTTACTCGTTCTATTTCCTGTCTTGTCGTATTATACTATGACCCTCCTGGTGAAAACAAGTGATGAACAAACCAATAAAAAAATTGGCTATTGCCATGGTTGATCAATTGGAGCTATTGGCTATTCAGGACTTCCTGTCTTTCTATACGAAAATTTGGCGTGATTTCTTTCAGGTGTGCGAAAAATCTATGGTGCAAAGATACACGGAAAGCAAGATACTGCCCTGAACCTGGCAGGCAGAGGCCATTTTCATTCGCAACAAAAGCCCGGGGTCACTTCCTGTAGCCTTCTTACACATACTTCATAAGACGACAGGTCATAGGTGCCATCCGGTTTCAACTGTGCCATGAGATCGGCCTTGCGGAGCCTGAGAAGGCTTGGGAAGTGTTTTCCAGCCATCAATCTCTTTACCTTCCTGGTGCTCATTTCGGGAAGATTCAAAAAGCACTGGAGGTGATTCCTTACCAGGAACACGATTGCCTCACTGGTTTCACTATCCAGGGAAAAGCGGCGGCAGAAATCTCCTGCCATCTCTGCCCCAACGATTTCATGCCTGTAAAAGCTGATGTGCCCTATTCCATCCTGTTTGCAGGTTGCTGGCTTACCGATATCGTGTAGCAATCCCGCTATAATTTCGTGAAGCTCTGGATGGGGATTTATCTCCTTAAGCCTCTGCAAGACGAGCAGGGTATGGATATACACATCTCCCTCAGCGTGGTTCCATGGCGACTGTTCGATCCCCTTCAGTCCTTCGATCTCTGGAAATACGTGCCCCAGAAGCCCCTCGGCATCGAGGCGCCTGAGCAGGGCAACGGGATCGATACGTAGAAGCTGCAATATCCTGGTGCCATGCCTTGCTGCAATCTCCCAGGGAAGCCTGGCAGCCTCGTTCCCAGCAGCTTTTGCTACCTCGTGCCTTATATCCTGGAATAGCTCATCGAACAGCAGGCCCTTTATCTTCTGCAGGCATTCCTGCTTGCTGTTTACAATACCCTGTTCTGCCCACTGGTCGGCATATCTCAACATCCTGCCTATTTCCGGCCCCTGCTCAAAAAAGAGCTCTTTTATGAGATCGTTGCCGGTCAAGATCAGCTTGCGCCTGGCCTCTGCTGACACCCTGCTGCTTGCTGCCCTGATCCACTCCCCGAGCTTGTCCCTGATTGCCAGGTACTTGTCCAGGTCGGCCTCTTTCTCCCTGGACATGGAAATCTTGGACACCATCGCCACCCTGTCCGCATACCAGAGCCGCAGCAGGTCATTAAGAAAATCTCCCGGGATCTCCAGGCAGTGCTTCCTGAGCCAGTTTTCAAATACTTCCCTGGGATGGAGATATTGTTCCCTGGCCCTGATGAGAAAGGCCGCCTTCTCGGCAGTTCTGTTTCCAATACCCAGCCTCTTGCATATCCGCCTCGTCATTTCTGCGCCTTCCCTGCCGGCTTTATGGAAGGTCTGCTTTTCTCCCAGTATCTGGGCAGTCTTTGGCTTTCCTATGTCGTGGAACAGGGCGGCCAGGATGATGCCCTTTGAGACATCCTCGAAGCTGTCCAGGACAACCGCAAGGGTTTCGAGGCAATGGGAAACATAGTTGTCAAAATAATGGTGGTGGGTGGTTGAAAGCCCTTTCAGTGCATGAAGTTCCGGGAAAACGGCGTTCAGCAATCCATCGTCTGCGTAACGCCTGATGAGTTTCAACGGATTGGAAAACAGGAAACGCCTGATCTGTTTGCCAAAAGCAGTCGATACCTCCTGCTCTAATCCCTCCGACACGCGGTATTTCCTGGTGAAGTCCTTGAGGGCATCTATGTGCTGATCAAGTGCCCTGGCCTCTTTCTGGTAAAAATGCAGGGCGCTCCTGAAAAATTCCTCAATACCCGATATCTCGCCCCTAAGCTGCCTGTCCCTCGCGTAAAGCCATATCTCTTTCCGTACAGGCCCTGGTTCCACCCTGTTTTCTTCAAAAAAGTCCCTTAACTCCCTCTTGGTACATGGCCTGGACAGGGTTTCTGTCTTTTGGGCCAGCGAAAGGATTTCCCCTGTGTCGGCCTCCATTGCCCTGACTATTTCCAGGTTCATGTCCCACAACCAGGCCTCGAGGTTGAGCTTTTCAATTGCCTGCATGGTATCTTCAAGGCAGGCCATGGGATAAAAGAAGCAACGGTAATAGTGCAGGCATGCCAGCTTTTCCACTGCCCTTGCTATCTTTCCAGGAAGCCTCAGCTTCCCAGCCGTGGCGCTAATGGATCCAAGGGGGATTTCCTTCATTTCAACCCTTCCACCCCTGTTCCTGAAAAAGCTTTCCAGCTCCTTCCTGGACGAGAAAAACAGTATGGGGACAAACACGGTATGAATGTTCAGCCTGTCCCTGAAGCAGGAAATGATTTTGGAAATCAGTTTCCTGTCTTTACCCGAAAGATTCTTGAGAAACGAGTAAAGGGGCTGATCAATAATGCCTGCCCCTGCTAACATGGCACAGGCAAGCGGAAAATCGCTCAAGAAGGCCTTCCCAAGCTCTTCGGTTTGCATCTCCACGGGGATAATATCAAAGGTTTGGGGGAACACGGTCTTGATGGCGCCAAATGTCTCTTCATCAAGCCGAAAGCCTGCATCCTTCAGCCTTGAGGCAAACCTGATGGCCCGGAATTGCCTGATTGGATCTTCTGAAAACGTAACTTCTCAATAAGTTGGGGCATCATTTTTGGTAACCGATAACAGGGTGCTTTTTCCCCAATATGCTCTCGCTCTTACCCTGAAAGCGGTATTGGTGGATGCGCTTCGCTTATCCACCCTACATCTATATCTGGTGCATGTTGGCAGCCGTGTTTTCATCCAACGCAAATCGTTTCCAAAAGAAGCACCCCCTCACCCTGCCCTCTCCCCCAGGGGAGAGGGTTTGGGTGAGGGGGAACACTGTATTGCCAGGACTTATTGAGAAGTTACCTAAAAACTTCTGTTCAGGATCTCCGACCGTCTCTATCCTTCGGGCCTTGATGGCCCCCAATCCATCAAAGGGATCTATGAGATCGAGTTCCAGCCCCTGATCGGCAGGCAGAATTTCAAGGGCCAGTGCATTCATTGTAAAGTCCCTGCGGGCCAGGTCTTCAACAATGGAAATCCCCTCGGTCTTGAAGGTAAAATCCTTGTGCCCCTTGCCTGTACTTCGTTCGTATCCACGCGCGAGGGCTACATCAAGGCTGAAACCAGAGGGCAGGTGTACCTTGATGACCGGGAATATCCCCATGACAGGCGTGATGGACCTCACGGTACACCTTCCCAGCAAGGCCTCAACTTCTTCCATTTCCCTTTCCGAGAAGCCTGTTACCACGAGATCCAGGTCCTTGCTGGCGCTCCTGCAGCCATGCAGGTACTCTATGGCATTATCCCTTATCCAGCCGCCTACAATAAACAGAGACGGGGTTATCCCGTACCTTCCCCGCTGTCTTTCTAAGCGTGAGCCAAATTCTTTTAGAAAATCCCTTACTTCGCCAAGGGCCAAAAGCCTATTGATAGAATAATCCATAAAGTGAGACACTTTTTTTCCTCTATCTGGCCATATTGGGCATATAACATAATAAATAATTTATTGCCAAAAGTGAAATTTTTTCAAAGTACTTTTATTTTTTCCATGAATTTTTAATTTTAGTTCCAACTCTCATTTCCAGAAAGGCAATTATGATTACGCAACTGATGACAACCAAATCCCAAATTGGTGGATGTTTTTGGTGGTGATATGACCAACTCACTGCTGCTGAAACCAAAAATACCAGCCAGGCACAGCCATAGATATATCTACGAATTTTCATCTTTTTCATAGCGATTTAGGTCTTTGAATCGAAAATTGTATGTTTAATACTTTTTTTAACATCATTAAGCTCAAAGGTAACAGCGTGAAGCTTTGCAGGTTCCTGGCCTGGATTGATGCAAATGGTATTTCCGATACTCATAATGTAGGCCCCACTTAAATGAGGTGCCTCGTGGATATGGCCGTGAAGTGTTAGATATGGTTGTTTATTCTCAATGAAAGCTCTAACAGCAAGGCTACCGGCGCTATTACCGTCT
>WFSI01000064.1 GCA_015486105.1 Aquificota bacterium | reverse complement strand
TTCCCCGAAAATTTCAGCCACAGGCTTCCCACCATTGCACCCAAGAGGGAGCCCAGAAAGGTGGTGAATAGAACCCCCATGGGGCCTAAGAAGGCACCTACCATGGCCATGAGTTTCACATCTCCCCCTCCTAAGGCTTCCCTCTTGAGGATGCGGGAGGCCACTAAGCCTAAAATGAAAAAGCATCCTCCTCCCAGGACAATGCCTGCAAGAGAGGGAATGAGTCCTATGGTCCAGTGGGAGAGGATGAGCCCTACTATGACACCTGGGAGATCTATTTCATCGGGGATGATCTGGTGATCCAAGTCTATGAAGAATACGGCCAGGAGGGAAATAGTGAAAAGGCTGGACCATAAGAGTTTGATGGAGAGGCCATAGCGGATGTAGCAACTGGAGGAGAGGGAGGCTGCTACCAGTTCCACAATGGGGTATCGGAGAGAGATGGGGGCCTTGCACTCTCTGCATCTGCCCCCAAGGATGATGTAGGAGATCAAGGGGATATTCTCCCACCAAGATAGTCTGTGGCTGCACTTGGGGCACGCAGAGCCAGGACTGAGGATGGAGAGGTTTTGGGGGAGGCGGTAGATTACTACGTTGATGAAGCTCCCTAAGCAAGCCCCAAGAGCGAAAAAGAAGATGATCCAGGGCAGATTTTCTATATTCTCCCTCCTTTAGAGTTATGCCTGGACGAGGGGAAGAAGACCTGTAAGCCGGGTTCTGTCCCCGCGCGAGGCGGGGGGCAGCCATTCATCTACGGTGGCGGTTACCCGGCACCTTTAGCAACCTACCCGGGAGCCTTGGACGGGCCATCCTGTGCGCTCCCCTATTTGGTCTTGCCCCGGGCGGGGTTTACCTAGCCAGCCCAGTTACCTGGGCTGCTGGTGGGCTTTTACTCCACCCTTTCACCCTTACCAGGTCTTTGACGGTCCATCCTTTACCCCTGGTACCAGAGTAGATGGACCAGGCCTGGCGTGCTTCTTTCTGTGGCACTTTCCGTTCCTCACGGAACCTGGGGGTTACCCAGCGCCCTGCCCTGTGGGGCCCGGACTTTCCTCCCGCAGGTCTAAACCTGCCGGCGACTGCCCGGTCTTCTTCAGCACCTCATCCAGGGCCCTGTTAGCCAGTCTGTCGGCCTCCCAGTTGAGACCCCGGTCTATATGGAAGATACGGGCTCTTTTGAACCTTTTCAAGAGGGTTTGGGCTTCTTGGAAAAGCATCTGGAGCTGGGGGCTCTTCACTTTGTAGAGGCCCTTTATCTGCCGGACTAAGAGCTGGGAGTCGCTGAAGATCCCCAGGTCTTCTCTTACTCCTGCCTTCCAGGCTGCTTCTAATCCTTTTATGAGGGCCGTGTACTCAGCCAGATTGTTGGTCCCTTCTCCTATGTATCCTTTTTCCTTTAAAAGGAGTTTTTGCTCTTTATATAGGATGCATCCGTAGGCAGCTGGACCTGGATTTCCCCTGCAGGCTCCATCTATGAATAGGCGGTAGGCAGGGATGCTTTGATGGTTGTCCAGAGATAGGGTACCCTGGCTCACTCTTGGTTCTTCTCCCAATAGTAGAGGATGCGATTACAGAAGGGACATTGGATGAGGTCCTCTCCCTTTTTTACTTCTAAAAAGGTCTGTGGGGGGATCTCCATGTGGCAACCCTGACAGGTGTATTTTTGGGCTTCTACAAGGGCGTATCCTCGGTTTTGCCTCACTCTTTCATAAAGCTGGTAGGTGCGCTGGTTCAAGCGGTTAGATAGTTCTTCTCTCTCTTTTCGGCGTTCTTGTAGTGTCTCTTCTGTCTCCTTAAGTTTTTCTTTGGCCTGAGCCTGGGCTTTCTTCAGGGTCTCTTCCTTTTCCTTCACCCTCTCTTTTGCCTTCCCCTCTTTGGCTTTTACCTCTTCTGCTCTGTCCAGAAGGAGGATCACTTCGTCTTCCAGTTGGCTTATTTTTTCTTTGAGGATCTCTATCTCCTTGGTGAGGGCGTTGTATTCCTCGTTGCTTTTGGCCTGAAAGAGACGGCCTTTCTTTTCCCCCACCTTTTCTCCCAACTCGCTGATTTCTCTTTCTTTGCGCCTTCGCTCCATATCCAGGTCTTTTGATTCTTGTTGGAGTTTCTCTAAGCGTTCCTTGGCCTCTTCCAGGGCCTTGGTCTCTTCCCGGATCTGTTGGGGAAGCTCCTTTTTCAGTTTTTCCGCCTCCTCCAGCCAGAGATCCAGGGCTTGGAGTTTCACCAAGAGCTTAATCTCTTCCCTCACCCTCGTCCTCCTTCGGCGTAAATGGTGAAGGGGTCCCTGAGGAGGGTGTCTACTTCCACCTTCACTTGGGGGATCTCCTTCTCTATTTTCTCTTTTAACAGCTTCATGCCCCAGGCTTCTGTGGCAAAGTGGCCCAGGTCCAGGAGAATCATGCCGGTCTCCTGGGATTCTCGGGCCTGGTGGTGTTTCACATCTCCCGTCACAAGGAGTTGGGCTCCCAAGGCTTGGGCTTTAGGCCACAAGTCTCCTCCTGAGCCGGGGCATACGGCTACCCGTTGGACCTCTTTGTAAGGATCCCCTACCACTCGGGCCCACGGAGCGGGCAGCTCTTCCATAAGGCGGTGGGCCAGAGTCTTGGGGGTGGTGCTATGGGGGAGAATGCCAACTCTTCCCAGTCCCCCTTCTCCTGTTGGCGAAGTAGCTTCTAAAACTTCTTCGTTGATGAGGCCTACTTTCTGGGCTAAAGCGTGGGAGAGCCCCTCTGGGGCTGTGTCCCAGTTGGTGTGCATGGCAACCAAGGACAGGTTAAACTCTATGAGTCTGTAGATGAGGATGCCAGGATATTCTCCCTTCACTATGGCTTTTAAGGGCGTGAATATTAGGGGATGATGTGTGACGACGAGCTGGGCACCTTCTCCCTGGGCTTTGTCTATTACTTCGTGGGTCGTTTCCAGGGCCAAATAGAGTTTTTCCACCTCTTGGTAAGGATCCCCCACTTGAAGGCCAGAGTTATCCCACGAGAGGGCCATAGAAAAGGGGGCTATCCGATCTAAGAAAGATAGGATCTCTCCTAAGACCATGATTTACTGAAAAAGGGGAATGTGCTTGTGACACATTCCCCTTACCTTTAAGGAAACTCTTTTTATCCTTTTCATGCCCGCTCTTTTCACCTCAAACCCCTGGAAGATAGGATAAATGGGCCCGCCAGGAGTCGAACCTGGGACCTTCCGGTTATGAGCCGGTGGCTCTGACCAACTGAGCTACGGGCCCTTACGAAGGGTTAGTATTTTCCTCCTGTAATCCTTTGTCAAGGGATGGAGAAACAGAGTAAGTCTCTGGGGTCTTATAAGGCAGGACCATAGGTCTCTGGAGTCGGCCCACTTCCTTCAATCTCATTTCTAACCAAGAGGAGGGGGATGGACCTCCATTGTGGGAGATGGCCCCTTTTTCCAGGACCTCCCTGTAATAGCCCAAGGAATATTCTACCTCTTTAAGGCTCTGGCTGTAGATATAGGCCCCTAAGCCTGAAGAGGACCTATGTCTCCTCCATAGGTCCTCTAAGCGGTGCTTGAGGGTGGAGAAGTAGCAATACTGGAAAAGGTCTTCTCCCTTAGGGTAGTTCCTTTCTGAGACGCACTCTTTGACTAAGCTGCTGAAGAACTTTCGTTCCTCTGTATTGAACTCCCGAAGAAACTGTTCGTAAAGGAATACGGTTTTAAGGCCTCCTTTATGTCTGGAGGTTGAAGGGGGGACACCTACCCAGACCATAGGTATCCATTTCTCCCGGGAAGGGATCAAGAGCCTCTTTATAAAGAACATGAGGGGAATAAGCACCTGAACACTCCCATACTTTGTAGCTAATATTTAATGCCTGAACTTCCTTAAGTCCATAGGGCAGATGCGATACTTTTAAGAAGGGGGGCTTACCCGCTCCAAGCTCTTCTTGACCCTCCCCTGAGAGAGGAGTATTTTTCTGTTAACAAATAAGGTTTTTACTCTAACTTGTGGAGGGGGTGGATCATGAATGTGACTTTGGTAATGATCGTTGGTCTTGTATTTTACTTCTTGCTTTACCACATCTACGGTAAGTATTTGCAAAGGGACGTGGTGAAGGCCAGCGATGAAAAGGCTACCCCTGCCGTTAGACTCTATGATGGGGTGGACTATGTGCCTGCCAATAAGTATGTTCTCTTTGGTCACCACTTTGCCTCGATTGCGGGAGCGGCTCCTATAGTGGGTCCAGCCATAGGTATAGCCTGGGGATGGGTTCCAGCCCTTCTGTGGGTGTGGTTGGGGAACGCCTTTATAGGTGCCGTCCATGACTATCTCTCTCTTATGAGTTCTATCCGCTATGATGGTCACTCGGTCCAGTGGATTGCTGGTAGGGTGATAAAGAAAAGGACGGGGTATATCTTTGCATGGTTTATCTTCTTCGTGCTTATCTTAGTGGTGGCAGCTTTTGGGGCTGTTTTGGGTAAGATTTTTGTGGCCAAGCCCGCCGTGCCCAGTGCTTATCTGTTTAAGATAGCTGCAGGTCTCATTTTGGGTGTGCTTTTGTATAGGATCAAGCTGAACTTCAAACTGTCTACTATTATTGGCATTATCATGCTGGCGGCGGCCATTATATTAGGAGTGAAACTTCCCGTAAAGGCCAGTTATAATACTTGGATGGTAGTCTTTTTCTTCTATATTGTCATAGTCTCGGCCATACCTGTGCAGGTTTTACTCCAGCCCAGGGATTACCTGAATGCCTGGTTGTTGGTGGGAGGTCTCGTAGCGGGAGTTGTGGCGGTGATCGCTTCTTTCAAGGCCATCACCGTGCCTGCTTTTACTACCTTTAGTGCCCCTATCATAGCGGGGAAGCCCACACCTTTCTGGCCAGTGATCCCTCTGATCATCGCCTGTGGTTCCCTTTCGGGATTTCATGCTTTAGTGGCTTCGGGCACCTCTTCCAAGCAACTTTCTAAAGAGTTAGAGGGTCTCTTCGTGGGCTACGGTGGCATGCTAACGGAGGGGCTGGTTTCTACGTTGGTTGTGGCCTGTATAGGCACTTACGGATTGGGCCTTCTGAAACCTGGGATGCTGGCCAAGGTCCAGGGGGGAGGCATGCAGTTTGCCTCTCATTATATGGCTGCTGCCAAGAGTTTGGGAGGGCCCGTGGGTATCTTTGCCAAGTCTTATGGTACCGTTACCAGTGCCGTTCTGGGTTTGCCCATGACCTTCATGGTGGTTCTGGGGGCTATGTGGGTAGCTTCTTTTGCCATGACCACTCTGGATACCACCAATCGGCTGGCCCGTTATACCTTTTCCGAGATCTTGGAGCCTATTAGGGAGAGCCTGCCCGCTCCTTATGCCTTTTTCACCAACAGGTGGGTGGCCTCTACCATTCCAGCCCTTATTGGCGTGGGATTGGCCTGGACTGGGGCTTGGACCGTTATCTGGCCAGCCTTTGGTGGGGCCAATCAGATGCTGGCGTCTATTGCCCTCATGACAGGGGCAGCCTGGGTGATCCGAGTCCAGAAGAAGCCTGGATGGATGGTCTTGGGACCAGCCTTATTTCTATGGATAACGGTAACGCTGGCCCTTGTATGGTATCTCTTTACAGCAGTGCCCACCTTTATGGCCAAGAGCCCTGTTCAGGCGTATATCTTAGGTATAATGGTGGTAATTATGCTTGTTCTGAATTTTATCCTTATCTTCGACTACTTCACTCCTAAGCCTGGGGGACTGGCGACAGAGGCCTATGAGGGTGAATAACCCGTTTAAGGGGTTTCTGGATGCCCTTAGGTCTTTTTCCCGAGGCTTCAGGGAGCAAACGGTAGACATTATTGAGAAGGAGCTTTCCGAGATGGAGGGCTCCTTTGCTTTATTGATCTTTTCTTCCCTGGTGGGTCTTCCCTCTCCCCCTCCTATGGTGGGCTTGGCTCTTCTCCCCTATATGGAACGGGAACTTTCTATCATGCTTGCCAAATCTCAGAACCTGGAAGATGCATGGTCTGTATGGGCTGACCTGGCGGACATATAATGAGGCGGGTCTTCTTTTTCCTGGGGAAGGGGGGTGTAGGCAAAACTACCTCGGCGGCCAGTTTGGCCCTTACGCTGGCAGAGGGAGGGAGGTCTGTTTTCTGGGTATCTATAGATCCTGCTCATAACCTTTGGGATGTCCTGGGTATGGAGTCTACCTCGGAAACCAGGCAAGTGGTGGAGCATCTGTGGGCTCAGGAAGTGGATTTGGAGGTGTATCTTCATCGGTTTCTCAAGGAGACTACTCAGAAGATGAAGGATCTATACCGCCACCTTCAGATCGTTAATCTGGAGGGTATGTTGGATGTGATCCGATACTCTCCTGGGATGGAGGAATCGGCTATCCTTTACGCCTTGAGGGAGATATTGGAGGCCCAAGAGGACAAGGAGTATATTGTTATCGATACCCCCCCTACAGGCCTCACCTTGAAGATCTTCTCCCTTCCCTTTTCTACTCTTATTTGGATAGATCAGCTTCGAAAGTGGAGAAGGAAGATTATAGATAGGAGGTCCATAGTGGCTTCCATCAAAGGGAAAGGGGCCTTGGGAGAGGGAATAACGGGAGACTTGAAAGAGGATAGGATCTACAGGGAGCTGGAGATTCAGGGGGAGCAGGCTCGTTTCCTGGTCCAGCTTTTGCGCAATGGGGATCTGGTGAGAAACGTTTTGGTGCTGAACCAGGATCGTCTCTCCCTCATGGAGAGCAAAAGGATAAAGGCATTTTTAGGGAAGATGGACATTCCCCTTCACTTAGTCCTTCTCAACAAGTTTGGTTTGGTGGATGAGGAGGAGGAGGCTATCCTCAGGGAGTTCCCCTTCCTTCCCCTAAGGCGGCTCCCTTATTTGGGATCGTATCTGGATAGAGATGACCTCCTTTCCTTAGGGAAGAGCTGGGTGGAAGAGGTAGCATGAGGATTTCTGGACCCCTTTTCGGTGGCTTGGTGGGGGCCAGTCTGTTACTGGTGGGCGCTTTCCATGTGGGCCATAAGAGGAATCTGCGGCTAGCCACCCGTTTTAGCTGTCTCTTGGAGGGTTGCCTCCAGCCTAAGGACCAGAACTATACATGGCTGGGCGGAGTGATGGGGTTTACAGGGGAGTACCAGGTGCCCGGATTCAAGAAGGTGATAGTGGTTTACAGGCTTCTTCCCCGTCAAAGCCTTCTGTGGGTGCCTTTTCACTTCCTTACGGGGGACAGGGATACAGTCCAAGCCCTATTTTATCTCAATGGTCCTCCATCCCAGGAGTTTCACTTGGTCCAAGGGGGTCTTTTAAAGCAGCCAAAGATATACAATTTGTCTCTTTTAAAAGCTGAAAAAAAAGTCCTTGCAGGGAAGGGTTTTAAGGTCTTATATGAAAAGGACCTGTCCCTGTTGGACAGGGTTCTGGGTTTGTTGGGAGAGGATTTGCTCTTGGTTCGCCATGTAGCCATTACTAAGGAGAAGGGGGTGTTCTACTTAGAGATACCTCTTCCTCCCTCCCGATTAGAGAGGGGAGCGGCCCTTTTGGGGAAGGTGGCTCGGGGGATCCCCGAGGAGGAGAGGCTATGATGGATAAAAGGGAGCCTTTCAAGATGGAGGTGCCCAAGATTTTTCCAGAGAGGGTCCGGGTGATCCTCTTGGGTGGTGGAAAGTGTGCCCGAGTCTTTTTGGAAACAGTGGTGGGGGATCCCTCCGTAGAGGTTCTGGGGATAGTGGAGTCTGATAGGGGGTCTGAAGCTATTTCCCTCGCTGAATGCATGGGTGTGCCCATCTACGATAGCCTGGGAAAGTTAGACCTTTCCCAGGCGGATATTGTCCTTAACCTTACGGGATATAGGAAGGTGGATGGCAGCCTACTGAAGGGCTTGAAAGGAACAGCAGAGGTGGTGGATTGCCGCAGCGGGCGGTTGCTTCAGGGGCTATTGGAGAGGAAGAGTTTTTTGGCCCTTATGGATCCTCTCACTGGACTTTATAATATTACGTATTTTTACAGGTCCCTTAAGGAAGAGGTGGAGAGAGGTGTGCGTTATGGCTCACCCTTTGCCCTCTTGTTCATGGATGCCGACAGTTTCAAGAGCATCAACGATCAACTGGGGCATCTCAAGGGGGATGAGGTTTTGAGGGCCGTGGCAGGGGTGGTGATGGATTCCCTTAGAAGCGCTGATATCGCCTGCCGCTATGGGGGGGATGAGTTTGCCGTTATTCTGCCTGAGGCCAGGTTAGAGGGGGCTGAGAGGGTGGCGGAGAGGATTAGGAAAGGGGTGGAGGGTCTTCCCCGGAAGATGGGCATATGCGGTCTGTCCGTGAGTATTGGGTTGGCCCTTTTCCCTACTGATGGAGTCAGCACGGAAAACTTGGTGAGAAGGGCAGATTGGTCCATGTATCAGGCAAAGAAGATGGGGGGCAACATGGTTTACCGAATGGTGGAGGGGGAGGAGCCCCCCTCTTTCTTCAGGGTAGAGGATGCCCTCTCCCTGGTTTCTCAAAAGGGTGAGAGGGATAAGTTTCAGAGATCCCATTCAGAGATGGTTTCATTCTTGTCTGCGGAGATTGGTAAGGCATTGGGGCTTAACATGGGTGTGCTTCGCCACTTGAGGGTTGCCGGGGCCCTTCATGATATAGGGAAGGCCGAGGTTTCCTCCGAGGCTGGGGCATGGGACTATGAAGAGCATTCCTTTATTGGCGGTTATATGCTCCGCCATGTCCCTTATCTCAGGGGCATAGTCCCCTGCATCCTTTTCCACCATGAGCGCTTTGACGGTAAGGGTTTTCCTAAAGGGTTGGAGGGGGAGCAGATCCCCTTGGGGGCCCGGGTGATATTCTTGGCGGACAGGATTCAGCGTCTTTTAGAGGACAAACACCCATGGGGTGCTCAGGAGATACTGAAGGCCTTGGAGGAGATAAGGGAGGATCATGGGGCAGCTGACCCCCAGATTTTAGAGGCCTTTGCCAGGTATCTTAAGGAGGGAAACTTCCCCAAGGATTTCTCTTCCCGTCAATCCAGTTGAAAAGAGGCTACTAACGGGGTGTGGTCTGAGGGCTTGGTGGCCAAGCGGGGCTCCAGATCTATCCAGCAATCAGTAGATTGCTCTGCCAAGGGGGGTGTGGCCAGGATGTGATCCACTCGCCACCCCAGACCACGATCTATGGCTTTGGGCACCCGATAGTCGTAGAAGGTGTACTGATCAGGTTCTCCAGGGTGGTGTTTCCTGAAGGTATCTACGAAACCCCATTTCTTCACCCTTTCAAAGGCCTCCCATACCTCAGGGCGAAAGCAGACGTGGCCTAAAAGCCTCTTTGGATTGTGGACGTCTATTTCATCTGGTGCTATGTTGAGGTCTCCGCACCAGATGAGTGGTTCCTGGGGAGAGTAATGTCTGTCAAAGAGAGCCCGGAGTCGCTGAAGCCATTCCAGCTTGTAGGCGAACATGGGGGAGTCGGGCCTTTGGCCTTGGGGCACGTAGGTGTTCACCACGGGAATGCCTGAAAATATTCCCCGGATAAGGCGATCCTCGTCTGGGGGACCCCCGTCGTCTAAACCAAAGGATACCCCTTGGGGTTTCTCTGTTGATGCTATGGCCACGCCGTTTCTTCCTCCTTCTCCTCTATAGGTTACATGGTAGCCTATCTTGAGGAACGCCTCTACAGGGAAATCCCTATCCGCCACCTTGGTTTCCTGCATGCACAGGACGTCCGGTCGATTTTTCTCTATCCAGGGGATGACGATGTGGCGTCGGGATCTGATAGAGTTTACATTGAAGGTGGCGATCTTAAGGGTCTTCACTCTTCTTATCCTCCATGGCTAAGGGATTTTCTTTATATGTTAGGAGCCTGGAGAGTTTTTTAGAAGAGGCTCTTTCCTTTATGGTTTCCAGGGCTTCTTTGATCCATAGCCCTCCTAAGGTGGCAAAGTTGGTGTGG
>WFSI01000063.1 GCA_015486105.1 Aquificota bacterium | reverse complement strand
GGAAGGGGGAGACTGGTTTAGGGAGGTGGGTATAGGCCCGGGGGGTAGAATGCCCGTGAACACCTCGGGGGGGCTTTTGGCCGAGGCCTACTTCATGGGGCTTACGCCCCTGTCCGAGGGTGTCATGCAGCTCATGGGCAGATGTGGGGAACGGCAGCTGGGTCCCAAGACAGGCACCAAGGCACCGGAGATCATTCTGGTGAGCGACAACGGTGGGGTCCTCCAGACCCACTGCTGTACCATTTTGAGGAGGCTGTGACATGGGTGGCGAGATATTAGTACCTCAGCCCACGGGGAATACCAGGGAGTTCTGGGAAGGTTGCAAAGGGAAGAAGTTGCTCTTTCAGCAGTGTGAGGCCTGTGGCCACGTGCGCTGGCCCCCTTCCAATCTCTGTCCGGTGTGCCACTCACTGGAGGCCCGGTGGATAGACTCTTCGGGTAGGGGCAGGATATACACCTTCACCGTGTATCACGTGGCCTTTCACCCCGCCTGGAAGGACAAGGTCCCCTACGTAACCGCCGTGGTGGAGCTGGAAGAGGGGCCCAGGTTTCTGTCCAATATCGTGGATGCCGATCCCCGGACCCTCTCCATTGGTATGCCCGTGGAGGTGGTCTGGGAGGAGGCGGGGGAATACTTCGTGCCCAGGTTCAGGCCTGTTGGCTAAAGGCCCCGGTTTCCCTGGAGGTATCATAGTTCTCCAGGTGATTTGGAGTGGTGCTGGAGGGAAAGGATAACGGTGATGGTGGTGCCCTCTCCTTCTCGACTTTCCAGTTCTACGGTGCCTCCATGGAAACGGACTATGTGTTTCACTATGGCCAGCCCCAGCCCTGTACCTCCAGAGGCCCGGGAGCGGGAAGGGTCTACCCTGTAGAAACGCTCGAAGACCCTGGGTAGATGCTCTCTGGGTATGCCAACTCCCGTGTCCTGGATGGTCACCTGGACCTGCTCCCTTGTGGTCTCCATCTCAAAGGATACCCACCCCTGGTCTGTGTAGTTGATGGCGTTGCTCAACAGGTTTGTCAGAAGTTGCTCGAGAGGGGAATCACTCGGAGATCCACTTTTTCTCTCCACCGGGCGCCGGGACCAGGGCTGTAACTTACTCATGGCTGGGGGTCCTCTTTGTGGAGAAGCAACCGGGCAAAGAAGTGGGCCAGGATTGGTAAATCTCATCAAAAAACCATGAAGGCACCCCAGCCCCCTTTCCCTTGCCAGGGAAGATCTTCTAAGATAAATGTATAAACACTAATAACTTTGTCCAAGGTGGGGGATTGATGGTTGTTTCCAAGGGCAAGGGGGGGGTGCAAGTGGCCATGGGGAGTGTGTGTGCGAGATAGTTATACCCCAAATCTGGACTGATACACGCAATACTGCGTGTATGAACGAGTTATATGAAATGGTAGAAAGGTGATAATATGAAGATAGATATAGAAGACCTAAAGCGAAAAATTCTCCCAATTTTACAACGCTATGGAGTCAAAAGGGTAGGATTATTTGGCTCTTATGTTCGAGGGGATATGAGGGAGGATAGCGATATTGATATATTGGTAGAGATTGAGAAGGACATCAGCTTGCTCGACTTTGTAGGACTTAAACTGGAAATTGAGGAGGCATTGGGGATAAAAGTAGATTTGGTAGAGTACAATACAATCAAACCTCTTCTTAGGGAGAGGATTTTAAAAGAACAGGTGGTAATCCTGTGAAAAGAGATATGCGGGTATATATTGAGGACATTTTAGAATGCGTTGCGAAAATAGAAGAATACACAAGAGAAATTACTGAGGATGACTTTTATGAGAACACTCAAATACAGGATGCTGTTTTAAGACGATTGGAGATTATAGGTGAGGCCGTAAAGAATATTCCGCAGGAGTTTAGAGACAGATATCCTGAAATACCATGGAAAAAGATTGCAGGAATGAGAGATATTCTAATTCACGAATACTTTGGGGTAAATTTAAAGCGGACTTGGAAAGTTGTTAAAGAGGATATTTTCGACTTGAGGGCAAAAATACTAAAAGTGAGGGAAGAGCTGAAGGAGAACAATTGTCACCGCCACTTCACATAACAGAGCGTATCTGGCCATGCGCCTTCGGCATTCCGTAAACCATGAAGGCACCCCACCCTCATTTTCCCTTGCCAGGGGGGGTCCTCTAAGATAAATATATAGACACTAATGATTTCTCCAGGGTGAGGGGCCAATAGGCTGATGGTCGTTTCCAAGGGCAAAGGCAGGGCGCAAGTGACCAAGAAGACTTGCTCTATTCATGGGACAGAGATGGAGAAGTACGCTGATGTGCATTTGCCAAGACCCCGGTCTCGCCCCACATCAGCTACTGGGACGACCATAGGGATGTATATGCGAAATAATTTGTATATACCCCGAATCCGGGATGATATTTGCGATGCTGCGTGTTTGAAGGAGTTAGGCGAAATACCAGAGCCCGCATCCAAAACCTTTTAAGTTTACTGCAATTTAGAAGAACAAGGAGGTAAAAAGAGATGGCTAATAAAAGCAATGAGACCGAAAAAGGAATGGAATATGAAGAGATGAAGAAATTGGGAGAAAAAGCAGGAATAGAGGATCTAATGGCTTTATACGGAGAGTATCAGAAATGGGTGCAAATCTCAATGCAGTATCTCAAGGAGATAGATGTGAAATTTACATTGTCAACCACAGATAGCACGTCTTAAAGGGAAAAGATAAGATGCCAACATGGGGTGAGATATTAAAAGAGCTTAAGGAAGTAATGGAAAGAGAGAAAAGGCCTCCATTTGATATGGTTAGAAGGAAGTATTTGAAAAAACTCTCTGAATATACAGGTAGAAATACTATTCTATATGCCACGAAATGGACACAACCCGGCGATATTCCTGCAGAAATGATAAGTATTACTGATGAGGATATTCAAGGATTTATGGAGGTTATTTCTGGTGTTTTTGGAGACAAATTAGATATAATTATACATAGCCCCGGTGGTTCTGCTGAAGCTACTGAAGCTTTAGCAAAATACTTGAGATCAAAATTTACACATATAAGAGCTATAATTCCATATGGTGCAATGTCGGCAGCAACAATGCTGGCATGTGCTGTAGATGAAATCATAATGGGTAAACATTCATTTATAGGCCCTATAGATCCTCAGGTAATTGTTTACACAAGGTTGGGTAAGCGAGCTATACCTGCTCAAGCGATTATAGAGCAATTTGATAGAGCCAAAAAAGAATGTAAAGAGGACGCTAGAAATTTAGGCGTCTGGTTGCCTATTATAGAACAATACGGTCCAGCTTTAATTGTGGAATGCGAACATGCAATAGAGCTTTCAAAGAATCTTGTATTAGAATGGTTAACTCGATATATGTTCAAAAAAGATAATGGTGAGGAACTCGCTAAGAAAGTGGCAGAGACACTAGCAGATCATTCATTGTTTAAGAGCCATGGGAGACACATAGATAGAGAGCAGGCTAAGGAAATAGGTTTAAAAATTACAGACTTAGAAAATGATAATACATTGCAAGATTTAGTTCTATCCGTTTTTCATGCTACTACCCATACTTTTGATGGCACAGGAGCAGTAAAAATAATTGAAAATCACATAGGAAAAGCTTTCATCAAACAATTGCAAGTACATCAAATTATTGTTCCGGAACAACCGCCAAAACCTTCAGAGGGATAAATTTGTAGTCGCATTAAGTTTGTGGATTTCTTGTTTTTATACTTGGCAGACAGATGGTGATGTGCTATTAGCTCATTAGCATTTATTGGAGGGAGGCCATGTTCTTAAAAAGGGTGAAGGGAGGCTCCAAGAACAACCCCATCTACTACTTCCAGATCGCCGAGTCCTACAGATCTGACAGGGGACCCAAGCACAAAACCATTTGCACCGTAGGCAGGATGGACGAGGTCATAAGGGACGGCACCCTCAAGAGGTTCATGGAGGGCATATCCAGGCACTTAGAGAATGTGGCTGTGATTGATCTAAAGGGAGGAAGCAGGGATGGAAGAAGTGAAGGGGGTCAGGCATGATCTATTCAGGGCCTTTCACACCAGGATACCCTCCGTTGTGCTAAGGAGTCCGGTGAAGGGATAGGCAATAAGAAATTTACATTCCCATAATTCTTTTAAAGAGAAGGAGTTTCAAAATCAAACTGTCAAAGTCGGGTTGAGAGAGGCTTTGGAGAACAACTGGCCTCCAAACTCCCGGCAAATCTCGCCAACATAGGTCTCGAAATACCTGCCTTGAGTAAGGATGGGCAGGCCACGGTTTTTAAACCCCGTTAGCAAAAGTAGCTTGCCCAGTCCCTTTAGAAAAGGCTAATATACCCAACGGAGGGATGGTATGCTGGCAGATAAACCCTTCAGATACGGGGACCACCTGAACAAGATAGACGGGGTTCTCTTCATGCGCCGCTTTCCCGTATGGGGCATGGACTTCCCCAACTTCTACCTGAACACCCCTCCCCACGGTGAAGAGGTGAAAAAGAGGGTTATAGAGCTCATCCAGCAGGATAAAACCCACCTGGACTTTCCCCAGGCCAACCTGGATTGCCTCCTCCAGGCCTGGGACGAGCTGGGAGGGCCCGAGCTATGAAGCTCCTCAGGGGCCCCATAGACTATGCCCAGAGGGGACACCTTCTCCTCAGGGATCCCGGGCACAGGGGCGAGGTCTTTCGTTTTCTGGAAGAGACGCTAAAAGAGATGGTGGAACAACAGGATGCCCGGGGAGCGGGCACCTACCTCTCTCCCGTCATAGACCTCCTGGAGGGCAAAAAAAGCCTCCTGGTCTCCCCGGACCATGAGCTCCAGGAGAAGGCCTGGGAGTTTTTTAAAAGAAACGCCGAGATCATCCTGAAACTGGCGGCCCTGGCCCGGAACGGACGGGAGAGGAGCTCCCTCCTTTACGCCATGGTGAAGTTCCTTCCGGAGCTGGCCGACCCTCTTCCCTCCATTTACCGCCTCATGGTGGGTGGATACCTGGTGCTCATCCACACCCTGGCCAGGCCCGATGAGTACAGGGAAGGCAACTGTCTGACCCTGGCCGTAAAGGGACTCTACCGATGGGACGGCGAGGATATAGTGAAGACCTGGGGCCGCTCCCAGGAGATCCAGAACATGGTGGAAAACCTGGGTGAGGAAGATAAAAACTACTACCCCCGGCTAAAAGAGATGGCCCTCCGGCTATACCCAGAGTTGAAAGAGGGCAGCCCCCCTCCCTACTCCCTGGCCTTCCTTCTTATGACCACCACCCTGCTGAACACTATAAGGTTAGCGCTTCTATCCAATGGGGGAAGAGATCTCCTCTGGACCCTGGAGAGGGAGCATGGGGAAGAAATCAAAGAAGAAATAGAAAACCTGGGAACCCTCCTTTTCCCCCAGGAGTCATCCCTCATCCAGGAAGTCACAGCCTTTATGGAGGGGAGATTGAAGGAGGAGATCAAGCCATCTCGCCAGGGAGAGACTCCCCATTTTAAAGGTCTCTGGGAGAAAATTCTCCCTCAGTCAGATTAACGAGCGTATCAAATGAAACTCCCAATTTATTGCACATGGCAATCAGCCGTTGGGTAATCTCTGGATCCTCTCCAATCCTGGCCTTGCACTCCTCCCATAATTCGGCCAACTTGGCCAAAAATTCTCTTACATCCCGCCTTCCCTCGGCCACAAGAACATCCATAAAGTCCAGAGCCTTATTGAGGCATTCAAAGGCCCTTTGATCCTTTCCCAATTCCAGATTAAGCATACCCATAACAAAGGTAGTATCCAGGGCATCCGCGTAACGCCGCATCTCCTTCCTTATCTCCAATGCCTTCTTGAGATACTTCAGGGCATCTTCCAATTCACCTTTATCGTGATGTACTCTCGCTATGTTGTTATATGACTGAGCTACATCAGGATGTCTCTCCCCATATATTTTTCTCCTTATCTCCAATGCCTTGTTATAATATTTTAGGGCCTCTTCTAACTCACCCTTAGCATGATATACCATTGCTATATTGTTGTATGATGTAGCCACATCAGAATGTCTCTCTTCGTATATCTCTTTCCATATCTCCAATGCCTTGTTGTGATACTTCAGGGCCTCTTCCAACCTGCCTATCTTATAATAAAACATGCCCAATTGATTGTATTTCCGGGCCAGTTTATCCCTCTGGTCTTCAGTGAGCTCCACCCTCGACAAAGCCAGACCCACCAGATTTAATATGTTTAGACCGTCTTTTGGCAGTTTTGCATCGAAAGAGAGAAGGGCATCCACCAGTTCGTCCTCAATAAGTTTCTCCAGATCCAGACTTAGGTCCTCTCCCAGAGCCAGGGGCAGGATGGGATACACTCTGAAAACCCCGTTTCCCACCTCCTCCGCCAATCTCAACCTCCTCAGGGCCAAGTCCCCAAAGGCCGGATTGTCTATGAGGGTGGCCAGAAATTCCCGGCTAAAGGGGTGCTTGAGGCCAAAGAAAAGGGAAAACTCCCGGGGATACTCCTTTAGATAGGGCCTGTAAAAGTCCATGACATCCTGGATCTCTGGATATTTGGGTATGCGGGAGGGAGCCTCTCCTGGATGTCTCAAAAAGAGCTCCAGGGCAAGGGGATGCC
>WFSI01000062.1 GCA_015486105.1 Aquificota bacterium | reverse complement strand
TGGGCCGTGGATTCGGTGGGGCACAAGTACAGCATCCCCGTGGACAGAAAGGGCTTCAAGGGTGAGGAGTACACCATAGCTGACTCCAAGGCCCTGGCCTACCAGGCCATGGGAGAGATTATGGATGTCAAGGGCTTCAAAGGCATTAAGAGGGACGGAGACGTACCCGATGGGGCCCGGATATTCAGGAAACCCTTTCTGGATCCCAAGGGCAGGATGACCATCTGCCAGTGGTATACTGCCCAAAATACCCTGGTGGACTACCGCATTGGTCCTCGGGAGACCAAGGTGGAGAGCTATACGTGGAATGTGCCCACTGATGTTGCCCCTGGTCCAGTAACCATCAAAGCTATCCTTTATTATAGCCTGGTGCCCTCTTCCGTGGGTAAGTTCCTGAAGCTTCCCGTGAGCGAGTACACGGGAAAGGTGGTGAACATTGGAAGCCTGAAGTTGAAGGTGGTTAAAAAGTAGCGTCTTGGGTTTATGAGGATTTTTCTATCTATAGGAGATGCTTGTTTTGGCTTCTCCTAGGGTGTACGTGAGTGGATAGAACTCAAAATAAAGGGGGTAAGGTTATGTCTAAAGAGCTTATGGAGGTTATAGAATCGGGGATCGAGTTGGAAAAGAGGGGGTTATTAAACTATCTCAATTTTGCCCATTAGGCTAAGAGCGTTACAGGTAAAAACGTTTTCATCCAACTTGCCAAGGGCGAGTATGAGCATATGAAGATCCTGGAGGATCTCAAGAAAAAGCAGCTTGAGGGGGCGTCTTTTGAAATGCCCAAACTTCCCAAGATGGTGACGGAAAAGCTGGAAGAAGTGTTAGTAAAGTTGGATCACAAAGAGCAAACGATAAAGGGCAAAGGGGACTTAACCGACGTAGACGCCCTCAAGATGGCCCTGGACTTCGAAAAGAGGGCCAGTGCCATGTATGAGGAGCTGGCTGAGAAGGCCACTGACGAAGAAACCAAAAAGGTGGCGAGATCGCTGTCCAAGTGGGAAGAGTCTCACTACGACCTTGTCCAGGCGGAGATAGACAGCATCACCAACACAGGGTTCTTCTTAGGTGTCAAAGAGTTTGAAATGTCGGAGAGGTACTGAGGCCCAAGGGCAACACAGTGCTAACTGTTTCATTTCTTTATCCCTTGAAAGAAGGAGGTATGAAGATGAAGAGAGCAATTCTTGCATTGATGGTTACCATGGTTATCCTGGCTTGGTCCTTCGGGGTTCAGGCACAGCCCCCTGTGAGTGAGGCTACCCAGGCATGTCTTGACTGTCATGCCCAGGTGACCCCGGGGATCGTGGCAGATTGGCAGAAGAGTCTTCATGCCAATATCACTCCTGGATCGGCCATGAAGAAGCTGGCTCTCAAGAGGATGATCTCCGCGGCCAAGGTGCCCCAAGGAGTGGCGGGAACAGTGGTGGGTTGTGCCGAGTGCCACACAGTTAATCCCGAGACTCACAAGGATACCTTTAAGCACAACGGTTTTCAGGTACATGTGGTGGTCACCCCCAAGGACTGCTCCATTTGCCACCCTGTAGAGGTGGCACAGTATAGCAAGAATATTATGTCCCATGCCCATGGCAACTTGCTTAACAACCCCGTCTATCACAATTTGGTGGACACCACCGATGGTGTACAGGACTTTGACGGTACCAGGACCATCTATAAGCCTGCTGATGCAGTTACCACGGCAGAGTCTTGCGCCTACTGTCACGGTACCAAGGTCGAGGTTAAGGGGAAAGAGGCGAGGGAGACGGAACTGGGAGAGATGAAGTTCCCAGTGCTTTCTGGATGGCCCAACCAGGGTGTGGGCAGAATCAACCCCGATGGTTCAATGGGTTCCTGCACCTCCTGTCACACCCGCCATCGTTTCTCCATTGCCATGGCAAGGAAGCCTTATACCTGTGCCGAGTGCCACAAGGGTCCCGATGTGCCTGCCTACAAGGTGTACATGGTGAGCAAGCACGGGAACATCTATTACTCTATGGGTAAGGACTGGAATTTCGATGCTGTGCCTTGGACTGTGGGTAAGGACTTCTCAGCACCCACCTGTGCCACTTGCCATGCCAGCCTCATCGTGGATCAGGATGGCAATGTGATTGCCCAGAGAACCCACCAAATGAACGATAGGAGCCCATGGCGCATCTTCGGCCTGATATATGCCCATCCCCACCCCAAATCAGCCGATACCACCATCATCAAGAACAAAGCGGGGCTACCCCTGCCTACAGAACTCACTGGTGAGCCGGTGTCCCAATACCTTATTGATTCCAGGGAGATGTCTAAGCGTCGAGCGGCCATGGAGAAGGTCTGTTTGGCTTGTCATAGTACCACCTGGGTAAAGAACCAGTTTGCCAGATTCGAACATACCATTGAGACCACCAATGCTATGACCCTTACAGCTACTAAGATCCTTCTTAAGGCTTGGGAGATGGGGGCAGCTAAGGGTTTGGCTCAAGGTGACAGCATCTTCAACGAGGCTATTGAGAAGATGTGGGTGGAGCAGTGGCTTTTCTTTGCTAACTCCACAAGATTTGCTTCTGCCATGGCCGGAGCTGACTATGGAGCCTTTGCCAATGGACGCTGGTATATGAGCAAGAATGTTCAAAAGATGTACGATTGGCTTCACTTTAGGTTGAAGGCCGAGGAAGGAGGTCCTTCTAAATGAAGAAGGGTTTAGAGGACAAGGTTTCCTCCGTTTTTGGAAGAGGCTTGACAAAGCACCCTTGTAAGTTACAATGGATTGTATGATAAAATTATTTTAAATTAGGAGGCATTTGAGATGGCTCAGAGGTATGAGGTGTATGTGTGTAAGATCTGTGGGAACATTGTGGAAGTACTTCACGGTGGCCAGGGGGAACTCATCTGTTGCGCTGAGCCCATGGTTCTCATGGAGGAGGGTACGGTGGATGCTGCCAAGGAGAAGCATGTGCCTGTGGTAGAGAAGGTAGATGGTGGCGTTAAGGTAAGGGTGGGTAGCATACCCCATCCCATGGAGGAAAAGCACTACATCGAGTGGATTGAGGTTCTGGTGGATGGCAGGGTATTCCGCCAGTACCTTAACCCCGGCGATGCCCCTGAGGCCTTTTTCCCCGTTGAGGGGATGGATGTTTCAGCCAGGGAGTACTGCAATCTTCATGGTCTGTGGAGGTCCTGAACATGACTGAGAGAATGGAAGATGCCTTGAACAAGCAGCTTAATGCCGAGCTTTATTCGGCGTACATGTACCTTTCTATGACCGCCTGGTTTGAGTCTGTAAACCTGACAGGCTTTGCCAGCTGGATGAAAACTCAGGTGGTGGAAGAGATAGAGCATGGCATGAAGTTCTATGACTTTATCAACGATAGGGGTGGAAGAGTGACGCTTATGCCTATTGAAGGTCCCCCCACGGATTGGGATTCTCCTGTTGATGTCTATGAGGCTGCCTTTAAACATGAGCAGTATGTCACCAGCCTCATAAACGATCTGGTTAATCTGGCCATTGAGGAGAAGGACCATGCTACCCAGATCTTCCTCCAGTGGTTCGTGACCGAGCAGGTGGAGGAGGAGGCCAGCTTTGGTGCTATTTTGGAGAGGCTCAGAATGATAGGGGAAGCACCCAGTCCCTTGTTTATGATGGACAGGGAGCTGGGACAGAGGAAGGTGTCGGTGCCAACCTCAACTTCTTAAGCCTGTATAATTAGGTGTTTGAGGGCCTTGGGCCGCCTTTAGCTGGGGGTTCAAAGCCCTTTTGTCTGGTAAGGAGGAAGAATCATGGAAGAGGTTTTCAAGGCAAAAAAGATAACGGATAAGGTTTATTGGGTAGGTGTAGTGGACTGGGGCCTCAGGAATTTTCATGGTTACACTACCCACAGGGGTTCCACCTACAACGCCTATCTCATTCTGGCTGACAAGGTGACCCTGGTGGATACCTGCAAGTACCCCTACAGGGAGGAGCTCTTGGCCAGGGTATCCAGTGTGATAGACCCTAAGCGCATAGACTATATTGTCTCCAACCACTCGGAGATGGATCATACCGGTGCACTTTCATGGATGATTGAGCAGGTGAGGCCCGAGAAGGTCTTTGCTTCTGTTATGGGGGCAAAAACCCTCAAGGAGCATTTTCATTGGGATGTAGATGTGGTCCCTGTTAAGACTGGAGATACCCTGGATCTGGGTAACATGAAGCTCTCCTTCATTGAGACCCGCATGCTTCACTGGCCCGACAGCATGTTCTCCTATCTGGAGGATGAGGGCATTCTCTTTTCTCAGGATGCCTTTGCCATGCATTTGGCCTTCAGCTGCCTATTTGCCGATGAGCTGGACAGGGGATTGGTAGAGAGAGAGTCGGCCACCTACTATGCTAACATCCTCATGCCTTACTCACCACTAATTCTTAAGCTGCTCAAACAGGTGAAAGAGATGGGTCTGAGGCTGGAGATCGTGGCCACAGATCACGGGCCCATTTGGAGAAGGGGAGAGGACATAGCCTGGATTCTGGGTCTCTATGAGAAATGGGCTCTCCAGAAGCCCACTAGGAAGGCAGTTATAGCCTACGACACCATGTGGGGCAGCACAGATCTCATGGCTCGGACCATTGCCGATGGTCTGGCTGCTGGTGGGGCTCAGGTGAAGCTAACCCCCATCAGTGGTTCTCAGAGGAGCGATGTGGTTACTGAGGTCCTGGAGGCTGGTGCCCTGTTGGTGGGTTCCCCTACCCTAAACAACAACATGTTCCCATCGGTGGCCGATGTCCTTACCTATCTCAAGGGGCTAAGGCCCCAGAACCTCATAGGAGCTGCCTTTGGCTCCTACGGCTGGAGCGGTGAGTCGGTGAAGCAGGTTAGGGAGGTCCTGGAGGCCATGAAGGTGGATGTAGTGGGCGAGGTGAAGTCCAAGTACGTGCCAAGCGGGGAGATCCTCCAGGGATGCTACAGCCTGGGTCTCCAGATAGCCCATAGGCTTGATGAGAAGGTCTCTCGGGGGGTGTGAAATGTTTTTTAAGCAATTTGTGGTGGAGGGCATGGGATGCCTTTCCTATCTTATTGGATGCCCTCAGAGGAAAGTGGCCTGCGTGGTGGATCCCAAGAGGGATGTCCAGGACTACATAGCCACAGCCAGAAAGAACGGCATGAGGATCGCCCACGTCTTTGAGACCCATATCCATGCTGATCATGTGAGTGGCAACCGGGAACTTCAGTCCAGGACGGGGGCTGAGATCTGTTTCATGGAAGGCACGCCGGCCAAGTTTGAGCACAGGGAGGTGAAAGAAGGGGATGTAATGGATCTGGGGAGTGTGCGGCTTCAGTTCATCAAGACCCCTGGCCACACCCCCCATCTTATGTCCATTTTGGTCACGGATAGGAACAGGTCCGATGAGCCGTGGTTTGTGTTGACCGGGGACTGCCTTTTTGTGGGGGACGTGGGTAGACCCGATCTAGCCGGGGATGAGCTTTTGGAGGAGCAGGTGAGGAATTTGTATCAGTCCCTTCATGAGAAGCTTGGGAAGCTCCCCGACAGCATGGAGGTCTTCCCAGCCCACGGAGAAGGCTCCCTATGCGGAAAAGGAATGAGCTCTAAGCCCAGTTCCACCATAGGCTTTGAGAAGAAGACCAATCCTGTCCTTTCCCTGGGGTGGGAGGAGTTTCACCGGGAGTTCACCTCCGGCTTTCCCGAGCGGCCCAAGAGCTTCAGCCATATTATCGCTACCAACGTGGAGGGTCCTCCCCTCCTGGAGAGGTGCCCTGTAGCGAGGGATCTTACCCCCAGGCAGGTGAAGATGGAGATGGAGAGAGGGGCCGTGGTTCTGGACGCCAGGGATTCGGCCGCCTTCGGAGGTGTTCATATCCCGGGAAGTATCAACATAGGCCTGGCCAATCAGACGGCCAACTGGGTGGGTATGGTGATAGATCCCCAGGCTGAGATTATCCTGGTGGTCTATGATGAGAAGGACTATGAGGCTATGTGCGCCCAGCTCCATCGCATAGGCTATGACAACGTTATAGGGTACTTGGCAGGGGGCATTGCAAGCTGGCAGGAGATGGGTTTCCCCCTTGGTCGCCTCCGTCAGTTATCTGTGGAGGAGTTGAGAGAGGGACTGGAAAGGGGAGGTTATGATTATATATTTGATGTGAGGACATCTGCAGAGTACTCAGTGGGGCATATAAAGGGTATTGAGCACTTACCCCTCACCCGGCTTCTTGAGGAGCCTCCGAAGATTCCAAAGGGTAAAGAGGTGATAGTTATCTGTGGCTCGGGCTACAGGGGAAACATTGCTGCCAGTTTTTTACAGGGGATAGGTCTTCATCGCGTCTACAGCCTGGCGGGGGGTATGAAGGCCTGGGTAGCGGCGGGCTATCCAGTAGCGAAGGATTGATAAAGATAAGGAGGTGGGTTATGGCAATAGACTCTAAGGCTTTCAGGGCCTTATCTTATGGTCTTTATGTGATCACGTCCAGAGACGGGGAGAGGCTCAACGGCCAGATAGCCAATGCAGTTATTCAAGTGACCTCCCAGCCCCCTAGACTGGCCGTGGCCTTGAATAAGGAGAACCTCACCAACGACTTTGTGACGAAGAGCGGAGTCTTCGCTGTCTCCGTTTTGGAAGAGGAGACCCCCATGCCCTTTATTGGCCTCTTCGGCTTCAAGTCGGGCAGGGAGGTGGACAAGCTTTCCCAGGTAGAGTTCGAAAAGGGTGAAACAGGGGCGCCTTTGGTAATGGATCACGCCGTGACTGTGATGGAGGCCCGAGTGCTTAAAAGTATGGATGTAGGTACCCATACCGTTTTTGTGGGGGAAGTGGTGGGCGCCAAAGTGGTGAAGGGTGGTGACCCCATGACATACGCCTACTACCATCAGGTGAAGGGAGGTAAGTCTCCCAAAAAGGCCCCCACCTATATAGATGAAAGTGCAGAGAAACCATAGAAGGAAATGAGGGACGAAGTAGAGAAGTATGTCTGCAGTGTGTGCGGTTACGTCTACAATCCAGCAGAAGGGGATCCAGGCAATGGTGTACCCCCTGGTACCCCCTTTGAAGAACTGCCCGAGGATTGGGTCTGCCCCGTGGGCTGGGCGGGCAAGGACATGTTTTCACCTAAGGATTGATGGGCTGAGGTTATTAGGTAAGGGGCTGTAGGAGTCCAGCCCCTTACCTATGGGGATGTGGGTTGTCAGGGTTTCCATACTTTCCAAACATTACCTACCAGATCCGGTCCGGGTTTGAGAGTAGCCTTACCAGGCTCCCATCCGGCAGGGCAGGCCTCTGTGCCCTGGCTTTGGCGCACGTACTGGAAGGCCTGGATCTGTCTTATCAACTCTTGGACTTTTCTGCCCACAGGGGGTGCAAGGATCTCCATAGACTGGATGATGCCATCGGGATCGATAATAAATCTTCCCCGGATGTTTAGACCAAGGTTATTGTCATAGACCCCATACACTTGGCCTATTTTGCCTCCTGGGTCGGAAAGCATGGGGAAGGGAATTCCACCTGGTACCATTTGGGAGAGTTCCGTCTCTTGCCAGATCTTGTGGGTGAAGACGGTGTCGCAACTGATGGCTAGTACTGAGACTCCAAGTTCCTTTAATGTGGAGTAATTGGCTGCGACCGCAGCCAATTCTGTGGGTCATACGAAAGTGAAGTCAGCGGGATAGAAGCATAAGAGCACCCATTTTCCTTTATAGTCCGAGAGCTTTACTGGCTGAAAATTACCATTGACCAAAGCCTGGGTCTCAAAATCCGGGGCCTCCATTAAGGGTTTCAAACTCATAGACTCCTCTTTTTTAAAGTTTTCCTTCTCCTCTGGAGAGGGGGAATTTTGTGTGTGCCCTTTTCCCATTGGTACACAAGGTTCTCCCATGGCCGCTATCCTTAATAGGTTTTTTAAAAGCTATGAAGATTTATAATACATATTTGAAACAGTTTCAAGTTACAATTTTCTATTGGAGGTCATTTTTTCGATTTTTGTGAAATGGCTTGAACCTGTTGGTTATGGGGAGCCTTCTATCTCGTCCAAATGCCCTGGGAGTGATTTTTATACCGGGAGGGGCCTGACGCCTCTTGTATTCGTTTCTGTCCACCATGTTGATGACCCTTTTCACCAAAGGGGGATTGAAGCCCATGGCCACTATCTCCTGGAAGCTTTTATCTTTCTCCACATAGGCCTCCAGGATGGGGTCAAGGATCTCGTAAGGGGGGAGAGTGTCCTGATCCGTCTGGTCGGGACGTAGCTCCGCTGTTGGTGGTTTTACGAATATGTTTTGGGGGATAATTTCCTTGCCGGCTCGGGAGTTAATGTGACGGGCTATGTGGTAGACTTCAGTTTTAAACATATCTTTGATAACGGCGAACCCACCAGCCATGTCTCCGTAAAGGGTGGAGTAGCCACAGCTCATCTCACTTTTGTTGCCTGTGGTTAGCACAATCCAGCCAAACTTATTGGAGAGTGCCATGAGTAGATTTCCCCTAATCCTGGCCTGTAGATTTTCTTCGGTCACGTCCTCTGCCATTCTCTGGAACACCTTCTTTTTTAGTTCTTTTTTATAGCCCTGGAATACTTCCTGTATAGATAGGGTGTGGGTTTTTATTCCCAGGTTTTTGGCCAGGTCCAAGGCATCTTTATTGCTGGCATGGGATGTGTACTGGGAGGGCATGAGTACACCCACCACGTTTTCTGCACCTAAGGCCTCTACGGCTATAGCTGCGACTACACTGGAGTCAATGCCTCCTGAAAGACCTATCACTACTTTTTTAAAGCCGTTTTTTCTTATATAGTCCCGAGTACCGACTATGAGAGCCCTGGTGATTTCTTCCTCTTGGGAGAGGGGAGAAAGGGGCTTTTCTTCGGGCAAAGGAGGCAGAGTCGTAGGATCCAAGGGGGAGATGAATATAATGGGAGTATCGTTCTGGAAGGTGAGTTTCTCTTTCCTCCTTCGGGGATCATGGAGGCGGGTCCTGAATACAGACTCCACGTTCAGGTCTGCCACTAACAGGTCCTCTTGGAAGATCTTACCCTGAACCATGAGGTTGCCTGTCTCGTCAAAGATCATGGAGCCTCCGTCAAAGACCAGTTCATCTTGGCCTCCTATTATATTGGTATAGGCCACTATGACCCCATTGTCCGATGCCCGGATCGAGAGCATCCTTTCTCGGAAGGCCCTTTTGCCTGCATGGAAGGGGGAGCTGGAGATGTTGATGATCACCTCGGCCCCTCCTCCTAAGCACTGGGCTAAGGTAGGACCTTCTGCATACCAGATGTCTTCGCAGATATTGATTCCCACCACTGCCCCGTTGATGATGAAAACGGGAATTTCCTTACCTTGTTGGAAGTATCGGTTTTCATCGAACACCCCATAGTTAGGGAGGAAGATCTTTCTATATATTCCCTTTACCTCTCCATCATGAACGATGGCTGCGGCGTTGTAGATGTCATCCTTAGCGTCTACGAAGCCCACAACGGCTGTTATCCCTCGGACTTGGCTGGCCAAGTGGTGGAGGGCATCTACGTTTTCTTCGATGAACTGGGGTTTCAGAAGGAGATCTTCGGGTGGATAGCCGGTAATGGCTAACTCTGGAAAGGCTACTACATGGGCGCCTTGGTCTTTGGCCATTTGGGTATACTGGAGGATCTTTCTCACATTGCCATCCAGATCTCCTACGGTGACGTTAACCTGAGCCAAGGCAATACGCAGGCGTTTGATGGCTTCATCCATCTTTTACTTACCCTCCATTTGTGTAAAGTATAGATGAGCTGTCCGTTCCTTTGCAAAGGGATTTTTCATATTATATAGCCTTATATAGCCCTTGTGCATCTTTATATGGAGGAGGAGGGAATGGAAGATCTGCTGAGAGAGGTGAAGTTTGACGATAAGGGGTTGGTGCCGGCTGTTATCCAGGATGCTTTTAACGGTGAGGTCCTCATGGTAGCTTATATGAACGAGTTGGCTTTGGAAAAGACCTTGGAGACTGGCTACACCCACTTTTGGAGTCGCTCCAGGAATCGTCTCTGGAAAAAGGGGGAGGAATCGGGCCACCTTCAGAAGGTAAGGGAGATCAGAATAGATTGTGACAGTGATACCCTCTTGATTAAGGTGGAACAAAAAGGGGCAGCCTGTCATATGGGTTACAGGAGTTGTTTCTTCCGGAGTCTGGGTCATGAAGGTTGGCAGGTGGAACAGGAAAAGGTGTTCGAGCCTGAGGAGGTTTATGGAGAGGGCTGTAATATCTTAGAGCGTATCTACGAGGTGATCTTGGACAGAAAGCATCACATGGATAGAAAGGATTCTTATGTGGCTTCCCTTTTTAGGAAGGGGCACGATAGCCTTTTGAAAAAGGTAGGGGAAGAGGCTACTGAGGTGGTATTGGCATGCAAGGATGGGAACAGGGAACAGGTGGTCTATGAGGTGGCCGATCTTTTTTTTCATACCCTGGTGGCAATGGGCTACCACGGTATCCCACCAGCGGATGTTTACCGGGAGTTAGGTGAGCGTTTTGGGAAGTCGGGTCTGAGGAAGATAGGGCAGTAATGTAAGAGGTAAGGATGAGGAGAGGGGATACTCGGGGGTTAGGTTTTGGAACCGGTTTAGGGGTGGTACCCAGACCGGAGCTTCGGGTTACCCCTGCCCTCATTCACACCATGGAAGTGGTGGCCTGGCCCCTAATGGAATTAGAGGCCAGAGTATGGCAGCTCTTAGAGGAAAACCCCTTCCTGGAGCTTGATGAGGAAAGGTGGAGTGAGGAGAGGGAAGAAGGGGCTGGAGAAATACCTTGGTGGGAGAGGTTGGAGGACAGGGGAGAAACCCTCCAGGAGCATTTAGGAGTCCAGTTGGTCCTGTCAGGGTTCCCTACCGAGGTGGTGAGGGCGGCCAGGGCCCTTTTGCCCTATCTGGATTCCAGGGGTTTTTTGGCCTTGGATTTGGAAGATCTGGCCTCTTTTTTGCCCCTTTCTTTGGAGGAATTGGAGGAGGGGAGAAGGTTTCTGGCTACCTTAGATCCTTTGGGATGCGGAGCCAAGGATGTGAGGGAATCTCTCCTCTTTCAGGCTAAGCAGCTTTTCCCGGAGGACAAGAGGCTGGAGGAACTGTTGGAGAGGGGATGGGAATTGCTATTGAAGGGGATGAGGGGGAGATTAGCCACACGGCTTAGAATGTCTTCTCAGGAGTTGGATGGGGTGATTCAGCGCCTGAGAGAGCTTACACCTTACCCGGGGGCTGGTTTCTCTACTGGTAATGATGGGGTTCCCAGCCTCCGTCCTGACATCTTCGTTGAGTACGTAGGAGAGGAGCCTGTGGTGTATCTGCCTAGTGATGGAGTGCCGCCCATGAGAGTGAAAAGGTTGTCTATAAAAGGGGCGGGGGAAGAGTCTCTTCACTATTTCCGGACTGAGAAGGCTAAGGCTTTGGGCCTTGTGAGGGGTGCTATTCTACGGAGAAGGTATCTCAGGAAATTGGGCCTTCTTTTGGCTGAGCTTCAGAAGGAGTTTTTTCTGGGTAGAAGGGATTCTCCCATACCCCTGTTCGTATCTGATGTGGCGAGGGCCCTGGGAATTTCTGAGACCACAGTGAACAAACTGGTGACTGGAAAGTACATCTATGCCCTCCGGGGCACCTTTCCCCTTCGAGCCCTCTTCCAAGGGAAAAGGGACGGTATTAAGGAACTCATAAGGAACCTTGTGGGCCAGGAAGACCCCACACATCCCTTGGGAGATGGGGAGATAGCCAGAAGGCTAAAGGAAAAGGGATACAAAGTGGCCCGACGCACGGTGGCCAAGTACCGGGAAGAGATGAACATCCCTTCTATCAGGAAGAGGGGGAAAGATTTAGGTTAATTTGGTGCGTTTCCCCCCCAACTTTTGCCCGGTGGTTTTTCTCTTTTCATCCATAAGGGCACATAATGCTTGTCTCGAAAGGTGTAGACCTTGGTTTTGTCAGCATGAAAGATTACCATTTTTCTGGGTATGATGTAGATCCTTCCGTCGGGGCCGTATACCTTTGACCCTATAACCCTTACTCTTTGTCCTCTTCTTATGGATATGCCCAGGTGTTTGACGTATCGGGTTGGTCCCATGAGGATGAAGAGGGGCCTTCTACTCATGGAAATAGGGAGGACGGCGGGTTTTTCCAGTGGCAGGGTTTTCCCGTTGAACTCCCGGAGGGATCTTCCTTCTAGGATAAGCTCTGTGTTGGGATCGTAGAGCTCCATGAGCCTGAAGAGGGGGGGGCGGGCTTGAATAACAGAAGGAAAGATAAAGGTGAAGGATATAAAGATTAGTAGTTTGCCCTTCATCTTCCCCTCCTTTTATTTTTTACCATCTCATACAGGTTCTACGCCACCATACCCACAGAGGCAATCCCGTTCTGGGATCACGGAGCTGAATTCTCCATCTTCTGGTCTTTATAGCACAGGCTACCAGATAGGAACCTTTGGGGGTGTTTATCTTTATGACCCTTGCTTTGACCTTTTCTCCGATTCTGAGTCTGGTTATACCTTTCCTTTGCCAGTACCACCTGGGACCCAGTTCAAATACTTTGATGGATTTTCCATGAGTTCGTATGATCAGCTTTTTCTTGGAGAAATTTATTCGTACTACCCTACCCTTTATGGTGGTAGGACATTTCGCTTTGGCTTCTATGGCTGCCCAGTAAAGGGAAGGAGTGAGAGGAGGAGGTTTATGGGCCTGAAGCTGGTCCGTGGCTAAGAGGGATAGTCCCAGAACCATTATCACAATGGTTTGCTTGCTTTTCATCTGTCCTCCTCGGGTGGTGTGTTTGCCCCTATGCGGGCTGTAAACGTGCCAGTTTATTAATAGCCATTTTTACACCTAGTTGAACATGGGGCCTACTCTACTTTGGTGGTATAAGGTAGAAAAAAGTTCCCCCGGGTGCAAATTTTACGATTTCCTTAGGCGAGGCCATAGTTTTTTATTTTGTATTGGAGGGCTCTAAGGGAGATTCCCAGGTACTCTGCCGTTTTTTTTCTGTTTCCCCCGAATCTTTCTAGGGCGTGCTCTATAGCCTTCTTTTCTAGTTCCTTAAGACTGCCTTCCAATATATCTTCTTCTCTTCCTTCTAAACGGGGTGACGCCAGCTCCTCTTGCTTGCTCAGGATCACGGCCCTCTCTATGACGTTTTGCAACTCTCGAATATTGCCAGGCCAAGGGTAATTCTTCAGGGTTTCCATAACCCTGTCGGGTATCTGGTGAATCTCTTTGCCCATCTTCTTACATGCCCAGGCAGTGAAATACCTCACTATCTCAGGAATGGCTTCTCTGCGTTGTCTTAAGGGAGGGATCTCTACGGGAAAGACGTTGAGGCGGTAGTAAAGGTCTTCTCGAAACATCTTTTCTTTTATGGCGTCCCTCAGATTTTTGTTGGTGGCGGCTATGACCCTGGCGCTAGTCTTAATAGTGGCCAGTCCTCCCAATCTCTCGAAGGAGCCGTCTTGCAGCACCCTGAGGAGCTTTGCCTGGGATGAAAGCCCCATCTCTGATATCTCGTCTAAGAAAATGGTCCCCTTTTGGGCCAGCTCGAACTTCCCTTTTTTGCTGGTAACAGCACCGGTAAATGCTCCTCTCTCATATCCAAAAAGCTCTGCCTCTAGTAGGTTTTCTGGAATGGCAGCACAGTTGATTTCTACAAAGGGCCCACGTTTCCCGCTCAGATGATGAATTACCCTGGCTATGATGGATTTCCCTGTGCCGCTCTCCCCGTAGAGCATGACAGTGGCTTCTGTAGGGGCTACCTTTTCCACCTCCTGGCGTAGCTCTTCCATGCTTAAGAATATGAGATCCATAGGGGGAAGGTCTTGGCTCAGTTGCTCCTTCAAAAGCTGATTTTCCAGGGTTAGTCTCTGCTTTTCAAAGATTCTGGCTACCAACTGGCGAAGTTCCTCCGGGTCCTTGAGGGGTTTGGTGATATAGTCGAAGGCACCCAGTTTCATGGCCTTGACTGCTGTTTCTACCGTGCCGAAGGCCGTTATCATGACGAAGTCTATCTCGGGATACTCGCTCATCACCTTTTCCATAAGCTCTAACCCACTTATTCCTGGCATTTTTAGATCGGCCAGTACGAGGTGTGGGGAGAGTCTCTCAATCTTTTTCAGTGCCCCCTCTCCCGAATAGGCTTCTTCTACTTGGTATCCAGTGTCTTTGAGGATGCTGGCCAGAAGGAGGGAGAAGGCCTTATCATCATCCACCACCAAAATGCGAAGGTCTTTCTTTTCCACTGTATTACCCCTTTAATCCTTTCGGATGATCTGTCAGTCTATCCCACTGGTGTGTTGCCCTCTGGGCTATCTGGGCGAGCTTTTCTTCTCCCCAGTGGGCAAATCGGCTTTGGGATAGTAGGTAGTCCTTTATCTTTATCTGGAAAGAAGGTCTATAGGTGGTGTTCCATTCTCCTCCTTCCCACTCTACTAAGGGATAGGCTCCTGATTCCACAGCCATTCTGGACATAGTGACGGTTTTGTCCTCGGGGTATCCCCACCCTGTGGGGCAGGGGGAGAGGATGTGAATAAAACGGAACCCCTTTTTAGCCTTGGCCTTTTTGAACTTTGTTAAAAAGTCTTGGGGGTATGCCAATGTGGCTGTGGCTACATAGAGGGCGCCATGATCAGCCATGATGGAGAGGAGGTCCTTTTTGTCTTCCCCTTTACCCTGGGGGGTAGTAGCTGTGTAGGTCCCCGGAGGAGTGGCAGAGCTTCTCTGTCCCCCAGTATTCATGTATGCCTCATTGTCGTAGCAGACAAATATCATGTCTGTTTTTCTCTCTGCTGCTCCCGAGAGGCCTTGAAAGCCTATGTCGTAGGTGCCGCCGTCTCCTGCCCAGGCTACTATAGTGGTTTCTTTGTCCCCTAAGGCTTCTAAGGAGGCTTTTAATCCTGCTGCTGCTGCTGCTCCTGAGATGAAGGGCACATGGAGGAGGGGTACCCCCAGGGAAAAGGTGGGATGGGCTCCGGCTATGATGGACCAGCAGGAGGCGGGAATAACTATCATGGTCTTTTTGCCCAAGGCCTTCAGGGCCAAGCGCATGGATATGGCAGCCCCACATCCAGGACATGCAGGATGACCTGGATGGAAGAGTTCTTCCTGGGTGATCATCTCTGGGGATCTGGGTTTTTTCTGCTCCATATTCGCTCCTCTCCTTTTAAGGCCTCGATAACGGCCCATTTTATGGCTTCTGGAGTAGGGTCTATCCCTCCTAAACCCGCCAGCCAGTCCACCACTTGAGGAGAGGAGTCTAAGGGGTAAAGGGCTGACTGTATCTCCTGGGTAAGCTGTCCCCCCATGCCGGGGGAGAGGGATCGGTTCATCACCAGTACTGTCTCCACCTTTTCCAGGGCCTTTCTTATCTCCTCTTTCGGAAAGGGTCTCAGAAGGCGGGGAAAGATTACTCCGGCTTTAATGCCTTTTCTCCTCAAAAGCTTGGCAGTGTGGCGGGCAGTGCCTGTTATGCCCCCCAGGCCTACCAAGGCAACTTGGGCGTCTTCCATGTCCCAGGTTTCCACCATGCTGTAGCCTCTCCCTGTAAAGGAGGCATATTCCTGAGCGTATTGGTAGAAGGTCTTCAACAGGTTTTCCATCTCTTCCTGAATGCCTTTCTTTATCGTGTAGAAGGTGGTGGAAGAGGTGGGGGCACCCAGTGCCTGAGGGTTTGCCAGGTCCAGGTGGAGTTGGTCTTCCCTTGGGGGTAGGAACCTGTCTATCTCTTTCTGCTCGGGTGCTTCTACGGGTTCCAAGGTGTGGGATATCCAGAAGCCGTCCATGACTACCATGACGGGTAGGAGGTGGGCTTCGGCGACCCTATAGGCCAAGGGCACCATATCTAAGGCCTCCTGGGCGCTGGCTGAGTAGATTTGGGCCCAGCCCGTGTCCCGTTGGGACAGGGAGTCCGTCTGATCCATGTAGAGGATCCAGGGGCCTCCCAAGGCCCGATTGGCATTGGCTAAGACCACGGGAAAGCGCATTCCCGCTACCCAGTGGAGGATCTCGTGCATGAGGGCCAGCCCTTGGGATGCTGTAGCAGTGAAGGCCCGGGCCCCTCCCGCTGAGGCCCCCAGGACTAGAGAGATACTGGATAGTTCCGACTCCACGGTGACCAAACGACAGGGGCTAAGCTCACCTTCTTCCACCATCTGGGCTAGGCATTCCACAATATGGGTTTGGGGAGTAATGGGATAGGCAGCGATGACCTGAGGGCGACAGAGTTTAACCCCTAAGGCCAGGGCCTCGCTTCCCAACATGAGCCGTTTTTCCGCCATGGAACAAGGATAGCCTGGAGAATATGGGAAATCAACGAGGGCGAGAGACAACCCTTGGGCTTTGGTTTGTGGGTGTGGTACTCTTGAAAGCAGGGTGGCTTTGGAGGGTTTTCTATGGGTGCCTTTGGTCAGTATAGTTGGGCTCTGCGGAAGGGAGATGCCTTGGTTATAGTGGATCTTCAAAGGGATTTTCTGCCAGGAGGGGCCTTGCCCGTGCCCCGGGGAGACGAGGTGGTTCCTGTGGTAAACGCCTATATTCGTCTATTCAGGGGGAAGGAGCTTTCCATCGTAGCCACCAGGGATTGGCATCCGCCCGACCATTGTTCTTTCCGAGAACATGGGGGGCTTTGGCCTCCCCACTGTGTCCAAGATACGCTGGGGGCCCAGTTCGCCCCGGGATTGGATTTGCCTCCTGATGTGGTGATCGTTTCCAAGGCCATCAAGCCCCATGAAGAGGCCTACTCTGGGTTTCAGGGTACGGACCTTGATGAAAGGCTTAGAGCCTTTGGGGCGCGGCGTCTCTACGTAGGGGGACTGGCTGCCGACTACTGTGTCTTGAGCACGGTGAAGGACGCCTTGGCCTTGGGCTATGGTGTTTTCCTGTTGAAAGACGCCATCCGGGCTGTGGATCTCAATCCTGGAGATGGGGATAGGGCTATTGAAGAGATGACATCCTTGGGAGCAGCGCTCATTACCTTAGAAGATTTGGAAAATATGCCAGGGTAGGCGTTATTTTTTCTCCTAATTGATTTTTGGTTGGGGTGTGTTGACACCTATAGTCTTCCCTTCGAGGTCGACCATAGGTGCAGGTTTTACTTTACATCGGAAATTCCAGGCTATGATTTTCAAAAGTAAAGCTGCATTAATCTATTGGGAAAACCTCCCTCCATGTCGTAGCTACTGACAAAATAGGGATATTTTTTCATTTTCATAGAAAGCTTGACTTGCATTTACCTGGTCGATATCCAAGTGGCCATGGGCACGGCCTTAAGGGTGTTGCTGGAGAGGGATGATGTGGACGGGGTTGCTGAAAGGTTGAAGAAAAACGCTGAGGCGATGGTCTATACCTCCATACCTCTAGGGGTACGTGCCCTGTCCGTGCTCCATATGCACTACCTATTGACTGAGAGAAGGAGGGTATTTATGCAGGTAGAGGATGTTCTTACCTTCGAACAGAAAGAAGGTGTCCTCATAGGGAAAGAGATACTGGAGTTGATAGAGAAAATCGGTCTCTCGGTAGTCCCATGCCAGGTGGTCAGGGATAAAGGGGAGGCTTTGGATGCAGCCGGCAAACTGTTCTGTCTCTTAGTATTGAAGCTTATCTCTCCCATGGTCCTGCATAAGACAGAGCTGGGAGGGTTGGTACTCAACATCAGAGAGTCCCTCGGGCTTACTGAAACTATAGATATGAAAGATAGAGTGGCCAAGAGGGGATTTCCCATGGAGTTTTATCTTTTATGAGTTGCTTTCCTGGAAGGGGGCTATGCCTACAAGATGATAGATGGCTTGAGGGCCAGGGGCATTCTTACGGGTATCAGAAGAGGTCCCCAGATAGATCTGTCCTCCTTGGTTCAGTTGCTTCTTTCCCTCTTTGCCCTGGACATAAAGATGCCCCAGATCAGGGAGATGGACATCAATCCTGTCATGGCCAGCCAGAGGGGCTGTCTGGCTGTGGAGGCAGCAGGCTGGTGGTGGGATGAGGATTGCTCTCATCGTAGTTGATATGCTCAAGGACAATCTCAAGGGAGAGCACAGCGTCGCCAAGACAGCCAGGACCATTGTCCCCAGGATCAATAGGCTTATTGCCGGATGCAGGGAGAGGAATGTGCCTATTATCTTTGCCTGTGACAGTTTTTTGCTCCAGGACTTCCTCTTTAAATCTAGGATGAAGCCCCACTGCATAAGGGGCACGGAGGGGTGTCAGGTGGTGGAGGAGTTGGACAGGACCCCTGAGGATTTTGTGTTGGAGAAGAGGCGTCTGTCTGCTTTCTTCAAGACCGATCTGGACCAGACCCTTAGGACCTTGGGTATAGAGACTGTGGCTATATGTGGGATAACAGCACCTTATTGTGTCCTCATCACGGCTCTGGACGCGGTTAGTAACGACTTTTGCGCCGTGATCCTGAGGGATTGCACTGCATCCCGCGATGAGCATGAGAACGAGGCCATCATGGAGATGTACAGAGAGGGTCCCCTTTATCCCCTTCTTCGTGTGATGGAGAGTGAGGAGTTTCTAGAGGAGATAGACAGGCAGTGATGGAAGAGTGGCGCATGGCTGAGAGGGTGGATGGCTATGCCTCTCAACGCGACAAGCTTAGGGGCTTTTGGGGTCCGGTTGTTGAACTTGGTAATTCCCCGTGGCTTGCCACAGGGACACTTTAAGTTAGTAGTTTTGGGATGTGGATGGGAGAGAAATAAAGGTAGCAAGTTAATGTGTTTCAACCCTGAGGAAGCCCGGAGGGAAGAGATCAAGAGGCAGGAGACTCTGGAAGTGCTCTCTTTAAAAGCCAAAAACGCAAAGGCCCTAATAGGCAACAGGGGCTACAGGAGGTTTATCAAGCCTCAAGGTTTTGAGATAGACTGAGACAAGGCGAAACAAGAGGCCTGATACGACTGCAATGGATCCTTAGGACCAACACGGATCTCACAAGCAAAGAGGTGGCCCTGGCTTACAAAAAGAGGATAGAGATAGAGAAGGACAAAAAGAGGTACAGGATCGAGACTAACGTACCATCGAGAAGCGAGGTATGGGATCCCTGCTCGTGGGGAGAGGGGGTAGCTTTTTCCCCTTTAGGAACATAGTGGCATACACCTGTGGAAAACTGGATAAGTGTGGTGTAATAAGTGAGTTAGCCTAATCAGGTTTTCAAAGATGAGTAAGACAAAGAGTGGCTTATAGCCAGTGCTTGTCTGTGGTGGCTCCGGAAATTTTCCAAGAGTTGGGAAGAGATAGGGCCATCCTCCTGGCCTGTCCTGAGATGGAGAGCCACACCTACTATGGGAAGGTTGCCAGCATGATAAGAAGCTGTGAGCCCGAGGAAATCGTTGTGGCTGCAGTGTAAGGTAGCCCGCACTGTTTCACCCTTAACGCCGGTGTAAACGAGGCAGAGTATATCCTTGGCCGTAAGGTAAACGGGGAGCACCACGTGGTTCTGGACGGAGAGAGGTTGGCCAGGATAGAGCCTCAGGCAGTGAGGATAGGCCGGGATCTCCATCTGGTGGACAGGCTGGTGAAGGAGAACAC
>WFSI01000061.1 GCA_015486105.1 Aquificota bacterium | reverse complement strand
GCCTCTGCCGCCATAAGACCAATCAGATTGGTATCTGCTACCCTTTCTCCCAAGGATAAGGTTATCACCAGATCTCCATCAAAATCGGTGTGAACGGGCTTGATCACTCTGGCCATGCCTGCCTGTGCCATCTGAGAAACCCTAATGCACCCATTACGAGAAAGAAGGGCATTGGTGACGATTAGGGCCAGGGTGGTGTTGGTGGAGAAGTCGGGTATTTCCCTGATGACCCCCATTTTCATGGATTGAGCCGTGTCTACAAAGCCACCCGTTTCGGGATCCCTTGCCCCTGCTATAATCCTCCTCGTAACAGGATCTACCACATCACCAAAGGCATTGACCACGGTGAGACAGCCCACCTTGACCCCTTCCCCTGCCACTAATGACCATCCCACCCCTCCCTTGACACCGTGAGGGGTACCCAAAAGCTTACCTACCACAGCCCCAGTTCCCACCCCTACTGTGCCCAGGTCAATCCCAGAACGGGCACCCACACAAGCCTCATAGGCCCCCGAAGGACCCGGCCATACCTCAGAAGAACCGATAAACAAATCAAATATGACCGCCGTAGGAACCAAGGGAATGGTGAGATGATCTATCTTGATGCCCCATCCCTTCTCCAGAAGAAAGCGCAAAACCCCATCGGCGGCCCCCAAACCAAAAGTAGAACCACCAGTGAAAAGCACAGCATGGACCTTCCCTGCAGAGCGAAAACCCGTTAGGGAATCACAAGACCGGGTCCCAGGGGCCCCACCCCTCACGTCCATACCTGCCCCAGCTCCCTGAGGTATAAGCACCACAGTACATCCCGTGGCGTTCTTCAAATCGGTATAATGTCCAACGTACACTCCCTCAATTCCAAGATCCAAGGTAGCACCTCCCTAAGTGTTGGGTTATTATGAAACAAAAAGGGGGTTTGTGGAAAGTATGAACTCATGGATAATTATATTAGAGAGACTCATCCTGGCCTTCCTCTTGGGAGGGGCTGTAGGTGTAGAACGGGAGATAAGAAATCAGCCTGCGGGCTTCAGAACCCATGCCATCCTGGCTATCGGCTCAGCCCTGCTCATGATCATCTCCGTAAAAGGGGCCCACGTTTACGGGGCCAGAACCTCAGATCCCATGCGTATCGCCGCTCAAGTAGTGAGCGGCATAGGATTCTTAGGGGCAGGCGCCATTCTGAGGATAGGTGTCTCTATCAAAGGGCTCACTACGGCAGCAAGCCTGTGGACTACAGCGGCTATAGGTTTGGCCTGCGGTGCAGGGTTCTACTGGCCAGCCGTTCTGGCCACCCTCTTAGTTCTATTCTCTCTGTTTCTATTGGGCAAGATGGAGAAGCTCTACCTTTTCACCAAACCCAAAAGGTCTCTCTTCATTGAAGCCGCCGACGTGCCTACCCTTATGGGCGACTTAGAAAAAACCCTCGACGCCTTCGGATACAGCATGGACTTCGTCAATGTAGACAGAGACACCGACAAGGACACAGCAGAGATTCAGATGATCATCAGACCCAACCCCCTGGCTTCCGTGGAGGAAGATTTAGGAAAAGTAGTCTCTGCCCTTCTGAACCTGATGGAAGTGGCCAACGTAGAACTGAAATGAGGCCCCATCACCTCACAATGGTCTCTTCCCTATCGGGCCCTGTGGAAACCATCCCAATGGGTACGCCCAAGAACTCCTCTAAATACTCCAGGTATTCCTTGGCTTGGGAGGGAAGGTCCTGCCACCCTGTGACACCTCTCACCTTACCCCGCCATCCCGGAAAGGTCTCATAGACAGGCTTGGCCTTGGAGAATAGCTCCAAGTCACCAGGCATCTCTTGGGTCCTCTCCCCTTCTATATCATAAGCCACGCACACCTTGATCCGGTCCATGGCATCCAATACATCCAACTTAGTAATGGCTACCTCCGTCAGGCCATCTATCCAAGCGGCGTATCTCAAGGCCACCAAATCCAGCCACCCACATCTCCTGGGACGGCCTGTGGTAGCTCCATATTCCCCCCCACGCTCCCTCAACATCTGACCTTCTTCTCCATCAAGTTCTGTGGGAAAGGGTCCTCCCCCTACCCGTGTGGTATAGGCCTTGGAAATACCAATAATCCGATCCACTGTGGAAGGGGGAACCCCCGCCCCAGTAAAGACACCCCCGACAGTGGTACTGGAGGAAGTGACATAGGGATAGGTGCCATGATCAATGTCTAACATAGCCCCCTGAGCCCCCTCAAAAAGAATAGAAGCCCCCGAATCAACCAGCCTCCTTATGAGGGAGTGGGTGTTACAAATATAGACTTTCAAACCCTTACTCCACGAAAGAACCTCTTGGTAGAGTCCTTCTAAATCGTAGCCCTCTTCTCCGAAAAACTCTCCTATAAGGAGATTTTTCACCTTAAGGGCCTCCTCCAGCTTCTCCCTCAGACGCTGGGGGCGAAGGAGATCCTGCATTCTAATACCCCCTCGGGCCATCTTATCCGAATAGGCCGGCCCAATACCCCGAAGGGTTGTGCCAATCTGCTTGCTTCCCTTCAGCTTCTCTGACAAGGCATCCAACTTCTTATGATAGGGCATGATCACGTGGGCCCTTTCGCTCACAAAGAGACGGCCTTCCACCTCTATTCCTTCCTTCCTCAGGGTATCCATCTCCTTCAAAAGCTCAGGAGGGTCCACTACCACTCCATTCCCAATGATGCACTTCTTCCCTCCATGGATAATTCCCGAGGGAATAAGATGAAGGATATGCTTTTTCCCTTTTACCAAAACCGTGTGACCAGCATTTGTGCCTCCCTGGAACCTCACCACCCAATCAGCATCTTTGGCCAAAAAATCCACTATCTTACCCTTTCCCTCATCACCCCACTGAACTCCTAATACCGCTGTATCAGCCATGACATCCTCCTCTGGGAACCAGAAGGCTCTCCGTAGAAAGGTACTCCTCTTCCTTAGTTGCGGTCTTTATCAGCTGGACCTTACCCTGGCTCCTCAGGTCCTCGCTCGTAATTATAAGGGCCCCGATGCCCATCCTCCTTGCATACTCCAAAGACCCTTCCAAGTCCCTTCTGATAATATCCCTGGCCACCCTCCATCCCATCTCCCTAAGCCTTCGAGCCAGGATCAAAACCTCTTTTTTGTCCTGAGAAAAATCCACTAAAAGGTAATGGATGGGATCAGGGGGAAGAGCTACTGCTCCTTGCTCCAAGGCCTTCAGTACCGCATCCACATTTATCCCAAAGCCCGTAGCAGGTTCATCCCTTCCAAATCGGGCCAATAGAGAATCATAACGACCGCCTCCCCCTACCCTTTTTCCCAATCCCTCCACAAAAACCTCAAAAACCATCCCCGTATGATACTGGAACCCCCTGATCTCCGAGAGATCTAAGAGCACGTGGTGGGCCAAACCGTAGACTTTTACCATAGCGTATAAGGTCTTCAGGTAATCCAAGTGCCTTGAAAAACCCTCATAATCCCCCAAAAGCCCCTCAGCCTTCTCCAAGGTCTCCTCACCCCCGTAAAGGGTGGGTAAAATCCGCAAGACTTCACACCAAGGGGAAGGAAGATCCCGGGCAATCCTGGACACTTCTGTCCTATTCTTCTCCGCCAATGCCCCTGTGATCCCAGCCACCGCCCGGGAAGGAACAACTTTCAATAGCTCCCTGATAAGTCCCATATGCCCCACAGCTATCTTGTATCCTGTAAGTCCCAGATTCTCCAAAGCACGGGCAGCCATAGCTATCATCTCTGCATCTGCCTCGGGAAGGTCCAATCCAACCAGCTCAACCCCTACCTGATAGATCTCTTTCTCCTCCTCACCGGGCATGTGCCTAAAAACCCCACCGCTGTAACACAAACGAAGGGGACGGGGATAGTCCCGCATCACAGTAGCCGCTATCCTGGCCACCTGAGGTGTAAAATCGGGTCTCAAGGCCACCAAACGACCTGTCTCTCTCTCTACCAACTTATAAACCCTATCCTCCAAACCCTCCTCCAAACCCTTGAGAAGAATGTCCAAGTACTCAAAGGTGGGGGTGATTACCCTCTGAAATCCCCAAGCCCTAAAGGTACCCAAAAGGGCTTCCCTAACCCACTCCCTACGGTTAGCAGCTTGGGGACAAAGGACCTTCACCCCCCGAGGCAATTGAAAGAGGCTTACCTCCTTTCCCCTCAAGATAGATCTACCAGCTTAGCATAAGTAATGTTGGGCAAGACCCTCACCTTTTCCATAATCTCCTCAGGAATAGGAGAATCCACGTTGAGAATGGCTATGGCCAATTCGCCAGGCTCCACTCGACCCAGCCTCATTCCTGCAATGTTCACTCCCGCTTCACCCAGAATGGTGCCAATCCTGCCTATAACGCCAGGACGATCGTAGTTGGTGAAAAATAACATATACCCTTGGGGTTCTGCTTCTATGTGATAACCATTGACCATGACGATCCTGGGGGCATCGCTTTTTATTAAGGTACCCGAGGCACTGGTTTCACCCTTGTCCCCTCTAAGCCTCAAACGAATGAGACTGATGTATCCCTCGCTCTGCTCAGACTTACTCTCCACCACTTTGATCCCCCGCTGCTTGGCTATTACAGGGGCATTCACCATATTCACTCCGTTGCCCAGGATAGGCCTCAAGAGCCCAGCCAAGGCAGCAAGGGTTAAGGCGGGATAAATACCCTCTTCCAACACCTCCCCCGCATACTCCACAACCAACCCCTCCATACGCCCCTCAAATATCTGGGCAATAAAGGAACCCAGTTTCTCGGTCAAGTATATGTAAGGCTCGGCCTTGGGCATAAGCTCGGGCTTAATGGATGGCACGTTGACGGCATTCCTCACCACCCCTTGCTTGAGATAATCAATAATTTGCTGAACAATGGCTATGGCAACCACCTCCTGGGCTTCCCGGGTAGATGCCCCTAAATGAGGTGTGCATATCACCTCATCCAGCTTCAAAAGCTTATAATCAGGAGGAGGAGGCTCATGGGCATAAACGTCCAAGGCAGCCCCAGCCACCTTTCCGATAGTAATAGCCTCATAAAGGGCTCCTTCGTCCACAATGCCTCCCCTGGCACAATTAACCATCATCACCCCTTCCTTCATCCTTTTAAAGGCCTTTTTGGAAATCATATTTCGGGTTTCCTGGGTTAGGGGGGCATGAACACTGATGAAATCCGCCTCTTCCAAAAGGGTGTCCATATCGGTCAAGGTAACACCCATCTCTTTGGCCGCCTTTGCAGAGAGATAGGGATCAGAAGCCAAGACCTTCATACCCATGCCCAAGGCCATCTTAGCTACCAAAGAGCCAATACGGCCCACTCCCACTATACCCAGGGACTTACCATGAATCTCCACCCCCATAAACTTCTTCTTCTCCCACTTCCCCTCCTTCATGGAAGAGCAAGCCTGGGGAATCTTTCTGGCCATGGAAAGCATCATGGATACGGCATGCTCAGCGGCAGCCACCGTGTTACCCCCTGGTGTATTCATAACCACGATGCCCTTCTCCGTAGCAGCCTCCAGATCAATATTGTCCACTCCCGTTCCTGCCCGCCCTATCACCTTTAAACGGGCAGCAGCCTCTATAATCTCCCGGGTTACAGTAGTTGCGCTTCTCACTATAAGGGCATCGTATTCTCCTATAATCTCCCTTAACTCATGGGGAGGTAGTCCCACCTTTACATCTACCCCCATATCAGATTCCATCTTAAGGATCTTTACCCCACTTTCAGCAATCTTGTCGCCTACCAGAACTTTAAACAAGGCTCCCCCCCCTTATTCACTAAAAAGAATCCCCTCTGCTCTACCCACCCCTTTACCCAGATCCACTGCATAACCCAACTCCCTAAGAACCACCTCAACCATGCCCACAACCAAAAGTATATCCGCCTTGGACACATACCCCATATGAGAAATCCTAAAGATCTTCCCCTTGAGTTGGGATTGCCCCCCAGCAATGGTTATACCGTACTTATCCCTCAGGGTAGAAATCATGGCCGTGCCATCTATCCCAGGAGGCACCTTAATCGCCGTAACAGCATCACTGGGAGACCCAGGGGCCAAAAGCTCCAAGCCTAAGGCCTTCATAGACTCCCGAGTCGCCCTGGCCAACAAGGCATGACGGGCAAAGACCTCTTCCAAACCCTCATCCTTTATGAGATCCAAGGAAGCCCTTAACCCCATGATCATAGAAACGGCAGGGGTATAAGCTCCGTCTCCTTTTTCCTGAGACTTACGCTCCTTCTCCAGATCGAAGTAGTACCTGGGACACCTACCACCCTGAACCATCTCCCAAGCCCTCTCACCCATGGCGATAAAAGCCAGCCCCGGAGGTAGCATGAAGGCCTTTTGTGAACCACTCACCACCACATCCAGCCCCCACTCATCCATGGGCACATCGAAAACCCCTATAGCAGTTATGCCGTCGACCACGGAAAGGGCGCCATACTGCTGACAAAGGGCAGCTAACTCCTTGGTAGGATGCCTTACCCCTGTAGAAGTCTCACTGGCCTGCCACATCAGGACCTTGGCCTGGGGATGGGCCTCGAAAGCCTCTTCCACTAATCCTGTATCTACAGCCTTACCCCATTCTACGTCTATGTTCACAGGATCTACACCGTATGCCTTACAAATCTCTGCCCAGCGCTCTCCGAACTTACCGCCTCTCACCACAAGGGCCTTATCTCCCGGGGACAAAAGATTGGATACAGCAGCTTCCATAGCGCCAGTACCGGAAGACGCCAGAACTATAACAGGCTGCTGAGTCTGAAAAACGTACTTAAGGTCTTCCAGTACACCTTTGAAGAGCATCCGGAATTGAGGGATCCTATGATGAATGATAGGCTTGGCCATAGCCAAGAGTACCTTAGGGGGAATAGGGGTGGGTCCCGGAGCAAAAAGGTAAGTCTTTCCCACAATCTCACCTCCAGCATCGTCGCTTATCAGGAGGCTTTTAGCAACACCCCCCCCCCTTTGCAAGGGGCACCCAAATGAGTTACAAGGTTAAAAATCCCTAATAAGGAGGTAGGCTTTGAGAAAGGGTTTATCATGGATTGTTGTCTTGGCTCTTCTGGCTATGTTCCTATCGGCACCCCACATAGGGCACGCAGCTAAGAAGATGAACAACGCTACTGTAAAACAAGCCCTGAAGCAATTGGGGGTATCTAACGTAGAGGTCCTGGGAGTCGAGCCCTCCCCCATCAAGGGCCTATGGATGGTTTATGTAAAACTGGGGGGGAAGCGCATGGGGGCTTTCCTTCTCACCGCAGACAGCAAGTATCTCATAACAGGCAAGCTATTAGACTTATCAGCAGGGGGTAAAAACATCACCTTTTCCACAGGGATAGAAAAAGGTTACTTCCCCCTTCCACAAGGAAAGAGCCTGAAAGAGAGCAAAGTGGATGTCAACACCACAGGTTCACCTACCTTTGGGCCCCCAAAGGCCCCTAAGGTCATCGTCTATTTTGATCCTCTATGTCCCTATTGCTTGAGGGAACTGAAAGAGTTAAGGCCCATGGCTGATGAGGGCAAAATCTCCCTCATACTCAAGTACTTCATCGTCCACGGAGACAAGGCTAGAGAACTCGCCAGAAACACCCTGTGCCTCTATCAACAAGGAGAAAAAGAGGCCTTCTGGACCTACCTTTTCTCCCGAGGAGAAATAGAGGCGCCAAGAGGGAACAAATGTGATGAAGGTCAGATAGAGCTCGTCCTCACCAGAGACGGAGAAGAAGCCAAAAAATTGGGTCTCAGAGGAACACCTGCCAGTGTCATAAATGACAAGGTCTACTCGGGATACTTGGGCAGAACAATTATAGAAAAGCTGCTGTTGACAGGGAAAGTGGCTAAGGGTAAATAGAAAAAAATAAGGACTCCACAATCAAAACCCATTTAGGAACTGATTATCGGATAGAGAGGTGGCAAATGAAGGAACTGGTGGAGACCATGGCAAGATCCATGGTAGAAAGACCCGAGGAAGTTAAAGTAAGCGAAATAGACGGCGCCAAGACTGTAGTCCTGGAACTTCGGGTAGCCCCTGAGGACCTGGGCAGGGTAATTGGCAAAGAAGGCAGCAGGGCCAAGGCCATGAGAACCATCATCAACGCTGCCAATAAAAACCGGGAAAAGAGGTACATTTTAGAAATTGTAGAATGAAAAAAGGGGGGCATATTCGCTCCCCTTCGTAATTTATTTCTCCATTTCTTACTCCTCTAAGGAAGGATTCGTCACTCTCCATAGAGGAGTAACCCCTCCTTCCACTATTACCTTTCTGCCCTGGATCCTTAGCCTTCCCTGGGCAAAAAGCTGGACTGCCCGAGGGTATATCTTGTGTTCATACTCCAAGATACGAGCCGCTAAGGTATCTTCGTCATCATCCTCCAAGACAGGTACAGCAGCTTGAATGATAATGGGGCCATGGTCCACGTCCTTGTCTACAAAATGAACAGTGCATCCCGATATCTTTACCCCATACTCCATGGCCTGGAGCTGCCCATGCAAACCTGGAAAAGAAGGTAGAAGAGCCGGGTGGATATTTATAATCTGTCCCTGGAAACGCCCCACAAAATAGGGAGACAAAACCCGCATATAGCCCGCTAAACAGATGAGCCCTACCCCCCTCTTCTCCAGTTCATCCCCCATGGCCCTATCATGGTCCTCACGGCTGGGATATGCCTTAGGATCCATAAAAAGAGCCTCTATGCCATGCTTCCTGGCCCTATCCAAGGCATAGGCTTCCTCCTTGTCCGATATAACCACCACCACTCGGGCATGGATGTCTCCCTTTTCCGATGCATCAATGATAGCCTGGAGATTGGATCCCCTTCCCGACACCAATACCCCTACCTTAAGTGGCTCACTCCCCATATCTTCACCTCCCTCTCGCCTTCCACAATTTCCCCTACTTCCCAAGCTTTACAGCCTTTAACCTCCAAGATCCTTAAGGCCTTGGCAACCTCATCAGAAGGCACCACCATCACCATACCCAATCCCATGTTGAAGGTACGATACATCTCCCCCCATGGCACATCTCCCTTCTCCTGCAAATAGGAAAAGATGGGGGGAATCTCCCATCTTCTAGGATCGAGCTCCATGGTCACATGGGGAGGAAGGATCCTTTTAGGGTTCTCCCACAAACCGCCCCCAGTCACATGGGCAAGGCCCTTGAGGGTAACCCCTCCCTCCTTTAGCCCTCTCAAGGGCTTCACATAGATCAGAGTAGGCTCCAAGAGTTCCTGGACCACACCCTTTCCCCAAGGGAAGGTATCATAGATGGATAAGCCTTCCACTTCAAAAACCACCTTCCTGGCCAGGGAATAACCATTGCTGTGAAGGCCAGAGGAAGCCAAACCTAACACCCTGTCTCCCTCCTCTATAGACGAACCATCCAGGAACTCCCTCCGATCCACCATCCCCACGGCAAAACCCGCTAAATCATACTCCCCAAGGGGGTAAAAGCTGGGCATCTCTGCCGTCTCTCCTCCCAACAAGGCACACCCTGCCTCCCGGCAACCCTGGACTACGCCCTTAATCACCTCATAGGCCTTCTCCACTTCCAGCTTTCCACAGGCAAAGTAATCCAGAAAAAACAAAGGAAGAGCCCCCACGGTGATAAGGTCATTCACACTCATGGCCACCAAATCGATACCCACGGTATCGTGTCTATCGGCCATAAAGGCCACCTTGAGCTTAGTACCCACCCCATCGGTACAAGCCACCAAAAGGGGATCCCTGAACTCCCGCCAGGGTGGAGAAAAAAGTCCACTGAACCCCCCCAACTCAGTGACCACACCAGTGGTCATAGCAGTATGAGCCAGAGGTTTTATAAGCTCTACCAGCCGGTTCCCTGACTCTATATCTACACCTGCCTCCTTATACCTCACTCCTTTCTCCTTTTCTCCGGCTCAATACCATAAGCCCTAAGTTTCTTGTATAGATGGCTCCTCTCTATACCCAAAAACTCTGCCGTTCTGCTGATATTCCAGCCGAACTGCTCCAGATGCTGAAGGATGTAGTCCCTTTCGAAGGCCTCCCTGGCCTCCCTCAAGGTTGAAGGTGCCTGTTCATCCTCGGTAAATATGGGCCGGGGAAGGTCATGGAGTTCTATCTCCTCCTTGGGAACCATGATTACCAGCCTCTCCACCGTGTTTCTCAGCTCCCGCACATTGCCAGGCCAGGGATACTGAACCACCCGGGTAATAGCCTCAGGGGAAAGGCGGGGAGGCCGTCTACCGTACTTCTTGGAAAAGTAACCCAAAAAGTGGCTCACCAAGAGAGGAATATCCTCCCTCCTCTCCCTTAAAGGCGGTACCCTGAGGGGAATAACATTAAGGCGAAAATAAAGGTCCTCCCGAAAACGACCGGCCTCTATCTCCTCATCAAGATTCTTGTTGGTAGAGGCAATGATGCGGGTATCCACTGGAATAATTTCGGTGCCCCCCAAGCGCTGAAGGGAGAGCTCCTGAATAACTCTCAAGACCTTGGCCTGAAGTTTCAGGCTCATGTCACCCACCTCATCGAGAAAAAGGGTGCCCCTATGGGCCATCTCAAACTTCCCCCTATAGATCATCCCTTCCATATCTTCCCAACCAAAAAGCTCTCTTTCTATAAGATCATCGGGGATGGCAGCGCAGCTCACCTCTACGAAAGGATAGTCCCTCCTGATGCTTAGCTCATGGACCCGGCGGGCCACCAGCTCCTTACCCGTACCACTTTCCCCTTCTATGAAGACCCAACCATCAGTGGGGGCCACCAGCTGGATCTGGCTCTTCAACTCTCTCATGGCTTGACTCTCTCCAATGAGAACCCTCTCCTCCTCCATCTGGGCCCTCAACCGGATATTTTCCAACCTCAAGCGGTACTCCCCTAAAGCCCTTTCTGTCTTTATCATGAGTTCGTCGAGATTCAGGGGCTTCTCCACGAAATCATAGGCCCCCATTTTTATGGTTTTCACTGCCGTCTCTATGGTACCATGCCCTGAGATCATAATGATGGGCACCAACGGGTTCTTGTCCCTCATAGTCTGAAGAACCTCCACCCCATCCATCCCCGGAAGCCAGATATCAAGAAAGACCAGATCCACTGGCTCGCTAAGAAAGAGAGCCAAGGCCTCTTCTCCAGAGGAAGCCTCCACAACTTGATACCCCTCGTCTTCCAAGACGCCCCTCAAGGCCTCTCGGATAGCCCCTTCATCGTCCACGACTAAAATCAGATATCCCATCTCAAGCCGCCTTCCCCGGGAGCTCTATAACAAAAACCGCCCCCCGAGGCTTGTTCTCCCTCACCCTTATGTATCCACCGTGATCAGAGATAATCCTACTCACTATGGCCAAGCCCAGACCTGTTCCCCTTTCCTTTGTAGAAAAATAGGGCATGAAGAGGCGCTCCCTATCCTCAGGCCTGATCCCTACTCCTTCATCGGCTACTTCCACCACCACGGTCTGTTCCTCTTCTTCCCAATTCACTTTTATAGTGATCTCCCCCTTACCATGCATAGCCTCTATAGCGTTTTCCATGAGATTGATGAACACCCTGTTCATCTGTTCCCTATCCAGGAGGAGAGGAGGCAGATCCTGGGGTACATCAACCTGGATGGTGATCCCTTTATGGGAAGCAGAGTAAAGGGCCACCAGATCCCTAAAGATCTCTTGAAGCAACGTAGGACGCGGAGATATCTTGGGCAGACGAGCAAACTTATAAAACTCATTCACCATCCTCTTAAGCTCTTCCACTTCTTTTATGATAGTCTCAATGCACCTGTAAAATACCTCTCCCTCCTCCCCTTTCATATGCCCCCCAAAGCGCCTCTTCAGCCTCTGGGCTGAAAGGGAAATAGGGGTGAGGGGGTTCTTTATCTCGTGGGCCACCCTCCTGGCCACCTCTTCCCAAGCCGCAGCCCTCTGGGCTTTGGCCAGCTCCGTCATATCCTCCATTACCACTACCATACCGCTATAACGACCATCCTGATCCAGTAAAGGGGACGCACCTACCAGAAGATAAATAACCCCCTCCTCGCTCACCAATCTCACTTCCCTGCGGCTACCCTCCCTCTCCCTTCTCAGCATCATCTTTACCGTCTCCTTTAGAACACCCAAGTGCTCCTCCTGAAAGATCTGACGATAAGACACCCCCAAACAAGGATCACACTCCAGCTTCAACAGCCCTCTGGCTGCCCTATTTATACTGATAATCCTTCCCTCCTTGTCCAAGGAGACCACCCCCGTAGCTATGTTTTCCAGAATGGTTTCGATATACCTCCTTCTCTCCTCCAACTCCTCCCTGGAACCCTTGAGATCCCTGATCATAAGGTTAAAAGAGTCCACCAAAATGCCAATTTCATCGTCAGCCTGGACCTGGATCTGGGTATCCAGATTCCCCCGAGCCACTTCCCTGGTCCCCAGAGCCAGGGCCTCTATAGGCACAGTAATGCCCTTGGCCAGATGAAGACCAAACCAGATGGAAGAAAAGACGATGAGGAGAGTAGCCATGAGAAAAAGGAGGATATAACTGATCTTTACAGGATTCTTCAGCTCCTTAACCTGGCGATACCCCTCGTAGTATTGAGTGATAGCCCCTAAGCTCTTGGAAAGCCGAGAGGGTATCTTGTAAGAGAAGGCCGTCTCTCCCTCTGAAAAGGGTACCACCACTATATGATAGCGGCCATGATCCCAGGATATGGGCCTTTTATCCTTTAAGGACTGAATAAGCTTAGCATCCCCTTCCTCCACCAAATAGTCTCTATCTCTACTCCCCTTCCCCTTGGAGCTGGCCAAGAGATGACCCTTGACATCGAAGATCTCTATAGCCTTAAGCCTGTGTTCCCGAGTCTTTTCTTTGAGAAGCCACACCAACTTCCAGTAGTTACTGCTCCCCAAAAGCTCCTGCTTGCGGGCCACACTCACTATCCCCTGAGCCAGGGTCTCAGCACGGCGGTCCATTCCCTGATAGTAGCTCTGAGCCACAGAAAGGGCATCCTTAAGAGCCTCCTCTTTTTGCTTGTTAAACCACCCCTCTATGTTGGAGGTAATGAACCCGCTGGCCACGAGGAAAAGGAGGAAAGTAGGAATAATAGTGAGGGAAATGAAAGCGGTAATGAGCTTCACCTTGAATTTAGAACCTAAACGTCCCCTCTTATGCTCGAAATAGATCTTGGCCAGGTTCCTTCCCACCATGACCACCAGGACCATGAGAACAATAATGTTGAGATTCACCACCACAAGAACCAAGATGTTGGAAGGAATGGATGAAGGTCTCCCCTGATGCTGTTGGAGATAAACCTGGAGCACTGTTAGACTCACAAAGAGGAAGAAAAGGACCCCAGTAAAGAGTAAGGAGCGCTTCCTCTTCTGTAGAGGGCTTTGCTCCTGCTGCACCTGTAGCTGACTCACCTATGCACCTCCACCCTCACCCTGTCTGTCTCAAAATCCGCCGGGGCCGCAGGAAGGAGGAAGGAAATAAGGTTCAGGGGAAAAAAAAGGGGGCTGCCTTTCCTATAGACCTTCACCTCTACATAAGCCTTATCTCCTTTCAAAGGTCGGGATGGTAGGGGCAGAACAAAAAGCCTGGCCTCTTGGCCAAAAGAGTCAAACTGGGGATAGCTCTTTTGGATCTCAGGGGGATCACGGATCTCAAAAACCTTTGTAAGAAGGTTGTATCTAAAAACCCTGGTATAGACGCCCTTCCAAAGCGCAGGATCCCAGAGTACTGCCCGGTCCCTATTGATGGAAACCTCACAATGAACCGCTATAGGCACCCCTTCCATCAGGACCTCCTTCATAGAAGGGAAGAAAAGCCCCTTAAGCTTCACCTGGAGATAGGGATACCCACTCCCAACACCCACCAGTTTCGCCTCCTGGATTGTCACCTCTCCAGCCACAAGGGGGCGAGAAAAAAGAAAAAGCACTCCTATAACTATCCAGATCTTCTTCATCAGTGTTGATTTAATCCATTTGTCGTGGCAGAAGCAATCCCTGGCCATCCATGGACTTTATCATCCTCTACCATTATATAGAGCAAAATAAGGAGGATGAGAAGATGGAGTGCAAGGCCATAGATATCCACGTCCATGTGGGAAACCTTAACCATTGGAAACCATGGGTGAAAGACTGGTGGCAGAAAGCCAATCCCCGGGACTTTGCCATGATCAGAGAAGACGGCTCCCTGAACAGGGATGCCTTCCTGAATCATCTGAAAAGCATTGGGGTAGGGTACGCAGTGATTCTGGCAGAGCGGTCCCCTGCCACCACCTGCGATGTCACCACCCAAGAGGTCTTGGAGTTCTGTCAGGGTGAAAAATCCCTAATCCCCTTTTGCAATATCAACCCCCATCTCACCGACGATCCTCTCAGGGACTTCAGAAACTTTCTATTAAAGGGGGTCAAGGGCCTCAAGATCCATCCTGTCCACCAGCTCTTCTATCCCAACACCCCCCGTCTCTACCCTCTCTATGCCTTGGCCCAGGAGAAAGGGGTCCCTGTCATGTTCCACACGGGCTCCTCCATCTTTCCCGGGGCCAAACTCAAATACGGTAACCCCCTTTTTATAGACGATATTGCCGTTGACTTCCCTGAACTCACCATCATCATGTCCCACGGTGGACGGGGATTCTGGTACGATAGGGCCCAGTTCCTGGTCAGGATCCGCCCCAACATCCACATTGACATCTCAGGGCTTCCCCCCAGGAAGCTCCTGGAGTACTTCCCGGAGATGGAAAGGCTAAAGGAGAAGTTCCTCTTTGGTACTGACTGGCCAGGGGCCATGATAGACAAAAACATTCAGGGTGTTTCAACCCTGCCCATCTCTCCTGCAGCCAAGGAAGCCATCTTAAAGAAAAATGCATTAAGAGTATTAAGGATAAAAACCTGAGATGGGATGCCAAATTCACGAGGAAGAGGGATTCACTCTTTTATACCTGGAGGGAAACTGGTATTCCATGGGTCTCTTCTTCGGCCGGGATCTAAAAGCAAGGATCCAAGGAAGCCCCTTAGAGTATTATTTAGAAAACCATCAGCGGGTCATCGATCATGCCCTCCAGGGGTACCCCAAGCCCCTCCAGCTCCTATCCCGCTGGGCCATCAAATACCTGCTCCTCCTCCCCGCAGCCCTGGGCACATACAAAGAAGACCGAGAGTTTTTGAAAGGCATGGCTAAGGGCTCAGGGCTTTCCTTTCTGGATCTATGGCTCACCTATTCCTCCGCCGACGCCCTCAACTTCCTGGCGGCCCTCCTCACCAAACTCTCCAGAACAGCTATCCCCCAAATACCTGTAGCCTGTTCATCCTTCGTGGCGTGGGGGAAAGCCACCCAAGACGGAAGCCTATACCACGGCAGAAACCTGGACTTCACAGGGGCATCCCGATGGTCCAACAAACAAATAGTTATCGTCCTGAAACCTGCCCAGGGGATTCCATCTATCACCGTCTCAGGGGACGGGGTCTACATCCCTGGGGTCTCCTCCACCAATGCAGAAGGCCTCACCATGAGTCTCCATCTCAACTTCACCAGGGACACAAACCTGCTGGGGAGAAACACCCTCACTTCAGCTTCCATGGCCATCAGCCAGGCAAGGAACCTGGAAGAGGCTGAAGAAACCCTGGGTAATGGTAGAAGAATCTCGGGGTGGACCTTCATCCTCTCCCACGCCCCATCCAGAAGGGGAGCTATTCTGGAGCTATCGGGCAACAGATTCGGCAAACTGGAAGGGGATAAGGACTGGTTGGTCTATTCCAATTGCTATATCTCCCAGCACCTGAGGGAGACGGAGTATGCCCCCACATACACCTGGGTAGAAGATAATTACAGCCGCTACTACCGATTAAAATCACTTTTACAGGAACACCAGGGGAACATAGACCCAGCCTTGGGGGTAAAGATTCTGGGGGATAGGTTGGACATCACCTGCCAAAAAGACCTGGCCTTAGGATACGGGATTAGCGCCATGGCCAATGTCTCCTCAGTGCTCTTTTGCCCTGAAAAAGACAGGCTCTGGATGGCCCTTGGACCCATCCCACCCAATGGAGCAGGCCGGTACGTGGGCCTATCCTTGGGGGACCTTTTTGATGGCAAGGCCCCCACCCTCCTGGA
>WFSI01000060.1 GCA_015486105.1 Aquificota bacterium | reverse complement strand
ATGAGGTAAGCCCCCAGGGAGAGACCTTAATCCTGGAGATAACCTCTGAAGACATAAGAGAGTATTTCGTTTCTCCCAAGACCTTTGGGTTTCCCCTGATACCCTTAAAGGATATCAGGGTCTCTAGCCGAGAAGAAGCTGTAGAGAGGGCCAAGGCCATCCTGGAGGGAAAGAAGGATGACCCCTCCTGCTATGTGGTCATCATGGAAGCAGGTTTGGCCATATACTGTGTGGGGAGGGCATCTACTCCCATCCAGGGAGTAAACCAGGCCCAAGAGGTTTTGGAGTCGGGCAGGGCATTAGAGGTCCTGGAGAGGACCCTGGAGTTTTCCAGGAAGGTGACTGTATGAATGGAAGAGTGAAAGGAAGGGACATGGAGAACATCCTGAAAAGGATAGTGGAGCGAAAGAAAGAGGTGATAGCCCGGTTACTGCGGGAAAGGGCTTTCCCGCCGGACCTTCATGGACCCTATCCTCATTCCTTACCCTTTCGGCCCCATTGCTCCTTCCTGGAGGCTCTTACCATAGGCCCCTTCCCTCGGATTGTAGCCGAGGTGAAGCGGGCTTCTCCCAGCAAGGGAACTTTGAATCCGGGACTGGATCCAGTGAACCAGGCTATGCTCTATCAAGAGGGGGGAGCCAAAGCCATTTCTGTCCTTACCGATGACCATTTTCAGGGTACCCTGAATGATCTGGAGGCTGTGGCTGCTGCCGTGGAGGTGCCTGTACTACGCAAGGACTTTATATTGGACCCCATACAGCTAAAGGAAAGCCTGGTAGCTGGGGCTTCGGGAGTACTCCTCATCGTTGGGATCCTTTCTTCCAGAAAACTAAGCGAACTGGCGGAGAAAAGCCTGGAATTGGGACTGGAGCCCTTAGTAGAAATCCATACCAGGGGGGAGATGGAAAGGGCCTTAGCCACTCCTGCCAGGATAATAGGCATAAACAGCCGGAACCTCAAGACCTTTCAGGTAGATCTGGGCGTGGTGGAGACCCTGGCTCCCCTGGTACCAGAAGACCGGGTGCTGGTGGCGGAGAGCGGTATCTCTGCCCGGGGAGACGTGGAGAGGCTTATGGCTGGGGGCATCGAAAATTTCTTAGTGGGAGAGGCCTTAGTGCGGGCAGGGGACCCCCGGGAAAAGCTACAGGAGCTTCTGGGCCATGGTTAGGGTAAAAGTCTGTGGCATCACCCGCCGGGAAGATGCCTTGGAGGCCATGAAAGCTGGTGTCCATGCCCTGGGGGTGGTCTTTCAACCTGAAAGCCCTCGATTTGTCGCACCCTCTCAGGCCAGAAGAGTGATTGTATCCCTGCCCCCAATGGTCTCCTGGGTAGGGGTCTTCGTGAACCAATATGTGGAGGCTGTCCTGGAAACAGCACACCAGGTAGGATTAGATACCCTTCAGCTCCACGGAGAGGAATCACGCCATGAATGCCACTATTTCTTAGAGAAAGGATTCAGGGTTATAAAGGCTATAAGGGTAGCCTCTGAGAAAGACTTGAAGATCCTGGAGAGATATCGAGGTGCCGTGTCAGCTATCCTGCTGGACACCAGGGTCGCAGGGGAATATGGGGGAACGGGAAGAACATTTCCCTGGAAACTGGCCCGCCAGGTGAAAGACATCCCCATAATTCTGGCAGGGGGGTTGAATCCGGAAAACGTGGCCCAGGCCATTGCAGAGGTCCATCCCTGGGGAGTAGATGCCTCATCGGGGGTGGAGATGGCCCCTGGCATTAAGGACCCTGGACTGATAAGGGAATTTATGAATAACATCCTGGGAAGGCGCATAGAGGAGAAAAGGCGATGATCCAGAGAACCTTTGGAGGGCGGTTTGTTCCTGAAACCCTTTGCACTCCCTTAATGGAGCTGGAAGAGGCCTGGGAGTTTTATCGCCAGGACCTCAACTTTCAGAGAGATCTAAGGCACCTTTTGACTACCTACGCCGGGAGACCCACTCCTCTCTATTATGCCCGGCGACTCAGCGGTGAGGTGGGCTGCCGGGTCTATCTCAAGCGGGAGGACCTGTGCCACACAGGCTCCCACAAGATCAACAACACCTTGGGGCAATGTCTCCTGGCCAAAAAGATGGGTAAGACTCGCATCATCGCCGAGACAGGAGCGGGCCAGCACGGGGTGGCTACAGCCACAGCCGCGGCTCTCTTAGGTCTCGAGTGCGTGGTTTACATGGGAGTCCAAGATGTGAAACGCCAGGCCCTCAATGTCTTTCGCATGGAGCTTCTCGGCGCCCAGGTAATCCCTGTAGAAGGGGGAAGCCAGACTCTAAAGGATGCCATCAACGACGCCCTGAGAGACTGGGCATCAAGTGTGGATACCACCCACTACGTCATCGGCTCTGTGGTGGGACCCCATCCTTTCCCTGAGATGGTAAAGGACTTTCAAAGCGTTATCGGCAAAGAGGCAAGGGAGCAGATCCTCGAGGTAGAAAGATGCTTGCCCACCCACTGTGTGGCCTGTGTAGGGGGCGGTTCCAATGCATTGGGCCTCTTCTATCCCATGGAGAAGGATCCTGTAAAGTTCATTGGTGTAGAGGCCGCAGGGGCAGAGACCCTCTCCCTCCGAGGAGAGCCAGGAGTGCTCCATGGTTTCTACTCTTACTTTATTCAGGATCCATGGGGGCAGATCCTGCCCACTGACGCCATAGCCGCTGGCCTGGACTATCCCGGAGTAGGCCCTCAGCATAGCATCTACAAAGAGAAGGGAAGGGCCAAGTACTATAATCTCTCCCCTGGAAAGGCCCTAGAGGGATTCAGCGTTTTGGCCCGTTTGGAAGGCATAATCCCTGCTTTAGAGAGTGCCCATGCCATAGGGTGGCTCTTGGATCAAAGGGATGAACTGGATTCTTCTTCTTTAGTACTGGTCTGTTTGTCAGGAAGGGGGGATAAGGATGTTCAATTGGTAAAAGAAGCACTGGAGGCCTATCATGGGTAAAGTGAGAGAAACCTTGGAGAGCATGAGGGAAGAAGGGAGAAAAGGTCTTATTCCTTACATGGTAGCGGGTTATCCCAGTCTACAGGAGTCTATGGACATAATAGTTACCTTGGAGGAACATGGGGCCGCAGCAGTGGAGGTGGGCATCCCCTTTTCTGACCCCATGGCCGATGGGCCCACCATCCAGAAGGCCCATGCCCAAGCTCTGGAGAAGGGTGCGACTCCAGGGTCCATCATGGAGGCCCTGTCACAGCTAAAGGATACGGTGAACATACCCCTTATCCTTATGACTTATTACAATCCTATTCTTCACATGGGGCTGAAAAACTTTGCCCAAAGAGCCAAAGAGGCGGGAATAGGAGGAGCCATAGTGCCTGATCTACCCCCGGAAGAGGCTAAGGGTTGGATCAGGTATGCCAGGGAGGAAGGATTGGATACTGTGTTCCTTGTAGCCCCCAACACCTCCTTAGAGAGGGTAAAGACCATAGCTCGGGTCACCTCGGGGTTCCTTTACTACCTGGCACTAAAAGGGGTAACGGGTTCCGTTATCGGGGACATAGGGGAAATAGAGAGGCGCCTTTCTCAAGTGAAAGAGGTTACATCTCTCCCCATAGGGGTGGGGTTTGGCATTTCCAATCCCCAAGAAGCAACCCTGCTGGCCCCATGGTGTGACGCTCTCATAGTGGGTTCTTCCCTTCTAAGGGCCCTGGATAAAGGAGGTATGAAAGGGTTGTTGGGACTCTTCGAATCACTAAAGGAGGGACTTCTTACCCCTTTGTAAGTCTCTCCTGGACCAAGGAATAGAAGAGTTCCATGGCCTCATTTATCCTTTGGGGGTTCTTTCCCCCTGCCTGGGCTATATCGGGCCGTCCTCCCCCTCCTCCTCCCACTAAGGGTGCCAGGGTCTTCACCAGCTCTCCTGCATGGAGTCTCTCACCGGCCAGATCCTTGGTTAAGGCACATAGAAGGATCACCTTCCCCTCCTGGGAAGAGGCCAGAAGGAGGGCTGAAGATCCCAGTTTCTGACGGATACGGTCGGCCATGGCCCTTAAACCCTCCACATCTGTTCCATCCATGCGCACGGCCAAAACTCTCACCCCCTGGACCTCCTTTACATCAGAGAAAAAGTCCAGGGCAGCCTGGGACGCCAATTGCTCCTTCAATCGGGAGATCTCCCTTTCCAGCTCCTTAACCTGAGCAATGAGGCGCTCAACCCGATCAATCTCCCGACCGGGACGGGCCTTGAGGATGTCTTCCATGGTCCTGAGGGTCTGTCCCTCACGGCGCGAATGTTTCAAAAGGGCCCCACGAGCCAAGGCCTCAACCCTTCTCACACCCGCCGCTACACCACCCTCATGAATGATTTTAAACATCCCGATGTTGCCCGTCCTTGCCACATGGGTACCGGCACAGAGTTCCTTACTGAAGCTGCCCACCATAACCAGGCGCACTTTGTCTCCGTACTTCTCATCGAAGAGGGCCATGGCCCCCATCTTTATGGCCGCATCCAGATCGGTGACCCGGGTCTCTACGGGATGATCTTCCCATATCCGCTGGTTCACCAGGTCCTCTACCCTCTCCAGCTCCTGGGGAGTAAGGGGAGCAAAATGGGTGAAGTCAAAGCGAAGCCTTTCAGGGGAGACCAGAGAACCCGCCTGTTTCACATGATCCCCTAAGACCTGGCGGAGAGCCCAGTGGAGGAGGTGGGTGGCCGTGTGGTGGGCCATAGTGTTCTTCCTCTTCTCCCCTTCCACTCGGGCAAAGACCTCGTCCCCTACCTGGAGAATACCCCTCTTCATAACCCCCTTTTGGACAAATAGGTTGGGCAGGGGCTTCTGGGTATCGGTCACCTGGAATAAGCCCTGGGAATGTTCCAATGTCCCCGTGTCTCCCACCTGTCCCCCGGCTTCTCCATAAAAGGGGGTACGATCAAGGATGACCTCTCCCTCTTCCCCTTCCCTCAGGGACTCCACCTCATTTCCCTCCTTTACAAGGGCAACGACCTTTCCCCTATCCTCTAAGGTTTCATAGCCTGTGAAGATGATTGGGCCCTTCTTCTTATTGATCTTCCCGTAAATGGGTGGAATCTCTATTCCCTCCCCTGCCCAACTGGCCCGGGCCTGTTCCCTTTGCCGAGCCATTTCCCTGTCGAAGCCTTCCAAATCCACGTCCAATCCCTGTTCTTTGGCCACGTCCTGGGCCAGGTCCAATGGGAAACCGAATGTATCGTAGAGTTTGAAGAGGGCCTTGCCTGGAAGGACCTCATCCCCCCGGGCCCTGGTCTTCTCCACCAACTCGTCCAACACCTTGAGGCCGTACTCTAAGGTGTAAGCAAACCTCTCTTCCTCCATGCGAGATATCTTGCTGACAAGCTCTCTGGCCTCCACAAGTTCGGGATAGGGGCCCTTCATGGTATCAATCACCTTCTCAGTCACCTTATAAAGAAAAGGTTCCTCAAGCCCCAACAGCCGTCCATGACGGGCAGCCCTTCTCAGGATCCTTCTGAGGACATAGCCCCTGCCCTCATTAGAAGGAAGGACCCCGTCAGAGATGAGAAAGGCTGTAGCCCTGGCGTGATCGGCTATGACCCGAATAGAGATATCGGTGTTTGAAGATGAACCATAAGAGATTTCAGAAAGGTCTTCTATGAAGGCTATAAGGGGTTTAAAGAGGTCGGTGTCGAAATTAGAGCGGACCCCCTGAAGAACAGCGGTGATCCTTTCCAGGCCCATACCCGTGTCTATACTGGGCTTGGGTAAGGGCTCCAGGTTCCCCTCCTTGTCCCTGTTGAACTGCATGAATACCAGATTCCATAACTCTAAAAATCGGCCACATTCGCAGTAAATATCGCAGGTGGGACCGCAGGCCATATCCTCACCTTGATCTATGATGATCTCAGAACACGGACCGCAGGGACCCGTATCCCCCATGGACCAGAAGTTATCCTTTTCCCCCAATCTAACAATCCTTCCGGCAGGGAAACCCACCTCCCTGTTCCAAAGATCGAAGGCCTCATCATCATCCTGATATACGCTTACCCAGAGCCTGTCTTTGGAAAGCTTGTAGACCTTAGTCAAAAGCTCCCAGGCAAATAGGATAGCCTCCCTTTTGAAATAGTCTCCAAAGGAGAAGTTCCCCAGCATTTCAAAGAAGGTGTGATGCCGGGCTGTATAACCCACGTTCTCCAAATCGTTATGCTTACCACCGGCCCTTACGCACTTCTGGCATGATGTAGCCCTCTTGTAAGGACGGACCTCCTGTCCCAAGAAGGTGTTCTTAAACTGGACCATACCTGCATTTGTGAAAAGAAGGCTTGGGTCGTTGTAAGGCACCAGAGAAGAACTGGTCACCCGGGTGTGCCCCTTGCTTTCAAAGTAGGTCAAAAAGGCCTCTCTTACCTCTTCGGCAGTCATCTTTGTTCCCCTCAGAATTTTTCTATCTTCAACTTCATCTTCCCTTCACTCCCTTCTTGTTCTTCCCTAGCCTGCTCTAATTCCAGCTTGGTCATCTCTGCAGCGGACAGGATCCCCCTGATCCTCAGCTTGAACTCGTCAGGGTTGCTGCACTGGATAAGAGCTTCCTCCAAGGTGATAAGCCCTCTCTGATAAAGATCGAAGAGAGACTGATCGAAAGTCTGCATGCCGTATTGGGCGTAACCCTCGGATATAAGGATCCTGATGGTTTTAAATTTGTCTGGTACAAGGATAGCCTCTCTAATGGCAGGGGTAGCGATGAGGATCTCCATAGCTGGCACCCTTCCTCCACCCCTTCTTCTTACCAGCCTCATAGAGATGACAGCCTTTAACACAGAGGCCAACTGGATGCGTATCTGCTTTTGATGGTAAGGAGGAAAAACGGAGATGATCCGGTTTACCGTCTCGGGGGCATCCAGCGTGTGAAGGGTGGAGAGAACCAGATGACCTGTCTCTGCGGCGGTGAGAGCCGTGTCCATAGTTTCCAAGTCCCTCATCTCCCCCACCATAATAACATCGGGATCCTGCCTTAAAACGCTTCTAAAAGCTACATGGAAATCCACCACGTCAGTGCCCACTTCCCTTTGGGAGATAATGCCCTTTTTGTCCCTGATGAGGAACTCTATGGGATCTTCAATAGTAATAATATTGGCGGTCTTATTCTGATTGATATGTTCGATCATGGTGGCCAAGGTGGTGGACTTCCCAGAACCTGTAGTTCCCGTCACCAGTATGAGCCCCCTGGGTTCCATGGCAAGCTCCTTCAAGATGAAGGGCAGGTTTAACTCCTCCATGGTAGGAATCTCCACAGGTATGTGGCGCATAACGATGGCAATGGTACTTCTCTGGGTATAAACACTCACCCTGAAACGGCCCAATCCCTCTACACCGTAGCTGCACTCGGCCTGGAGCTCATTGTTTAGCCTCTCCTGGAGTCTGGGAGGAAGGATCCGCTGTGCTAATTCCTTAACCCCTTTACTGTCCAGTACAGGGTACTCTTTTTGGCGATACAGAATGCCGTCTATCCTAAAAACGGGTGGATTTCCAGCTTTAAGGTGAACATCAGAAGCCTTCTTATCTACAGCATTCCTTAGAAGACTGTCGAGATCAATGCCAGTGGTTACCCCTTCCACTGTCATTTCTATTACTCCTCTTCTCCTTCCTCACTCTTGGACAATTCCAGGCCCAGTTTAGCCTTTATTTCCCCTTGAATCTTCTCCATCACTCGAGGGTTGGCCTTAAAAAACTCCCTCACGTTTTCCTTCCCCTGCCCCAAGCGCATGTCTCCATAGGAGAACCAGGCCCCGCTCTTCTGAACAATCCCTTTGTCCAAAGCCATGTCTATTATGCATCCTTCCTTGGAGATGCCCTGCCCATAAAAGATTTCTAATTCCACGTCTCTGAAGGGAGGGGCCAGCTTGTTTTTCACTACCCGAACCCTTACCCTGTTACCCATCATTTTCCCTTCCCTGTCTTTCAGTGAGGATATACGCCGAATATCCAAGCGGACAGATGCATAAAACTTAAGGGCCATTCCTCCTGTGGTGGTCTCTGAAGGTCCCCCGAACCCGAAAGTGGATATCTTTTGCCTCACCTGATTGATGAAGATGAGGGCCGTCTGGGATTTGCTCACAGCCCCCGTGAGCTTTCTCAAGGCCTGGGACATAAGCCTAGCCTGGAGACCTACATGGCTGTCCCCCATGTCTCCTTCAAGCTCCGCCTTGGGTACCAAAGCCGCTACAGAGTCTATTACCACCACGTCAATGGCGCCACTGCGGACTAGAGTCTCAGCGATTTCTAAGGCCTGCTCCCCCGTGTCAGGCTGAGAAATGAGAAGCTCTTCAGTGTTCACCCCCAGGTTCCTGGCATAAATGGGGTCCAAAGCGTGCTCGGCGTCAATAAAGGAGGCTGCCCCTCCCTCCTTCTGGGCTTCGGCCACCACGTGTAGGGCCAATGTGGTTTTCCCCGAAGCTTCGGGTCCGTAAATCTCTGTAATCCTTCCCCGGGGAACACCTCCCACCCCCAAGGCCTGATCCAAGGGAAAAGCCCCCGTAGAAATCACTCTAACGTCTAAAAGCTTTCCCTTGGCTCCCAAGCGCATAATAGAGCCTTTACCAAAATCCCTCTCTATTTGAGCAATGGCTCCTTCTATGGCCTTCTCTTTCTCCTTAGATACGGGCATATCCGTCCTCCTGGCGAACTTTGAGAAGTAAGGCTACCACACGGTTTGATTCAATGCAACCTGAGCCACCAAAGGCAAAAACCCATAAAAAAGGGCCTGGAAAGCATCCAGGCCCTTTGGGGTTTATCTCAAACCCTATCTCCTCCAGAAAACCCTAACGAATTTTTCCCCCTCGTTGTAATTAAATTCCAAGTGTCCCTTATGGGCAGAATTCACCTTCTCGCCTATGCGGCGGGCCAGATGGGGATAAGTAACGTAGATGGTTAAACCTTCACCATCCTCTTCCACACTCATAATGCGCTGGAGGGGCCTCAAGGCCTTGGTATCCTCCTCTTCGTTCTTCACCAGATTCATGATCTCTCCTTTTAGCTCCAGAAAATAGGGGCCCTCTAACCTCACGATTCCTCCTGGATACTTATCTTCAATCCTCCTGCAGGCTGGGCAAAGCTCCTCGTTCACCTCCCCCTGGGGAAGTGGGCTCCAGGTCCACCTTCCATTCTTGAAAACCGACCCACATTTGGCACAAACAGTAGGTTCTGGATACTTCCGGTACTCGTAATAGGGAGTACCAGGATCATTGCCACCATACTCCTTTCTGATAGCCGCATGAATAGGTCTGCCCATGGCTCCTCCCAATTTCTTTAATGATATGAAGGTTTCTATTTTAAAATCTAAGTTCCATACAGGGCCTTTTCAATGTAGGAAAAAGGAAACAAAAATCCTTTCCTTTGGGTATCGAATTAGCAAGGACAGCTTTATCATCTGGTTAGAACTCCATCTTTCAAATAAAGCCCTTAGGATTCCAAATTCCCAGGAAGACAAAAGTAAGGCTTACAAGCTTCCTATCTATAGGTACTCATCGATTGGTAAGGGTATAGCATTCACGAGCTCTTGAGGTAAGGATAAGCCCCTTAAATTTAGGGAATACCAGCCGGGGATTCGGCACCCAAACCCCCAGCCAGAAACCTGCTACTTGCCCTGGAAACTGGGTTTTCTCTTTTCCAAAAATGCCTTGGTGCCTTCCACTTTGTCTTGGGTAGAGCAAGAAAGACCAAAAAGGTCTGCCTCGATGCACAAGCCTTCTTCCAAGCTCACTTCCAATCCCCTGTTCACCGCTTCCATGGCTAGTTTCACAGCAACAGGACCCTTGCTCATGACAGTCTTGACCAGGTCCTCT
>WFSI01000059.1 GCA_015486105.1 Aquificota bacterium | reverse complement strand
TGTTTCAGGTCACTGGGCATGGGGTGGTGGGTGGCTTTCTTCTCTGGGTTTCAAGGATTTTGCAGGTTCCACGGTGGTCCACTCGGTAGGTGGGTGGATAGCCCTGGTAGGGGCCTATATGTTGGGTCCCAGGCTGGGCAAGTACTCCAGAGAGGGCAAGCCTCAAGCCATTCCAGGGCACAGCATTCCCTTAGCCACCTTGGGTGTCTTCATCCTGTGGCTGGGCTGGTTCGGATTCAACCCGGGCAGTACAATGGCAGCTACCAGCATTGATATTGCCCATATCGCTGTCACCACTAACATAGCTGCTGCCACAGGAGCTCTGGGGGCTATGTTCTTTGCCTGGCTCAAGTTTGGTAAGCCCGATGCTGGTCTTACACTCAATGGAATCGTGGCTGGTTTGGTTGCTATCACTGCCCCCTGTGCGTTTGTCTCGGTCCTTGGCGCGGCTATAATAGGACTAATAGCGGGTATAGTAATGGTCCTATCTGTGCTCTTCTTTGACAGAATCAGGATTGATGATCCTGTGGGCGCCATCTCTGTGCATGGGGCATGTGGCGCCCTGGGTACCCTTCTTTTGGGCTTCTTTGATGTGAAGGATGGTCTCCTTTATGGAGGAGGGTTCCATCAGCTTGGTGTGCAGATTCTGGGTGTGGTGGCCGTCTTTGCTTGGTGCATGGTTACAGGGTTCATCCTCTTTGGAATCCTCAAGGCTACTGTAGGCCTGAGGGTGAGCGAGGATGAGGAGATTGAGGGGCTCGATATCGGTGAGCACGGCATGGAGGCCTATCAGTTCGAGCCCAGAACATAGGTAAGGGGGAGAGGATATGAAAAAGATAGAAGCCATTATCAAGCCATTTAAACTGGACGAGGTGAAGGATGCCCTGAATAAGTTGGGTGTTCAGGGCATGACAGTAACAGAGGTGAAGGGTTTCGGCCGTCAAAAGGGCCATTCGGAGCTCTACCGGGGAGCGGAGTATAAGGTGGATTTTCTTCCTAAGGTGAAGCTGGAGGTTGTGGTGCCTAAATCCTTGCTGGATCAGGTGGTCGATCAGATCACAGAAGCCGCCAGGACGGGGAAGGTGGGGGACGGGAAGGTCTTTATCCTGGATGTGCTGGACGCTGTAAGGATCCGCACAGGTGAAAGGGGAGAAGGAGCCATATAGTTCAAATTAAGGAGGTGGAGAATAATGAGGAAGGCTTTGGTCACTAGTGTGTTGGGAGTATTGGTGGGGCTATGCCTGTTACCGAGGAGTGGGCTAGCAGGAGATGCTTTCTTGCCCTTTACCTTTGGTGCTGATTTCACCTACACGTCTGAGTACATGTGGAGGGGGCTCCACGCCAGTGATGATTCTCTCCAATGGGATTATTACCTGGGCTATAAAGGCCTTACCGCTGATATCTGGTACTCCATGGATTTGACGGACCAGAACGACAATAAAGGCCGGATAATAGAAACGGATTACACCTTGGACTACTCGAGTGATCTGGGGTTCATCACCCCTAAATTGAAAAAGGTGGGTTTCTCCGCAGGCTACATCTACTACGCCTTTCCCCAGGGAGAAGACGACAACACTCAGGAGCTCTACGCAGGGCTCTCTTATAATGGTGCCCTGGTGTCTCCCTCTCTTACGGCATACTTCGATATAAAGCAGCAGGGAGGCTGCTACCTGGAATTGGGACTGGGGCATAGTTTCTCCCTACCCTATAATACCTCCTTAGATCTGGCTGGGGCCTTGGGGTATTCCATTGATGAGGATGGAGCTGACGATGGGTATTATGACGATAATGGTTTTACTCATGCTCAGCTTACCACCACTCTTAACTATTCTCCCTTTCCTCACATTACTCTCTCTCCCTTCGCCGCGGTGCAGCTGTGTATAGACGACAATGTGAAGGACCAGGATGGTGTGGGTAAGGATGTGGTTGTGTGGGGGGGATTTACGGTGAAGGTAGAATTTTAGGTGTACCGGCTCTGAGGTTAGGGATAGGGGGGCTTGGTCAAAGTCCCTCTCTCCCCTTTTGACCACTTTTGATACAGCTAATTTCTTGACTTGTGGCAGACTGGGGTCTATCCAGATAGGCAGAGGACGCTAATGATTTTGGTAGTGAAAAACATAGGCATAGAAGGTCCCGGTTTGTGGGAAGGGGTGATGGAGGGCAAAGGGGTCAAGAACCGTATAATAGAGGCTTCAGAAGAGGAAGTACCCATAGACTCCGGTCCTTATTCCCATGTCCTTATTCTGGGTGGTCCTATGAGTGCTAACGACGAGGAAGAGTATCCCTTCATTTCCCGAGAGATAGAGCTCATTCAAAACTGTGTCGACATGGACAAGCCCCTGTTGGGGGTGTGCCTGGGTTCTCAGCTCATAGCCAAAGCCCTGGGATCTTCTGTATATCCTGCCCCTGCCAAGGAGATTGGGTGGCATACCGTGGAGCTCACCCGCCCGGCGGCAATGGATTATCTGTTCTCCTTCATGCCTAAGAGTCTACCTGTATTTCAATGGCACGGTGAAACCTTTGATTTTCCTCGTCTCGGTGTGAGGCTTGCCTCTTCCGAGACCTGCCCTAACCAGGCCTTCAGATACAAGAGACACATATACGGTATCCAGTTTCACTTGGAGGTGACAACGGGTATGATAAATCGGTGGAAGGAAGAGTACCAGGAAGAGGTTCAAGAGGAAGGGGCAGCTATACCAAGCTTCTTACCCTATTCCCATGTGCCCAAGATAAGCTGGGAGTTCTTCTCCCGTTTCCTCCAGTTACCTCGGGGGTCCGAATGAGCTTTTCTACCTTGATACCTAAACAACCAGAAAGTTTTTGGAGAAAACCCTCTAAGAAAGGAGGCTATTATGAAGAAAGTGGAAGCTATCATTAAGCCCTTCAAATTGGATGAGGTAAAGGAGGCATTGAGGGAAGCAGGGATTCAGGGCATGACCGTCACAGAGGTGAAGGGCTTTGGTCGCCAGAAGGGCCATACGGAGCTCTACAGAGGAGCCGAGTACGTGGTGGATTTCCTTCCCAAAGTAAAGGTTGAGATTGTACTACCCGACGACCTGCTGGACCAGGCCGTCGAAGTTATCAAGTCCAGCGCTTATACGGGGAAGATAGGGGATGGCAAAATCTTCATTATAGATGTGAAAAACGCCATCCGCATCAGAACCGGTGACTCGGGAGAGGATGCTATTTAGTTGAGTAGGGGAAGGGACATCCCTTCCCCCTTTGTACTACCCTACGATCCTCTTTTTTCTCTTAACACGCATCTCCTGACGGGATTGTTCTGCAACTTCTCGGAATATAGGATTCTCCATATCTTTGTAACCGTGCCACGTGGGGGCATGGCGAAGCATCCAGTATTTGCCTACGGGGTATCCTTCTAATAGGATCTCCCTTCTATGATTGGCCACGTCCCATGAGTGCTGGATCTCCTGGGGTAGGGGAAGCTCCTTTTCCCTCAAGAACCCGGTAAATCCTTCTTTCACCTCCCATAATGTGGAACCTTCCTCAAAGTCGAATCCTTGCCGGGCCCACACATAGACCCCTACACTGACGGCATAGAGTTCAACTCTCTTCACCCCCAGGACATCATAGAGTCGCTCCTGGGATTCATAGAGGGCCGAGCCTATGCCCAGATCATTGAACTCCTGGTTGGGGAAGAAGGTTTGGTTCTCTGCATAGATCTCCCCACCCATAAGATAGAGACGGCGATGGCCTTCACCAACAGTCTCATTCCCCGAAAGAGTGCGAAGCACGGGGGTTATAGGGTGGCCGTATCGATCCCTCTGTTGGTAATATTTAACTCCCCTTTTAGGTTCAATGACCAGCTTGAAAGAGAAAGAGTTGGCTGTAGCACTTAGGGGGACAAGGGTAAACCTTTTCACCATGGGATGATCCGTTGCCAGGAGGCTCTTTATTTCTCTTTCCCCGAGGTGTTTACCCCCCAAGTTTATCATGTTCTGACCTCCTTCCCGCCAATCTCTCAGCAACCATCCTTTCTCCCAAGGCGGTTATATATTCCCCTCTTTTGGCCTGGGGCTCCTCCAGGAAAAGGAAGGGTATATAGTTTTCCGTTATGCCCCTAAGAAGCCCTGTTTCTCTGTCCCTCCTGCCTTCTAAGAGTACCAGTAAAGGTTTGCCCAGATAGGCCCTGCGAAAGGTAGACATCTTTTTTATCCTGAGGTCTCGTAAGATTTGGTAACGCTCCTCCTTTACCTCTGGCGGCACCTGATGATCCATGGCAGCAGCTGGGGTTTGAGGCCTGGGAGAGTAGGTGAAAATATGCGTATAATAAATAGGTAGGGCCTCTAAGAGGGACCTGGTGTTTTCGAAGGCTTCCTGGTCCTCTCCGGGGAATCCTACCATGACATCTACACCTACCCCCATCCCCTTTCTCCCTTGGACCAATTCTTCTACCAACTGGGCAAATGCCTCTCGGGTATAGTGACGGCCCATTAGGTTGAGAACCTTGTTGTCACCGCTTTGCATGGGAATATGAAGGTGGGGGGCTATTCTCTCTTCATTGATCACTAAATCCTTCAATGTTGGGGAAAACTCCTGGGGTTCAATGGACGAGAGGCGGATCTTCTCCAGGCCATTTACCGAAAGGAGGGCTTCTAAAAGGTGAGACAAGTCCCATTCCTCCCAGTGGTAGGCCCCTAAGTGGATCCCTGTGAGCACCAGCTCCCTGTATCCAGCATCTACCAGGACCTTGGCTTCCTCCAAAACCCAAGAGGGAGAGGCGCTGCGGGCGGGCCCTCGAGCCATCCAAACGGTGCAGTAGGTACACCGGTTGTTGCAGCCATCTTGGACCTTTAAGAAGGCCCGAGAGTAACCAGGGAAAGAGTGAATCTGCATGTGTTGGAACTCTCGAACTCTACGGATGGGCTCGACCTTTGCACCTCTTATCTTACCCTCTAAAGCCTCCTGGAGGAGATGGGCAATCTGGGCTTTTTCTGCATTGCCTATAACCAGGTCTGCCCCCAGATCCAAAAACTCCATGGGTCTGAGCTGGGCCTGACATCCTGTTGCCACTACCAGGCCACCGTGAGGCTTCATCCTTAGGGCTCGCCTTACCATCTGGCGGCCCTTGTAGTCACTGCGAGACGTTACGGTACAGGTATTTACGATGTAAACCTGAGCCCCTGGGGCAAAGGGTACCAATGGGAAGCCAGACTCTTCCAAGGCCTCCCTCATGGCCATAGTCTCAAACTGGTTAAGCTTACAGCCTATGGTAGCAATAGCAACCTTTTCTCTCATGTCTTAAGGATATATACCTGCTTTCTGTCCCCCACAACCTTGAAACAGAGGGTAGCTTATTCCCTTGGACGATGCCTTTTGGGAGCCGACAAGGTCTTGATTTGTTTAATCATCCCCTTCAGGGTTGAAGGATCCACTTGGCCCTTTCCGTACTCTCTCCAGTAGTAAAGGGAAACGGCCTCCTCTAATTTTTCCCCCAAGGCAGGGTTTTCCCTTTTGATTCTCCGGGCCATCTCTAAGAGGGTTTCTCCGGGTCTAATTGCAATTCCTCTTTTCTTCAGAACCCCCACTATCTCCTCCCCCCAGGTCTTGGGTCTTTTACCGCACCATAAGAGCAACTTTATGAGCAATAGCCCCCCTGCCACCAGCCCTAAGAGGAGCAGTAAAGCCCACTTTCCCCACCTGGAGAAGGAGATATAGGGTCTTTGGGAGGGGGAAAAGAGAGCCAAGGTCTTTTTGAAGAGCCTGGTCTGTTTTTCCACATCGTAGCTGATGATCCAGTGGTACCACTGGAATTTCATATAATCCAATAGTCTCTCTATCTGGCTGAGTCTCTTTCTGGAACTGGTCGGTGGCAACGGGGGAGTGGGATCCCATGGTACCCATCCTACCCCCTTCTTATAAACCTCTACCCATGTATGGGCATCGGCGTTGCGTATTATGTAGTACTTCCCTAAGGGGTTCCACTCGCCCCCTACGAAACCCGCCAGCAGGCGAGCAGGTATACCCCTCAGACGGAGAAGGAGGGCCATGGCCGAAGCGAAGTACTCGCAGTGGCCCTTGCCTTTACCCAAAAGGAAGTCGACCACGGGGTAAGGACCCTTGTATCCAGGACAGGTAGTGTAGCCATGGTTTGCCTTTAGGTATCTCTCTACTGCCCGGGCTAAGGTGAAGGGGTCCTTCTCCTCAGGGGCAATGGAGCGGGCCAGGGATAAAATCCTTTCTCTGACCTCCCGGGGCACTTGGAGGAAGTATCGGGTAGGAACAAGGGCAGGATAAGCCTTCACCAACCTGGATCTTACCCTATACATCTTCCTGTGGGTAAAGCCCTCCACAACATGGAGGGTATAGCCCAGGCCCTTTAAGGCTTTGCCCCCCTGTAGATCTACCCTTAAGGGCACACCCAGAGTGAAAATGGCCCTTCCCTGATAAGGCTCTAAAAAGGCCCTGTATTCTACTTCCCTGCCTGGAGGAAAGGCTGGATGGGGAGGTTCCCCTCGGACCTGGGGGGAGACCCATTGGCCCTTTTGGTAGTACACATAGATTTTTCCCCGCCAGTAGAGCTTTGATGAAGGGGGCCTTCTCCCTTTGAGCCACTCTACCCTCAGGGCTACGGAGGTGTCTCTTTTGATTTCCTCTATGGCCCCCGGGGTTACCTTTTCTCCAAAACCAGATACGGCTACCTTCCCCCCTGCCCATCCAGGGGTCAGGGTGAAGTTGGGTCTGGGCAGAATAAGGAAAAAGAGGAAAGAGATAGGGAGGAGGGCAAAGGAGATGGTGCCTCCCCACAGAAACAGGGTGCAGACCTCTTTCGAGGAGAGGGAGTCTCTCTCTACTGATGTATAGAGAAATATAAGGCCAGTAAGGAGGAGAAAGGCCTCTACTGCCAGGAGGAGGGCAAACTCCATGCCCCATCTTACCACCGCAGCCCCTGCAACCAGTAAGAGGGAAAGGAGATAAAGCTGGAGATAGTCCCTCATCTTCTTTTGGGCTAAGAGTTTAGCCGTTATGAGGAGAAAGAGTATCCCCATGATCCTGTGGAAGAAGACATTCCAATGAAGCCCATAGAGATTGAGGAGAACAAAGGGGGTGATGAGGGAGGTGATGAGCCAATTGGGTAGAAGAGATCTTTTCATCTCATGGGCCCAAAAGCTAAACCCCAGTGCCCCCAGGACAAGGAGGCTGTATAAAAGGGACACCTCTTTTGCCACAGAGAGGATCCCCAGAGCAAAGGAGGCGTAAAGGAGATAACGGGCCACTTTCAGAGGTGCCATGGCCCCTTTCCTCATATTAAGGCCAGGGCCTCTAAGAGGAGACGACGGTGATCATCTCCTCTTTGGGGTTTGATCACCCTATTGGGTAAAACCAGGCCCACAGCCATGCCTCTCCTTAGCGCTTCCATTGCCAGATAGGTAGCTCGACCCAGGATCTCCTCCCGGTCTCCCAAACCTCTGTTTACGTTTATCAATACCTTTCCCCCTGTCTTGGATTCCATTTCCTTGGAGATAAGCTCTCCCCTCCGAGCGGTGGCCTTCCACTCCACCATCTTTATAGGGTCCCCGTTTTGGTAGAGCCTGAGTTCCATGACCTCGTCTCCCCATCCTTTTGATGTTCCTGGGGTTGTCTCTTCCCATCCCCTACCTTCCACAGAAACTATGGGGGTAGGTATGGGATGGGGGAAAACCAGCAGGGAGATATCGACGTTTAGAATCCTACTCCTGTTAAAAAAACCCAGGGGAAAGGAGGAAAAAACCTCTAAAGCGGTGAGGTGTACCATGCCCCGGCGGGGTAGGGTAACCCATAAAAGGATTTCACGCCCTTCCCCTGGGGAAAGGACGAGGCCTCTCCTCTCGTGTTCGCCGAGTCTAACGCCCACCAAGGCCGAGGGTAGGGGCCATTTTCGTCTCGTTATTTTTACCCTGAAGGGAGCTGGAATGGCAGCAAAGATCTCCTGGGGAGGGTGAATCTTTATCTCTAAGCCGGTGATATTTACCATGGAGGATAGGCCGGAGGTCAGCATGATAGCCAAGAGGGTTGCCGCCAGCAGGTAGAGGAGATTATTGTTGGTGTTGGCTGCCCCCACGGAGACGATAATAGTGATAAGGATATAGATGTAGCCCCACTTGGTGATCTTTACCCGGTATCTTTTCTTTAACTTCACAGGGGTACAGGAACTGAAGCCAAAAAGTCCAGGAGGTACCCTAATCTCTCTCTCAGGCCGTAATCTCCCGGTGGAGAAAGACGATGGAAAGCCACATAGGTAAAGGCCCTTTTAACATCCTCGGGGATAAGGAAACTCCTGCCTTCTAAATAGGCCCAGGCCTGGGCTACCTTTTTCATGGCAATGGCCCCTCGGGT
>WFSI01000058.1 GCA_015486105.1 Aquificota bacterium | reverse complement strand
TTTTTTATGCGCCTTATCAAGGGGGCCAGTCCCTATGGTCTAAGGGGTATCCTGCCCCGGAAGGGTGATACGGTCAGGCCCTTGATAGAAGTGACCCGGGAGGAGGTAGAGAGGTACTGCATGAAAGAGGATCTATCCTTTGTAGAGGATTCCTCCAACAGGGATGTAGACCACCTTAGAAACTGGGTGCGTTGGCGTCTCCTCCCTCTTCTCAAAGAACAGAATCCCAAGGTGGAAGAGGCCGTCGCCCGTCTCATAGAGATTATAAGGGAGGAAAATCAATATATGGAGATCAAGGTCCAGGAAGCGCTAAAGGCTATCCTCCGAAAAGATGGCCATGAGAAGGAGGTTCCCAAGGACGCCTTGGTAAGCCTTCCCTTAGGTTTGAGGAGAAGAGTGTTTTTGGGCCTTATCCATTCCATGGGTGGCGATGCCCAGTGGGATCACCTGAGGAGTCTGGACGTACTTTTAAAAGGAGAGGGTGAGGCCGAGGTCCATCTCCCCAAAGGGCTTAAAGTTATGAGGGAAGGAGGATCTATATGGTTTACCCAGTCTAAGGAAGAACCCAGGGAAAATGGGGCCCAGGTATTGGTCTCTGACACTGGAATTTATGCCTTGGGGGAATACCTCTTCCATTTCATGGAATTGGGAGAGGAGGGAGAGGTAGTGGCCAAATCTCCCTGGTCCCTCCTCTTGGATAGGGAAAAGGTGGAATTCCCCATGATCATCAGGTATAAAAGGCCGAAAGATGAAATATTTCTCCAAAATGTGGGCCACAAAAAGCTCCAAGACCTTTTTGTGGATGCTAAACTACCCAGGAGGGAAAGGAGCAGGCGGCCTCTGTTGGTGGATGCTCTGGACAGGGTTCTTTGGATACCAGGGCTGAGATGGGATGCCAGAGTAACGGCGGATCAAGGGACCCGTCGCTTTCTTCTGGTGGCGGTTAAAAGGAGTCGTTGAAGAATGGGTAGGGTGCTGTTTACCAGGGAAGATGTAGAAGGTACCGTAAAGACATTGGCACAAAGGATAGTTGCAAAGCACAAGGGAGAAAGGCTTCTGGTTATAGGGGTTCTCAAAGGGGCCTGGATTTTTATGGCGGATCTAGTAAGATTTATGGAGATGGAAATCTTCTGCGACTTTGTAAGGGTGGCTTCCTACACAAACAAGACTGAGACCTCCGGCAAGGTATGCCTCCTTTACTGGCCCGACTTGGATTTTAGCAACGAAAGGATCTTGGTGGTAGACGATATTGCCGACACGGGGTTGACTTTAGCCTTTCTCAGGAAAAAATTTTTAGATGAAGGGGCAATGACGGTAGAATTCTGTGTGCTATTAGACAAACCCTCCCGTAGAAAGGTAGACTTTACTCCTGATTATGTGGGATTTACCATTCCCGATGAATTTGTAGTGGGTTACGGAATGGATTATGGGGAACGCTACAGGAACTTGCCCCATATTAAAGCATATCAAGAATAGGAGGAGAATTTGAGAAAACCTGGACCACCCAACATGCCACCCCATATGCGGAATTTCACCCGCAGCCTTTTCATGTGGATTCTTGTGGCCATTGTTATGATAATAGCCTTCAATCTCTTTAACGCCCCCCACCAAGTGGTGGAGGAGGTCAGTTATTCCCAGTTCTTAGACCTACTGGAGAAGGGAATTGTAAAGAAGACCGTCATCGGTGAACATGAACTTACCGCTGAGGTGAAAGGCAAGGGTTTTAGGGAGTTTCAAAAGGAGATGGGCATCAAAAGACCCCCCATCCCTTTCTGGAAGCGGGCTATAAGGGAGGAGCAGGTGAAGAAGGGCCCCCTACCCTCCACAGTAAGAATCAAGGTGAATATTCCCGCCGAATATGGGGACCTCATCAAGAAGCTACGGGCGCATAAGGTGGAGATATATGTGAAACCTCCGGAGAAGACCCCCTGGTATGTAAGCCTTTTAGGTTCTTGGTTGCCCTTTATCCTCCTCATAGCCATCTGGATATTTTTCATGCGCCAGATGCAGGTGGGAGGTGGTAAAGCCCTTTCTTTTGGTAAGAGCAAGGCCAGACTGTTAACAGACCAGGGAAAGAAAGTGACCTTCGCTGATGTAGCAGGCATTGAAGAGGCCAAGGAAGAGGTACAAGAGATCATAGAGTTTCTCAAGGATCCCAAGAAGTTCCAGCGGTTGGGGGGTAAGATCCCCAAAGGGGTTCTCCTGGTGGGGCCTCCGGGAACCGGGAAGACTCTCCTGGCCAAAGCCATAGCCGGGGAAGCAGGTGTCCCCTTCTTTTCAATTAGCGGATCCGAGTTTGTGGAGATGTTCGTGGGAGTGGGTGCCGCTCGGGTGCGGGATCTCTTCGAGCAAGCCAAGCGCCATGCCCCTTGCATCATCTTTGTGGACGAAATCGATGCTGTGGGACGCCACAGAGGAGCTGGATTAGGGGGAGGCCATGATGAGAGGGAGCAAACCCTGAATCAGCTTCTGGTAGAGATGGATGGTATGGACACTAGCGAAGGTATCATCATGGTGGCCGCTACCAATAGGCCTGATATCCTGGACCCTGCCCTTTTGAGACCGGGGCGTTTTGACAGGCGGGTGGTGATCCCCAGGCCCGATCTGAAGGGAAGGGAGGAGATCCTAAAAGTCCATGTCAAAGGAAAGCCCCTGGCCGACGACGTGGATCTATCGGTGATAGCCAAGTCTACCCCGGGGTTTTCGGGGGCCGATCTTGCCAACTTAGTGAATGAGGCGGCCCTCCTTGCAGCTCGGAATGAAAGGGATGGGATCATAATGGAAGACTTCGAAGAGGCCAAGGATAAGATTCTCATGGGGGTGGAGAGAAAGAGTATGATCATCAGCGACGAGGAGAAGAGGAACACCGCCTACCATGAAGCAGGTCACGCCTTGGTGGCCAAACTTATTCCTGGTACCGACCCTGTTCACAAGGTGACTATTATCCCCAGGGGACTGGCCCTGGGCTTGACTCAACAGCTTCCCACTGATGACAGGTACACCTATACCAAAGAGCAACTAATGAAAAATATCACCGTTCTCCTTGGAGGCAGAGCCGCTGAGGAGGTGGTGCTTAATCACCAAACTACAGGGGCAGCTAACGATCTGGAGAGAGCAACGGAGATCGCCCGGAGAATGGTGTGCCAATTTGGCATGAGCGACAGACTGGGTCCCCTCACTTTTGGGAAAAAGGATGAGCTAGTCTTTCTGGGGAAGGAACTGGCTACACACAAAGAGTACAGTGAAAGGACAGCCGAGGAAATAGACGGGGAAGTAACCAAGATTGTTATAGAGTGTTACCAGGAGGCCAAAGATCTACTCACCGCCAATTTGGAGGTCTTAGAGGCTCTAGCTAAAACCCTATTGGAGAAGGAGGTCCTTTCTTCGAATGAGCTTGAGCAGATTCTCTCCCAGTTCAATTTGAAGAGGAGCACCCGCTTTGAAAATGCAGGAGCAGCTGCAGGGGCTGGGTAAACGCCCTCTGATCATGGGCATTCTCAATATCACCCCTGATTCCTTCTCCGATGGAGGAAGGTACATAGAAAAGGAGAAGGCTTTGGAGCATGCCCGAGAGATGGCAGACCAGGGGGCAGACATCATAGATGTGGGAGGAGAATCTACCAGGCCTGGCGCTCATCCTGTCCCTTTGGAAGAAGAGATGGAAAGGGTGGTGCCTGTGGTGAAAGCTCTGTCAAGGGAATTGGAGATCCCCATCTCTGTGGATACTTATAAGGCCCCTGTAGCTAAGGAGGCCTTGGAGGCCGGAGCTGCTATGGTAAATGACATTTCGGGTTTGCGCTTTTCTCCCCACATGGTTGATGTAGTGGCTCACTATAGGCCTTGGTTGGTGGTGATGCATATGAAAGGTACACCCAGAGATATGCAGGAGAAACCCCAATATAGAGATGTAGTGGAAGAAGTGAAGGGGTTCTTCGAAGAGAGAATAGGATATTTAGAGTCCCATGGCATTTCCAAGGACAAGGTTATCCTGGATCCAGGAATAGGCTTTGGTAAAAGGCCAGAGGATAACCTCGCCCTTTTGAGAAAGATACACAGATTCCTCTATCTGGGCTGTCCCATCATGGTTGGGCCAAGCCGCAAGTCCTTCATAGGAGCCGTGCTAGATCTGCCAGTGGAGAAAAGGCTGGAGGGCACCTTAGCTGCCGTTTCCATTGCCGTCTTCCAAGGGGCCCAGGTAGTGAGGGTCCATGATGTGGAGCCTGTCAGGAGGGCGGTAGACATAGCCTGGGCCGTGAGAGGGACAGCATGAAGGATATCTTGCCCTACCTTACCCGGTCTTTCTTTTCCATGCGTTGGCAGGATGTCCTAGACATCTTTGTAGTGGCCTTTATCATTTACCACTTCATCCTGATGCTCAAGGGTACCCGGGCCTTCAGGATGTTAGTGGGAGTGGTGGTTATCATCCTGGTCACCATCCTGTCCCAGTGGCTTAAGCTTCACACCCTCAACTGGCTCTTCTCCAACTTCTGGCAGATGGGGGTGCTTATCCTGGTGATCCTTTTCCAACCTGAGTTGAGGAGGGCCCTGGCTCAGGTGGGAACCACCCCTTTCTATCTGGGGGCCACCATTAAAGAGGAAATGGTCTTAAAAGGGATCGTAGAGGCAGCCCACACTTTGGCCACGAGAAAGATAGGAGGACTCATGGTAATAGAAAGGGAGATGGGGCTCAAGAACTACATCGATTCGGGGATCAGGATGAATGCCGAAGTAAGCAAGGAATTGCTCATTTCCATCTTCCTTCCCTATTCTCCCCTCCATGATGGTGCGGCTATCATACGCTATGACAAAGTGGTGGCTGCTGCCTGTCTCCTTCCCCTGTCCACTGATCCCAGGATCAGCAAAGTATTGGGTACCAGGCACAGGGCAGCTATTGGCCTTTCTGAGGAAACAGATGCAGTGGTAGTGGTAATTTCAGAAGAAAGGGGCGCTGTTTCGGTAGCCATAGGAGGCAAGCTCACCAGAGAACTAGACAAGGAGAGCCTCTACAGGGTCTTGAGCAACCTCTTTCTCAAGGGGAGCAAAAAGGGTAAACCATCATGGGCCATTATAACAGGGGAGTGAGGGTTCCGTGAAGATAGGTATTGTGGCCAAGCCCAGAAAGCCCGCCGACGAGGTGGTTAAAAGCTTGGTAGATTGGCTCACGGAAAGGGGGCACCAGGTTGCCCTCGACGAGGATACAGCTGTATTGGCAGGATTAGAGTCTACCTACAAAAAGTCAGAAATCCCTGGCCTCACGGAACTCATGGTGGTTCTGGGAGGGGACGGTACCCTCCTATCTGTCGCCCGCCTGGTAGGAGAAAAGGAGGTGCCCTTGCTGGCGGTAAACCTGGGTGCTTTGGGGTTCATCACAGAGGTCACCTTGGATGAGATCTATCCCGTCTTGGAGAAGGTGCTGGATGGGGACTATATCTTGGATGAAAGGTCTATGTTAGAGGCCCACGTCCACCGTCAGGGAGAGCGTATAGCCAAGTATCGGGTTTTAAATGACGTGGTAATCCATAAAGGCACCTTGGCCAGGATAATAGAACTTGAGACTTTTATAGATGACTACTACCTTACCACTTATAGGGCTGATGGCCTCATAATCTCTACCCCAACAGGGTCTACGGCTTACTCTTTGGCAGCGGGAGGGCCCATTATTCATCCCTCCCTCCCAGCCGTTATCTTGAATCCCATATGTCCTTTCACTTTAGGCCAGAGGCCCCTTGTGATACCCGATACCTTAGGAAGGGTAACAGTAACCCTGCTTACGGAAAACGAAGACGTATTTCTTACCCTGGACGGTCAGGTGGGTTTTGCACTGAGGGTGAGAGACACCGTAGAAATAAAGAAGGCACCTTATACCATAAAGCTCATCAAAAGCCCCTACAGGAACTACTTTGAGGTTTTGAGGACCAAACTCAAGTGGGGAAAGTGAAGCCTTTTCCTTTAAAAAAATTTCCCTCTTTTCATAACCCATTTCCCTCTATCCATGGGTATCTACACTTATCCACAGGGTGAGAAATCCCAAATTATAGTGTCATGTACTTTGGGTTATATCTTGACATACCCTTCAGAAATGTGCTACTTCCAACCCATCATGCCATGGGTGAGACTTAATACACAAAAAAGAAAGAACGGCACCGAGGTCACCTATGTTCAGATCGTCCGCACCTACTGGGACAAGACAGTGAACCATCCCCGTCAGAAGGTCCTGTGCAACCTGGGCAGACTGGACAAGATGATTGCCAACGGGAACTTGGAGTCCATCGCCAAAAAGCTCTTAGAGGCGGCAGGCAAACTGGAGGCCCTGGAGGAGGCTCAAGCCCACCAGATGGGTTTCTGGGGACCTTCCTATCTCTTTTGTAGGCTTTGGAGTGAATGTGGTCTGAAGGACTTCTTTGACAGGCTTACCAAAAAGCTGAACCTGCCCTATGATCTCTCCCAGGTGCTCTTTGAGCTGGTGCTCCAGAGGATAGTGGAGTCCGGTAGTAAGCTCTCCTGGTTTGAGCACTTCAGGGAGAACCACTGGTTCGACTGGGAGAAGGCGGAGCTTCATCAGTACTACCAGGCCATGGATGTGCTCATAGAGCACAAAGGGGAGATAGAGAGGCATCTGTTCTGTCAGGGGCGGGACCTTTTCACCCCCAAACCCACCCTGGTCTTTTTTGACACCACCAGCAGCTACTTTGAGGGGTGCGCCTGTGAGCTGTCTGCCTATGGGTACAGCAAGGACAAGAGGCCCGACAGGCAACAGGTGGTGATAGGGGTGGCCTTGGACGAGGGGGGTATGCCCCTGTACCACCAAGTGTGGGAGGGCAACACCCTGGACAGAGAGGCCTTTGTTGAGACGGTGAAGGTGTTGAAGAGGGGCTTTGGGATAGAGCGGGTGATCCTAGTGGCGGGCAGGGGGTGTGTAGGTGAGGCTGTTCTCAATTGGTTGGAGGAAGAAGAGCTAGAGTACATAGTAGGAGTGAGGCTCAGAAGGTTCAAGAAGGCTGACGAAGTGCTCTCTCGGGCAGGCAGGTACAGCAAAGTGAAGAAGGACCTTTTGGTGAAAGAGGTGGGACTGGGGGACGAGAGATACATCCTGTGCTACAACCCCCAGGAAGCCCAGAGGGAAGAGATCAAGAGACAAGAGATTTTAGAGAGGCTTTCTGAAAAGAGCAAAAACGCAAAGGCCCTAATAGGCAACAGGGGCTACAGGAGATTCATCAAGCCTCAAGGTTTGGAGATAGACTGGGACAAAGTGAAACAAGAGGCCCGATACGACGGCAAATGGATCCTTAGGACCAACACGGATCTCACAAGCAAAGAGGTGGCCCTGGCTTACAAAGACCTATGGATGGTGGAGAGGGTTTTTAGAGAGCTCAAAGAGGTACTGAAGCTCAGGCCCATCTACCATTGGAAAGAAAGGAGAGTGAGGGCCCACATCTGTATCTGCTTTTTG
>WFSI01000057.1 GCA_015486105.1 Aquificota bacterium | reverse complement strand
TGAAAAGAAAGGCAATCTTTCTTGACAGAGACGGCACTATCACAACCGACAAGGGCTTTGTCTATAAGAAGGAAGACCTGGAGCTTCTACCTGGAGCAGTAGAGGCCATAAAACTGGCCAACCGCCACGGACTCCTGGTGGTAGTGGTCACAAACCAGTCCGGAATAGCCCGGGGATACTTTACAGAAGAAGAGTTGAAGGCCTTCAATACCCATCTGGCTCAGATCTTAGATACCCAGGGGGCCAGGATAGATGCCTTCTATTACTGCCCCCACCATCCAGAGGCACCCATCAAGGCCTACAGAAAGGACTGCCCCTGTCGTAAGCCTCAGCCAGGTCTCCTCCTGAAGGCTGCGGAGGAACTGAACATTGACTTGGCAAAATCCTACATGGTGGGCGACAGCCCCAGAGACATGGAAGCAGGTAAGAGAGCAGGATGCCAAACCATCCTCCTGGACAAAGAGAAAGACCTTAAGAAGGCCATCAGCCAAATTATTCATGGGTTTGCCAACGAATCCGGTAGCTGATACTCTTCATTTAAAAGGGAAAAACCATGAGAAAGGAAAACGAGGCCCTAATCCAGTTAGCCCAAGAGATGCAAAGCGCACTCCAAGACCTCCAAACCATCAGGGACCGTATAAACAGCCTGGCCGATCTGGAAAAAGACCCCCTCCTCCTTAGAGCCGCCAGGGATGCCTCCTTTGTAGCTATCCAGAGCGCCATAGACATAGGAAACCGCATCATCTCTACAGAAGGATACAGAAAACCAGAATCATACAGAGACACCTTCTCTGTGCTGGAAAAAGAAGGAGAATTATCCCCTGAGACTAGCAGTAAATTACAAGACCTAGCTGGTTTTAGAAATGCTCTGGTCCACTTCTACTGGAAATTTCAAAGGGAAAGACTACTAAAATTCATAAAAGAAAACCTTTTCGCCCTTGAGGATTTTTTGAAAGAGATACTGGGATGACAATGGACGAGAGACTCTACACCATAAAAGACCTGGACTGGCTTTTTAAAGCCTGCTCAGAGTTTTTCCAAGGAGCAGGACGAGAAATAACAGCCGTCTATCTCTACGGCTCCATGATAAAGGAGGGCACGGGTCACGACCTGGACGTAGCCGTATTTGGAGACGAGAAGCTGGACGAGCTCCGGATGGGATCCCGGCTTGAGAGATGGCTCTTCTCAAAAGGACTCAAAGTCCCTGTAGACTTGAAAAACATGAGCCAGGCCCCCATATGGGCCCAGTTCCAGGTCATCAAAGAAGGAAAAAAGGTGTTCCAGAAAAGCCGGGAAGAAGCCATAGAGCTGGAATTCTGGATCATCACCCGTTACCTGGACTTCAAACCTGTCTTGGACGAATACAACCGGGAGGCCAGAAAAAGGATCCTCAGAGCCCTAAATACCCAGGTTTCTTAGAAAACCCTTCAGGGCCTCTATAACCATTTCAGGGGTGAGGTCCCTCATGCAAGCAAAGTCATAAGGACAGGAGGGCACAGTGCCAAAGCGGGTACAAGGTGAACAGGAAAGATCAAGCCTCAATGCAAGATGCTTGGATCCCCGAGGGGCCCATTTCTCCACAATGCCAGGGCCAAAGAGAGAGAGAGTGGGCACCCCCAAAAGCCAAGCCAGATGCATAATTCCCGAATCCGCCGTAAACAGGAATCTACATGTTTTTAACACCTTGGCTGTATCCATAAGGGAAGAAGAACCCGTATAGTTCAAGACCCATTCCTGGGGCAGGTGAGAAGAGATATATTCGCCCTCCTCCCTTTCCTTCACCCCACCCACCACTGCCACCTTCCAACCTTCCCCCACCAGAAACCGGGCCACCTCTAAAAACCTCTCCTTTCCCCACCTACGGGCAGGATGGGAGGCACCAGGGAAAAGGGCAGCCAGAGCCCTTCCCTCCCCTCCTGATGGAAAAGGGTTGGTATGGGTATGATGAACCCCCTGAAACACCAAAGGCACCACCTGGCACCAATCAGGAGGCTTTATCCCCAGGGGTTCTAAGAGCCGGAAAAAAGCCTCCGCTTCATATTCATGGTGGCTGTAACCCACGATTTTATGAAAACACCGAGCCCTACCATTGGTACCAAACCCTACTTTAAACCTTCCCCTCACCATCCGGACCACCAAAGCGGACAGCCCATACCACTGCTCCGTATCCACCACCAAATCAAAAGAGGAGTCTATTAAAAGGGAGAAGAGCTGACTTGGAGAGGCATAATTCACCGCGCCACAGGAAAAAGGGAGGAAAGAAAAGGCCTGGGCGTTCCTGGACTCGGCCAGGATCACCAGTTCCCCTTGAGGATAAGTATCCCTAAGAGCAACCATGGCAGGTAACAGCAAGAGGGCATCCCCCAATCCCCCAGGGCGAACAACCAGTATCCTCCTCACATTGTCAGGGGGTCCAGAAGTAGTAAGAGGTGGAAGCTTCCCTAAAAAAGGCCTGATCAGCCTATTGTCCAGAGCCTTGAGGATGACCAGAGACCAGGAACCAGAAACGGACTTAAAAGTGTTCACCTTTTCCCCACCCGCTCACCATCTCTCTCTCCGGTCTCCCATCTTCCGTCCTCTGTGTTACAAAAACTTTACGTCTTAACCAGCGCGGCAACTGTATGGAGAATAAAGTCGTGGGCTTCCTGGATACGGGGAGTGGAGGAAGAGGGCACCCTTATCTCAACATCCACCCCCCCTCCTTTCAACCCTTCCTCTCCAGTGAAGGCCACCGTAACCAATCCTCTCTCTCCTCCCAACTCTAAGGCCCTAAGCACATTAGGCGAGGACCCACTGGTAGTAAGGCCTATGACCATGTCACCCAGGCATCCCAACACTTCCACCTGACGAGCAAAAACCTCTTCATAGCCAAAATCGTTGGCCAGGGCCGTCATGAGAGAGGAATCGGTGGTGATAGCAAGGGCAGGGAAATGCCTTCCATCTCCCTTTACCAACCTACCCACCAACTCAGAGGCAAAATGCTGAGCCGAAGCAGCAGATCCCCCATTACCAAAGATCAACACCTTACCCCCTGAACGCACAATCTTGGAGAGGGTTTCCCCCAACCTCATCACCAAGGGGAAAAGGGGCTCCAAGGCCTCCATAACCTCCAGGTGTTCCTTCCAACACATATTAACGAGATCCCACATGGCGAATCCTCTCCATAAGTCCCGTTGTAGAGTAACCCTCTTTCAAAGGCACCAACACCACCCGCTCCACCAAATCCTTTCCCACCACCTCTTCCAGCCTATAATCTCTCCCCTTCACCAAAACATGGGGCCTCAAAAGAGAGATAACCTCATAGGGAGTATCCTCATCAAAAACGGTGACAAAGTCGACAAACTCCAATCCCGCCAGCAACGCCGCCCGTTCATCCTGGCTGAAAACAGGACGTCCAGGTCCCTTAAGACGCCTAACAGTCTCATCACTATTGATGGCCACCACCAAAACCTCTCCTTCATCCCTGGCCCGGCGGAGCAAATCCAGATGGCCCGGGTGAAGAAGATCAAAGCACCCGTTGGTAAAAACAATCCTTTTCCCCCGGGCCTTAAAAGAGCCCAAAACACCTTTGAGCATTTTAGGAGAAAAGACCTTCCCTTGACCCAGCAAGGCCCTGTCCACCTCCTCCCGAGTCACCACAGCGGTGCCCGCCTTCTCCACAGCCAGTCCTGCCGCCACATTGGCCATACCCACAGCCTCCTTCACAGTCAGCCCCTCCGCCATAAAAACCCCCAAGGCCGCCAGCACCGTATCTCCTGCACCAGTCACATCGTAAACCTCCCTGGCCCGAGCAGGAAACCTCTCCTCACTACCCCCCTTAGAGAAAAGAACCATGCCCTCCTCTCCAAGGGTCACCAGCACCCAATCACATCCCGCAAGGGAAAAGATCTCTCCCGCCCCTCCATCAACAGAAGGAGCCAAGGCCAGGGTCTCTCTTCTATTGGGCTTCACCAAGTCTGCTCCCCTATACAGGGAAAAATCCTGCCCCTTGGGATCTACCAACAGGGGAACTCCAGGCAAAGCCCCCTTCAACTTTTCTATAAGACCCGGCACCACCACCCCCTTAGAGTAATCAGAAACCAAAACAGTCTGAAAAGGACCAGAATCCTTAGACCGGGCCACAAGCTCTCTTCCTTGTTCCGGAGACAGGTCCCTAATTTCCTCCCTGTCCAATCGGATCAACTGCTGCCGGGTGGGCAAGGCCACCACCCGGCTTTTAAGGGTAGTAAAGCGATGGGGGTCTACAAGCACTCCCTGACTGAAAATCCCTATCTCCCTTAACATCCCCAACAGAATCTCCCCCTGAGCGTCCTTCCCCACCACACCAAAAAGGCTCACCTCCGCACCCAAAGCCCGTACGTTGGCAGCCACATTGGCCGCTCCTCCCAAGCGGTAGTCCTTAGACTCCACCCGGGTTACCGGCACAGGGGCCTCGGGAGAGATCCTTTCAGGGGTCCCTAAAAGGTACTCATCCAGAATGAGATCCCCCACAATAGCTAAGCGCATAGCTCCTTTCACCTTTCCCCCCTTGAAACAGCCTTCCAAAACCCATAGAGGTTTCTATATGGTATTTATAGATAACCCTCAACTCAGGTTTGAAAGCAAGAGGGTAAAAGGAGACCCCTCCCCCAGAACCTTTCATCTCCCAAACCCCTGGAGCAGCCCCTAAGATGCCTATTTCCATAAATACCGACGACCTCCGCCAGCTTTTGAGGCCCCATCAATGGTTCAAAAACATCCTCGTCTTTGCCGTACCCTTTTTCGCCGGCAGGTTCCTTTATCCATCCGTCATGGGAGCCAGTATCCTGGCCTTCCTCTCCTTATCCTTAGCTGCCAGTGCCATGTACATCCTCAACGACATCATGGACGCAGAGGCAGACAGGAAGCACCCCACTAAAAAGAACCGCCCATTAGCCCAGGGTACCATCACAAAGAAGAAGGGCATAAAGGTCATGTGCCTTTTACTGCTCTTATCCCTTCTGTTAGCCTTTGCCTTGCCCAAAAAATTTCTGATGATCCTCATCCTCTACCTTGCCCTAAGCATCTCCTATTCCTCAGGGCTAAAAGGAGTCACTCTTTTAGACATATTCTTAGTGGCTGCAGGATATCTCCTCAGGGTTTTGGCTGGAGAAGGAGCCACGGGTATCCCTGCCTCCTCATGGTTACTCATCACCGTATTCCTCATGGCCCTCCTCATCTCCTTGGGAAAAAGGAGGGTAGAACTCTCCACTCTGGGTGCAGAGGCAATTAATCACAGAACGACCCTCAACTCTTATTCCCTGGACTTTCTGGACAATGCCCTCCTCCTCACCTCTGCCTCTACCCTTATCACCTACATCCTTTACACCGTAGAGAGGGGGCAAGGACTCGTGTTTACCACGCTACCAGCCGTCTATGGGATACTGAGATACCTTCAGCTTATCAAAGAGGATAAAGGGGAAGATCCCATAAAAACCTTCTTTAAAGATCCACATCTCTTCATCTCAGGCACCATTCTCCTGGGAGCAATATTCATCAGGGTATACCTGTAGTGCCTGTTCCAGGGATATCCCCCAACCCCTCATATATTGCACAGGACCATGGAGTAGATTACCTTCATAGACAGGGTTGTAAATATCTACGAAAAAGCCGAGGGAAAATATAGAGGAGGGTCAAAGCTGGACCTGAAAGGCCGGTAGGCTGTACAAGATTATATATATCCCATATTATGCGTTAAGACCTGTAAAACCAAGCTGATAGGATGAGAAGTATAGCCCAAAGTCTATAGAACATGTGCAAGTTCAGAAACAGGCTGATCCATCTCTATTGGGGCATGGATGGAACATCCACATAGAACACTAACAATGAGCTATCAACTATGAGCTGTGAGCCATGAACCATGAGCCCACCATAATCATCAAACCCCGTCCCGGTCTATCCCTGAAGTTCAAGGAGCTGTGGGAGTACCGGGAGCTATTCTATTTCTTCGTTTGGAGGGACATAAAGGTCCGTTACAAGCAGACAGTTATCGGTGCCGCATGGGCCGTCATCCAACCCTTTTTCACCATGGTGGTCTTCAGCATCTTTTTCGGTAAACTGGCCAAAATCCCCTCCGACAACCTCCCCTATCCCATCTTCGCCTACTCTGCCCTTGTGCCCTGGACCTACTTCGCCAACTCCCTCACCAACTCCACAAATACCATGGTGGCAAACCAGCAGGTCATCACCAAGGTCTACTTCCCCAGGGTGATTTTACCCGTTTCGGCGGTGCTCTCGGGTCTTTTAGACTTTGCAATTGCTTTCGCCGTGCTCATAGCCATGATGCTCTTTTACGGGATCTATCCCACCGCCAACATGGTCTTTCTGCCCCTTTTTGCCCTCCTAACCATAGCCACAGCCCTGGCGGTGGGCTTCTGGACCTCTGCGGCCAACGCCATATATCGTGATGTACGTTATATCGTGCCTTTCCTGGCTCAGTTCTGGCTCTTTGCATCCCCTATCGCCTATCCCAGTAGCCTCGTACCAGGGAAGTGGAGGATTCTCTATGGGTTGAACCCCATGGCCGGGGTGATAGAGGGTTTCCGCTGGGCCCTCCTGGGTAAAGGTGAACCCCCAGGCCCCATGCTGGCTGTTTCTGTATTCATAGTGGTAGTCATGTTTACAGGAGGCATCATCTATTTCCAGCGCATGGAAGGCACCATAGCGGATGTGATATAATTGTTTAAAACACATGAAAAGAGGATAAGATGAAAACTATAAATCCCACGCTGCTAGAAGAGGCAATTCTAAGGATAGTCGCAGCACTCCATCCGGAAGCAATATATCTCTACGGATCCCATGCTTACGGAGAGCCACACGAAGACAGCGATGTAGACCTCCTTGTAGTAGTTCGCAACTCTTCCCTTCCGCCTCATAAAAGGGCTACGAAGGCTTACCGAACCCTAAGGAGACTCTTCCTCCCTGCTGAAATCAAAGTGGTGACCCGCTCAGAATTCGAGCGCCGTAGCCAGTGGAGCAGTTCCATTGAAAGAGTTGTCAAAGAAAAGGGAAAGGTGCTGTATGAATCCAAACTTGGAAGAAGTGAAAGAATGGCTCCACAAAGCACGGAATGACTTGCTCTCGGCAAGGATTTTGATAAAACACGATCCACCAGTGCTGGATACAGCTCTGTTTCACTGCCAGCAATCAGTCGAAAAACTTTTAAAGGGTTTCCTGGCCTGGAAGTCAACTCAATTTGAAAAGGTTCATAGTCTGACCTATCTACTGGACCTTTGCGAAGTGAAAGAGCCCAGATTTGTTTCTTTGAGAGATCAAATAGAAACCCTGGCGCCTTATGCTGTGGAAGTTCGCTACCCAGGAGAAGTCTTAGACATTACACAAGAAGAGGCACAAGAAGCCCTTGCAACAGTCGAGGCAATATGGGATTTCGTCCTCAGCCTTTTGCCCTATGAGATCCGGCCGTAGTCTGAACCAAAATTAACCATGACTGAAACCGTCATCAGAGTAGAAAATCTGGGCAAGCGATACCGAATCGGGAAGAGAGAGGGCTACCTCACCCTCCGCGATACCCTTGCCAATGCCCTAAAATTCCCCATCCGCCGCCTTCAAGCTACGAATCCATCAGCCATGAGCCATGAGCCACAAGCTGACTTTATCTGGGCCCTCAAAGACGTCTCCTTCGAGGTTAAACGGGGAGAGGTAATCGGCATCATCGGCCGGAATGGTGCGGGGAAGACAACGCTCCTCAAAATTCTCTCCCGTATCACCGAACCCACCGAAGGCTATGCAGAGGTGTATGGCCGCATCGGATCACTCTTAGAGGTGGGGACAGG
>WFSI01000056.1 GCA_015486105.1 Aquificota bacterium | reverse complement strand
TGCCTGGCCAGTTCAAGCAATCCCAGCTTGTTCTTAATGATCTTTTCCTCTGTAGTCATCTGACACCTCCTTATGTTAGTTACTATATCATTCTTGTCACCAGGTGTCAGATTAAGTCTCGACCAGTACAATTCTGTGCAGGTTTGACTATGGAGGAATTTAACAGATCACTGTAATTCTGACCTATTTCTCGCCGAGCCCTCACCCCGTCATTACCTCCTCCAGTGCTTTCTTTAATTCCTTGATTTTGTCCCTGATGAGGGCGGCTTTTTCGAATTCCAGGGCGTCGGCGGCGGATTTCATCTGTTTTTCCAGGTGGGCGATCTCCTGCTCCAGTTCCCTGGAGCTTTTGTAGGGGAGCTTCTCTTCCTCCACCAGGGGCACAGTGTAGTAGTCGGCCTCGTAGACGGAGGTGAGGATCTGGTGGATGGACTTCTTGATGGTGGTGGGGGTGATGTCGTGCTTCTTGTTGTACTCTTCCTGGAGGCGGCGCCGGCGTTCCGTCTCTCTGAGGGCTTTGTCCATGGATTGGGTAATGGTGTCGGCATAGAAGATGACGGTACTGTTCACGTTTCGGGCGGCCCGGCCCGCTGTCTGGATGAGGGATCGCTCGGAGCGCAAAAAACCCTCCCGGTCGGCGTCTAAGATGGCCACTAAGGAGACTTCGGGCATGTCCAGCCCCTCCCTCAGCAGGTTGACCCCTATGAGGACGTCGTACTTGCCTAAGCGCAGGTCCCGGATGATGCGGGTGCGCTCAATGGTGTCTATCTCCGAGTGGAGATAGCAGACCTTGAGGCCCATCTGCTGGTAGTGGTCGCACAGGTCCTCGGCCATGCGCTTGGTGAGGGTGGTGACCAGGACCCGCTCGCTTCTCTCCACCCGTTTTCGGATTTCGCCGTAGAGGTTGTCCACCTGGTGGCGGGCGGGATGGACCTCGATCTTGGGATCCATGAGGCCCGTGGGGCGGATGATCTGCTCCACCACGTAGGGACTGCTTTTCTCCAGCTCGTAGTCTCCCGGAGTGGCCGACACATAGATGACCTGCTTCACCCGGGCCTCAAACTCTTTGAAGGTGAGGGGGCGGTTATCGTGGGCCGAGGGGAGGCGGAAGCCGTATTCGATGAGGCTCCTCTTCCGGGAGCGGTCGCCCTCCACCATGCCCTTGAGCTGGGGGATGGTGACGTGGGACTCGTCTATGATGATCAAGGCGTCTTTGGGTAAATAGTCAATGAGGGTGGGGGGCGGTTCTCCGGGTTTTCTGCCCGTGAGGTGGCGGGAGTAGTTCTCGATGCCCTTGCAGTATCCGATCTCCTGGATCATCTCTAAGTCGAAAGTGGTGCGTTGCCACAGGCGCTGGGCCTCTACCTCTTTCCCCTGGGCCCTGAGCTCCTTCACTCGGGCCTCCAGCTCGGCCTTGATGCTGGCTATGGCCCTTTTACGCATCTCTTCCCAAGTGACATAGTGGGTGGCAGGGTAGATGGTGAAGCGCTGAGATTCCTCCAGGATCTCTCCCGTGAGGGGATCGAAGAGGTATAGGGCCTCGATCTCGTCTCCCCAGAGCTCTATGCGCAGGGCCTCTTCTTGGGTGTGGGAGGGGAAGACCTCCACCACGTCCCCCCGGACCCGGAAGGTGCCGCGGTGAAAGTCATAGTCGTTTCTGGTGTAGTGGATGTCCGCCAGCTTTCGGGTGAGCCAGGAGCGCTCCAGGGAGTCTCCCACCTCTAAGGTGATCACCATGCCGTAGTAGGCCTCGGGGGAGCCCAGGCCATAGATACAGGAGACGGAGGCCACAATGATCACATCCCGGCGCTCCAGGAGGGAGCGGGTGGCGGAGTGGCGCATGCGGTCTATGTCGTCGTTGATGGAACAGTCCTTCTCTATGTAGAGGTCCCGCTGGGGAATATAGGCCTCGGGCTGGTAGTAGTCGTAGTAGGAAACAAAATACTCCACGGCGTTTTCGGGGAAGAAGGTCTTGAACTCGGAGTAGAGCTGGGCAGCCAGGGTCTTGTTGTGGGAGATGACCAAGGTGGGGCGGTTCACCCGGGCGATGACGTTGGCTAAGGTGAAGGTCTTGCCCGAGCCCGTCACCCCTAAGAGGGTCTGATGTTGTACCCCCACCTGGAGGTTTCTCACCAGGGCTTCAATGGCCTGGGGCTGATCCCCAGCCGGTTGGTATTCCGATACTAAGCGAAACTCCATGGTGGGATTTTTATGGGGTCTGGGGCGAGATTTGGCAAGGGGGTGTTTCCGGACTTTGCAAAGATATGAGTGGATGATAGCCTCGTTCTATTGGGGGGTGGAGTCGTGGACCTGAAAAAGGAACTGCCCAGACAGATTTTCCATTTTATTAATGGTACCATTATAGCCCTGGCCTATATCCGATGGGAGGCCAAGGTGGGATGGGTACTCATCTTCATGGCAGTGGTGGGGGCCTTTCTCTCCTGGCGTCACACCAAAAAGCCTTTTCCCTGGGCTGAGCCTTTCCTAAGGCTTCTGGATCGCCCCGAGGATGCCCGGCGTTTTCCTGGTAAAGGGGCCGTGCTTTATGGGTTGGCTGTGGGTTTCTCCCTGGTGGTCTATCCCCGTTATGCCGCTCTGGGGGCCATAGCCGTCCTGGCCTCGGGGGATGCCCTTTCCACCCTGGTGGGCAAGGCCTGGGGAAAAAGGAGATGGCCCTGGAATACACGTCTCTCCTTAGAGGGAAGTGGAGCCTTTTTTGTGGGGGCTACCCTTTTTACATGGTTATTTGTTTCCTTTCCTATGGCCCTTGTGGGGGCTCTGGTGGGGTCCTTGGTAGAGACAGCTCCCTGGCCCTTGGATGATAACGTTACCATTCCCATTGGGGTGGGTATGGTCCTTGCCCTTATTTTCTATTGACAACCCTCTTCTCCTCTCTTAAATAAGAGTACCGATGGTAAGGGACGTAGCTCAGGGGGAGAGCACTTGCTTGACGCGCAAGGGGTCGGCGGTTCAAATCCGCCCGTCCCTACCATGGGAGCGGATCTGTATTAGTAAGCCTTCCCGTTGGGGGAGGATATTTCAGAGTTGAGGGTTCTGTGCTCTTGCCTTTTCCAAAGAGGATTTCTGGGGGATAGTTATGCCTGAGGTGCGCATAAAGGGTAATGGTGGTGTAGATTTGAAGGAGGGTTCCTCTTATCTGGATGCCTTGAAAAAGGCGGATTATGGTGGGTTGGATCAGGTATTGGCGGTGAGGGTAGATGGCGAGTTGAAGGATCTCACTGCTCCTGTGAATGGGGACTGCGAGGTTGAGCCCGTTACCTTTCAGGATCCTCAGGGCCGTGAACTCTACTGGCACTCTACTGCCCATATCATGGCTGCTGCTGTGAAAGAGCTCTTTCCCACAGCCAAGGTGACCATTGGACCAGCAGTGGAGACGGGTTTCTATTACGACTTTGACTATGAGAGGCCTTTCACTCCTGAAGATCTGGAGAAGATAGAAGAAAAGATGGCAGAGATTATTGCCTCTGACGAGCCTTTTAGGCGGTTGGAGGTCTCCAAGGAGGAGGCCATTCGCCTCTTTGAAGGGATGGGGGAGAACTACAAGGTGGAGATTATAGAGGATATCCCCGATGAGAGGGTTTCCCTTTACCACACAGGGGATATCTTTGTGGATCTCTGTCGGGGCCCCCATATTCCTTCTACCGGAAAGGTTAAGGCAGTGAAGCTCTTGTCTGTGGCGGGGGCTTACTGGAGGGGAGACGAGAGGAACCCTATGCTCCAGCGCATTTATGGGGTGTCTTATCCTACAAAGGAGGAACTGGAGGACTATCTCAACTTTCTGGAAGAGGCAAGGCGCAGGGACCATCGCCGTCTGGGCAAAGAGCTGGATCTCTTCTCTATACGGGAGGAGGTAGGGCCGGGGTTCGTTATTTATCATCCTAAGGGGGCCTTGATACGTTCTATTCTGGAGGATTTCGAGCGTCGGGAACACCTGAAACGGGGTTATCAAGTTGTTATGGGACCCACTCTCCTCAAAGCTGATCTGTGGAAGCAATCTGGTCATTGGGACTACTATAGGGAGATGATGTACTTCACAAAGGTAGATGAGGATCTTTACGGTATTAAGCCTATGAACTGTTTGGCCCATATCCTTATTTATAAATCCAGGATTAGGAGTTATCGGGATCTGCCTTTACGTTACTTTGAGATGGGTACCGTTCACCGCCATGAAAAATCAGGGGTCCTCCACGGCCTTTTGAGGGCTCGGGCCTTTACTCAGGATGATGCCCATATCTTCTGTATGCCTCAGCAGCTTAAAGAGGAGATAGAGGGGGTGCTGGGTTTTGTCCATGATGTTATGAAGATTTTCCAGTTTCCCTATGAAGTGGAGATAAGTACACGACCAGAAAAATCCATTGGGACCAACGAGATGTGGGAAAGGGCCACGGATGCCTTAAAAGACTCCTTAGAAGACATGGGCTTGCCCTATGATATTTGCGATGGGGAGGGTGCCTTTTACGGGCCTAAGATAGATGTGAAACTTACTGATGCAATTGGGCGCAGGTGGCAGTGCGGCACGGTTCAATGTGACTTTGCCCTTCCCGAGCGTTTTGACCTTACCTATGTGGATAGTAGCGGTGAGAAGAAGCGTCCTGCCATGGTCCACCGGGTAATCCTGGGTTCCATAGACCGTTTCTTAGGGGTTCTAATTGAGCACTATGCGGGGGCTTTTCCCCTATGGCTGGCACCGGTCCATGTACGGGTGATGAATATAACCGATGATCAGGCCGATTATGCCTTAGAGGTGGTTGAGAGGCTTAGGGCAAAGGAATTTCGGGTGGAGGCTGATCTGCGTAACGAAAAGCTGGGGGCCAAGGTCAGGGATGCCCAGGTAGAGAAGGTACCTTATATGTTTATTGTGGGTAATAGGGAGAAGATTAATGGCACTGTTTCTGTCCGGCATCGTAAGAGGGGGGATTTGGGTACCATGTCTTTGGAAGAAGTGGTCCATGTTATGGATGAAGAGATAAAGCAAAGACTCAGTGAATAAAGCATAGACTCGGTGAATAGATATACTTATGGGGAGGTGGGATTATATCTGTTAAAGAGACCAAGGTTAGGGCTAATCAGCAGATCCGTGCCCGGGATGTCCGGGTTATTGATGAGGATGGGAAGCAGCTGGGGATTCTTTCAATAGAGGAGGCCTTGGATGCTGCAAGGGATAGGGGGTTGGATCTGGTAGAGGTGGCTCCTAATGCTACTCCCCCCGTGTGTCGTATCATGGATCTGGGGAAGTTCAAGTACCAGCAGAAGAAGAAGGCCCAGGCTGCTAAGAAGAAACAACATGTTATTCAGGTTAAAGAAGTGCGTATGCGCCCCAAGATAGAGGAACATGATTATCAGGTGAAGCTTAAGCATCTAAGGCGTTTCTTGGAGGAGGGCAACAAGGCCAAGATCAATGTCCGCTTCCGGGGGAGGGAGTTGGCTTTCATAGATGCGGGGAGGGAAGTGTTAAAGCGGGTTGTCAAGGATTTGTCGGATATTGCCGTGGTAGAAACTCTCCCCGATATGGAAGGGAGGAATATGGTTATGGTCTTGGCCCCTAAAAGCATGGTGAAATCGGCAAAGCCCTGATCCGTACAGTCTGTTTACCCTTTTTGAATCCTTTAATGGGAGATTTAGGTTGTATTGGATATTAGATGGTTAAGCTAAAGGTGTGCTGTTATCAATGGTCATTGAGGGGGAGGGAGATAGAGTGTCGTGAAAGTTCTGGCTATAGAAGGTAGTCCTCGGCAGGATGGCAACTCTTCCCTACTTCTCCGCTGGGTGACGGAGAGTATTTCAGATATGGGTGGCAAGGTAACCCGTTATTGCGTAAGGGACCTGCATATTGAGCCCTGTATTGGATGCGGTGAGTGTGATGCTACAGGTGTATGTGTCTTTGAGGATGATGTGGCCCCTATATTGGACGTGATAGCTGATAGCGATCATTTAGTTATTTCTACCCCTGTATATTTTTATCATGTACCATCCCAACTTAAGGCTTTTGTAGATCGTCTCCAACCTTTGTGGGCGATGGAAGCCCTATTGAAAAAACCTTGGAGAAGAAAGAGGGGGGGGTTACTTATACTGGCTACAGGAGCTACTAAAGGGGAGAGACTCTTTGAAGGGATTCTCCTTACCATGAGGTGCGTATCATCCCTTTTAGGAATGACTATGATGGAGCCTATTCTCGTTAAGGGTGTTGATGCTCCAGGGGTTATTGAGGGCATGAATCATATTAAGGAGATGGCCCAGGAGAAAGCTAAGGAGTTGGCATGTTTCTAACTTTTTGATTGGTGGGGGTTGATAAGGATAAGTGAGCTTTTTGGAAATAGATTTAATATTTTTATCTAACGTCCGAACACTGGGGCTATCTTAATACAATAATATCATAGAGACCTCTAAAGTAACTTTGGTCTACCAACAGTAAAGGTTTTTGGAAAAAAGAAGGCGATGGTGAAGAACATTTGTACAGTTTTGTTGACAAAGGGAAACCTAAAGACTATTACTAATGAAGTTTTGTGTTGATTGGGAGGTATATTGAGCATCAATAAAAAAGGGGTCACATCTGTTTTGATAGTGGGTGTGGTTATGACTCTAGCATTCTATTATCTCTTTCTGGGTAGGTGGGGGACTCCTGGTGTTGTTGCTGATTTGGAAGATGTTATAAACAGAGGTTACGAGGGTAGGTTATTACAAGCTAAGTTTAATGAGATTTTTTCCAAAGAGAAAGGCCTCATCTATATCGTTTTAGAGGGTATGAATGGAGAAAGGCTTCTCACTGTCAAGCGCTCCCACGAAGGAAGAGATATTAGAGTGATTGAGCTAAGGGAACCTTTAGAGACGGGAACCTTAAGGGTTGGTTTTGAAGCTGGAGTTTTTTATAGGAATACGGGAGGTACGGGTATTCTCTTCTTTGGGGGTGGACTAACCTTAGTTATGGCCCTTCTTCTTTACTTGTATTTGAGGGGTGTGTCAGACAGGCTTTATTTAATCTCATCATATTTAAAGGAATCGGATTTGGACGATGTGGATGCTTTGGTTAGGGAGGAGTGGCCCCCTGAGATAAAGAGGGTGGTGACGGCCATAGAACTTTTGCTCAAAAAAGTGGAAAGAAGCCTCCGTGTAAAGATTGAAGAGGCCAAAAGGGATAAGCTTTTTGCCCACAATTCCATGGTGGAACTGGTGGATTGTTTGGATAAAGTTTCCCAGGGGGATTTGCGGGTCAGGGCTGAGGCTACCCCTGACATGGTGGGTGCCTTGGGTGAAGCCTTCAACGATGCTATTACCGTGTTAGAGGAGAGGGTGGCTGAGGCCCAAGAGCTTGTGAAAAAGTTGGAGGGTCGGTTACAGGCAGAGACCGAGGAGACGGTCTTTATAAAAAGCTACTTGGATAAACTCAAAAAAAGTTTGGGATATTTTAGAACCCTGACTGGGGATTAGGGAGGGATTTAGATATGGCTAAGGCTAAAGAGAGCAAGGTGGTGAAGCTTATGAGAAGCACAATACCCTTTCTCCTGATATAGAGGCCCTTACTTTGGTTAGCACCGATGGTTTGCCTATAGAGAGTGTTTTGCCCGCAGACATGGAGGAAGACAGGGTAGCCGCCATGGGGGCAGCCCTTCTCTCTCTGGGTGAGAGGGCCGCTGAAGAGCTGGAAAGGGGAAAGTTAGAGCAGGTTGTTGTCCGGGCAGAGAAGGGGGATGTGATCCTAACTTCTGTGGGAGAGGATGCCTTGCTTTTGGCCCTTATGAGCAAGGAGGCCAAGCTGGGCATGATCTTTATGGCCTTAAAGAGGCTAGTTAAAGAGCTGAATAAGATTATCTGAAGGGAGTGAAGTTCCATGGCTATCAAAGGTGATCTGCGTCTGTTTCATCCCATAGAAGTGTTCCAACTAATCAAATCCAATAGGGAGACAGGGGTCCTTTTGGTGGCCTCTCCCAGTATGTTGGTAGGGGTTTATTTTGTAGATGGGGATGTAGCTTATGCAACTAAGGCC
>WFSI01000055.1 GCA_015486105.1 Aquificota bacterium | reverse complement strand
TCTCCTGAACCTCATAGGTCGGCGCTATCCCCGCTGGAGGGTTGTTCTTCCTTTTAGCCTCCTCGTGGCGATAGTCGCCAACTTCTTGCCCTTTGCTCCTTCTCCTTTTAGCCATGTCTCCAGTGTCTCCAGGATACTATGATGCTCCCAAAGCCTCTTGTCCCTCAGCTCACGGCGGATTCCAAACGATGTATACCTAAGCTCAGTTTAGAGAAAAAGTACCACCCAGCTTAGTGGATGGCAAGGAACAGAGGCGGGTTTTCTGAATGGCTATAGGATCCCCCTCACCCTCAGCTCCCTGAGTCTCTCCTTCCCAAATCCCAGAAACCCGGCGTAGATGTGGGCATTGTCGGCCCCGGGTCTTTTGCTGGTCCCCTTGATCCTGGTAGGGGTCAGGGACATGCGGTGTACGGAGTTTTGACTCATCTTTAAAAACCGCAACCAATTGAGGACTGCCACCCTGGGGGGTAACCGTAAATGCCCATGGAAGGGAAAGGTGAATCAGGTGAAGGAGGAAGAGGTTTTTAAAGCATGATCCGTCGAGAATGTAGCCCTCAGCACTGTTCCGGCAGGCGTTCAGGGGACAGGTTGCCCATCATACTCGCAGGGTGTGCAGATGCTCCTTCTTCAAATTCTGGTCCCGCCCGCGCATGCGCCTATATCACTCCAACCGGCATGTCTGTTTCAATCAACCGCCGCACCGCTTTCATCTGCACCATTCCAATTTCTTTTTAATGCCTCTTCTAAAGCTACAATGAGGGGTGGTAAATCGCTTTGGACCGTGCGCCACAGGATATCAAGGTTGATGTCAAAATAGGCGTGCACCAGGCGATGGCGCATACCGATGATGTCTTCCCAGGGGATGTCAGGCACCCGGTTGCGTGTATTCGGAGAGACCTGGTAAGCCGCTTCCCCGAGGATCCCAATCCCTTTCACCAGACCGAGGACCAGGAGTCTATCTCGATCCAGATCCTCTCTTCTCCTTCCGTGAACGAAGGTCATGGCTTCACGGGCGGCGTCCAGCATGTGTCGAAGCCGGATGCGGCCATTTTTCCGCATATAGCACCTCCGCTTCCCGTAAGACCTCCTCACGAAAGTAGCGACTCAGGTCCTGAGGCGTATGCAAATCCACTGGCCGACCAAGGAGGGCCGAGAGTTCCCGCTCGATGCGGGCGAGGCCCAAAAGGCCCGGAATGTGTTCTGGATCGAACTCCACCAGCACGTCCACATCGCTGTCGGGTCTGAAGTCATCACGCACCACCGAGCCGAAAAACGCCAGCCACCGGATGTGATTCCTTCGGCAGAACTCAGAAAGCCGATTCTTATTCACTGCCACACGTGCCATAGCAGCCTCCGCTCTGTGGCCTAATAAACTCTACCCACTTCGTAGGTGGAATAAGGGCCCGGCCTTCTCGTGGCGGTAGTCGCCAACTTCCTGCCCTTTGCCTTTTCTTTTTTAACCAAATCCCCAAGCCTCCAGGAGTGCTATGACGCTCCCATTAACCTCTGCCACCAGTTCACAACGAGTTTCAAACGATGTATACCTAAGCTCAGTTTAGAGGAAAAGTACCATCCCTCCTAATGGATGGCAAGGAGTGGGGGCGGAGCTTTGTTTCAGGTTTCCAGCTCTATGTGCTTGTGGGTCCCCATCTTCATGGCCATGAGTAACGAGAGGTAGTCCCTGAGATGACGCGTGATGAAAAAGTTTTCTTTGACAAAAAGCTGAGCCTTTCTTCCCATTTCCTCCTGTTTGTCCTTTCAGTTTTTACGTTGTTGGAGCGCTACGTGTGTGTTCACATATTATTTTCTTCATCTTCTCAGTTGCTTTTTTAACGTTTGGTGCTCCAACTATGGCGGAAACAACTGCTATACCGTCAACACCGAGTCTCAACACTTCTTTGGCGTTGAACTGGTCTATTCCACCTATTGCAACGATAGGAATTCTGACAGCTTCCACTATTCTCTTTAGCCCCTCTAAGCCCAATAGTCTTGCATTTTCTTTTGTTGTTGTTGGAAAAACTGAGCCGACTCCCAAGTAGTCTGCTCCTTCTTCTTCCGCCTTTAAAGCTCCTTTAATGTCACAGACCGAGGCTCCTATGATCAGGTGATGAGCGATATTTTTAGCCATAGAGATGGGCATGTCTTCTGCACCTAACTGTACACCATCTGCTTTGATGGATAGAGCTACGTCAACTCTGTCATTGATGAAAAGCAGGGCGTTGTAATCCTCTGTTATTTTTCTTAGCTTCTTTGCAATCTTAATTATTTCGGTAGTTGCTGCGTTCTTAATCCTAAGCTGTATAGCCGTGGCTCCTCCTTCTAAAACTGATTTTGCGGTGTCTACTTCATCCCTGAGTCTTCTATCGGTAATTATATATAATTTTAGCTTCTTCCTAAGTGTAGATTCTTTCAATCTTAACCCTCTCTTCATAAGGTCTGTAAAAGCCTTTTGTGTTGAGAATTCCTATCATCTATGAAATGGAGGATGCTCTTTTGTGCTCTAAGCTATAGCTTGAGAGCTCTTTTAGGATGGAGGGGTTGTCCTTTACGAGTTTGTCTACCAGATGGAGATATCTGGCAGCTCTTATTGCTGTGGGATCTATCTTTAGTAAGTCTTTTCCTTCCAGTACCACGTAGTGCTCTCTTTCTACCTTTTCACCTAAGATATATTCCACTTCGTTTATGCTGGCGTGGAGGGTGAAGCAGTGAGGACTACCCTCTACCGTGGCTACGATGATTTTCTGGGGTTGACAGCTCCTTACCATGCTGGCGATTTTGCCGTAATGGGTAGGATTTTCTTGCTCTGGGCATGCAAGAAGAATGGCCCTGTCTTTGCTTAGTGCTTCGAATATCGAAGGAGCCACCAAAGGAAGGCATGAACTGGCTATTAGCCATTCTTTGTGCTCGTGTCTTATGTATGGGGTCTTGACCCAAGTGTTCCATACCCCTGGATATCTTTTCATGGACCACCTCCTTATTTTATCCCTTTGGGGGATCTTTGTAATATCAGGGTAGTAAACGCATGCCAAAATAGAGGACCCAGCCCGCAAAGAAGGCCAGATAACCGTAAAGGTGGAATTTCGCCAAGAAATCTCTTTGGTTGGTAGTGTGGGCCTTGTAAAAGCGGTAAGAGATGAGACTGGCCAGGGAACCCATAAGGTTGCCAAATCCGCCTACGCTTACTCCCCATAGCAGGGCATGCCAGTTGTTGGTGAAATCAGCAAAGAAGAGGGTGCTGGGAGCGTTGCTCATGATTTGGCTGCCGAGGGAGGAGTAGACGAAGACCTGGGTGGTGCTCGTCAGGTTGAAATGCAAGATGTGCATGAGGTTGTCGGTGAATCCAAAGAAGCCTAAAAATGTGACCAAAAGGAGATAATCGATATGGAGGCATTCCCTATCGAAAAACAGGGCATAGAAAAGGGGAATTATCCCTACAGACAGCGGAAGAAGCTTCAAAACGGCGAGAATGAATGCCAGGAAGAAGGCCAAATAAAGGGAGCCCTTTTTGCCTGGGTAGGGATTTTTTACCTTTTGGAGGGGTTGTGAAGGTGCCCTGCCTTCTCTCCAGAAGGAAGCCAGCAAGATGAGGAGGAAGGATATTAAGGCGAAGGGAGCGATGGTCTTCATGAATGCTAAAGGATGCAGGTGATAATGATAGTAAATAAAGATATTCTGGGGGTTGCCAAAGGGGGTTAGGGCTGAAGCTCCGTTGGCCACCAGGGTTTCTAAAATAATGGTTTTGGCATCCATGTCCAGGGCCAGGGTGAGGGGCACCATGGTAAGGAGTGCCACGTCATTGGTGATAAACATGGAGAGGAGGCCTGTGATGATCACCAGCTTTGGGGTTAGGTGCCGACCTCTATCCAGGCGGGCAGCTATGCCTGAGAGCATGCCGGAACTTTCCAGCCCCTTTATAGTCACCAGAAAGACAAAAAGGGTGTAAATCACCTTGAAGTCCGTGGCAGAGTAATGGGGGAATCGCCACAGGGAGAGGGAGGTGATGCTCCATCCCAGGATTGTAAGTAGCAGAAGCCACTCCCTTATTACCCTTTTGGCAAATTTGTTGTTCATGGTACCCCTGTTGACTATTTCAGTAAGGGGCAGTTATTTGCTAAGAATTTTATCCGTTTTCTCGTCTCTGGAGGCACGTGGCCGGGGATGCCTGTCCAGCCAGGCAGATCTTGAATAAAAGGGCCGTCATAACCCTCCATGATAGCTACCCTCAAGAAGGACTCTGGCAGCTGGTCAGGGATTTTTCTACCCGCCATATATGCCCAGATGATGGCCCAAATGCGGGCCACATTCACCAGATCGTATCCTCCTCCTCCCACGGCTATCCATGGACCATGCCAACGGGAGGCCAAGTCCTGGGCGAAGCGCTCATAGAATCCTGTGGTGAGTAAGAGGCTTGTAAGGGGGTCGTCTTTATGGCCGTCCACCCCCAATTGGGTGAAGAGGATGTCTGGCTGGAAGGCTTCCAACAAGGGGGGGATCAGCTCCTGATAGGCCCACCATAGGGTTTCATCTTCCGTGTAGCGATCCAGAGGGAGGTTCAGGTTGTATCCCTTTCCCTCCCCTTCTCCCATTTCCTCTAAGGCACCTGTTCCAGGGTAGATTTCTCCGTCGTATTGGTGAAAGGATACTATAAGGATCTGGGGGCTATGATAGAAGGCCTCCTGAACAGCATTACAGTGGTGGGCGTCTATGTCGAGGTAGAGGACCTTGAGCCCTTTCTTCTCCAGTTCACTCAGGGAGATCACAATATCGTTGAGGTAACAAAATCCCTCGGCTTCACCAGGCTGGGCATGGTGCATGCCTCCTCCCATATGAAAGACCCTTCTTCCTTCTAAGGCCCTGTAGCTTCCCCTCCAGGTTCCCCCTACCACTAACTTGGAGAAGGAATACACCCCTGGGAACACAGGATTGTCCTTAGTTCCCAGACCGTAATCTCCTTGAAGGGGGTATCCTTGGTCGGCTTTTTCTAAGGCCTTAAGGTAATCTGGTTTATGGAAGGTGAGGAGGATATCTTGGGGGGCCTCCTGGGGTTCTTCTACTTTTACGGGGGGGGATAGGAGATTTAGGTCTTTCATGAGTTCGTAGGCGAGTTTAAGCCTGTAAAGCCTTAGGGGATGACCCCGTCCGTAATCGAATTGGATATACCGAGGGGTGTATATAAGTAAGGGTTGAGGTTCCATGAATACCTCCTTGTTGTTTATTTTGCCTTTATTACTTCACCGGAGGCAAAAGGGGAATGGGAAGAGATGCAAAAAGGAGAAACTCTTGTAGAGTTACCTTGTTGACCCTCTTTTCCTCCAGGAGTATAGGGGCAGGAAACTATTGGCCTTTGAGGCCTTGTAAAGGGGAGGGAGAAGAGCCATGGGAGAGTATGTAGTGGCGGTAGCTGGGGCAACGGGAGCTGTGGGTCGGGAGATGATTAAGACTTTGGAGCAGCGGAATTTTCCCGTGAAGGAGTTGAAACTCTTTGCCTCTGTCAGATCAAAGGGGCTGGAGTTGAAATATAAAGGTGATTCTGTAAAGGTGGAGGTGTTAGAGAAGGGTTGCTTTGATGGGGTAGAGGTTGCCCTCTTTTCATGTGGAGGGGGAAGGAGTTTAGAGTATGCCCCTGATGCCGCTGCCAGCGGTGCTGTGGTGATTGATAATTCCAGCGCCTGGAGGATGGACCCTGCTGTTCCTTTGGTGGTGCCTGAGGTGAACCCTTATGCTGTGGCGGGTTATAAGAACAAGGGTATTATTGCTAATCCCAACTGTTCCACCATTCAGATGGTGGTGCCTTTGAAGCCCATCCACGATTACGCTAAAATTAAAAGGGTAATCGTAGCTACATACCAAGCCACCTCTGGGGCTGGGAAGAAGGCTATGGATGAGCTTATGAACCAGACACAAAGCATCCTTAACTTTCAGCCTGTAGAGTGTAACGTTTTCCCCCATCAGATTGCTTTTAACTGCCTGCCTCATATAGATGTTTTCCAGGATAATGGCTATACTAAAGAAGAAATGAAGATGTATAATGAAACCAGGAAGATTATGGGGGATGATACCATCTTGGTTTCTGCTACCACAGCGAGGGTGCCTGTGTTCATTGGCCATTCTGAGTCTGTGACCATAGAGACAGAGAGGGAGATCACCCCGGAGAAGGCCCGGGAGTTGCTCTCCTCTTTCCCCGGTGTAGTGGTCCAGGATAGCCCTGCCGATAATGCGTATCCCTTAGCTATAGAAGCTGCTGGAAAGGACGATGTTTATGTGGGTAGAATCAGGAAGGATCTGGCCTTTGAGCACGGCCTATCAATGTGGGTGGTGGCCGATAATTTAAGAAAGGGAGCAGCCTTGAACGCTGTGCAGATAGCAGAGGTCCTGGTGAAGGAGTATATGTAGTGGGAAAAGAGTTTCCCTTTCAGGTGCCTTTGGCTTTCACCTTTGACGATATCCTTTTACTCCCCGGTTACTCCGAAGTACTCCCTACTGAAGTGGAGGTAAAGACCCGGTTCACCCGGGGGATATCCATCAGCATTCCTATTGTAAGTGCTGCTATGGATACCGTTACCGAAGCCGATATGGCCATTGCCTTGGCAAGGCAGGGGGGCATAGGGGTTATCCACAAGAACATGAGCATTGAAGAGCAGGCCCGGGAGGTGGACAAGGTGAAGCGTTCGGAAAGCGGCATGATCGTCCATCCCATAACTATGCGGCCTCAGCAAAAGATAAAGGAGGCCTTGGATGTTATGTCCCGCTATAGGATTTCGGGGGTCCCTGTTACTTTAGAAGATGGTACCTTGGTGGGTATTCTTACCAACCGGGATCTGCGCTTTGAGACGGACTACGAGAAAGAGATCCGGGAGCTTATGACTAAGGAAGACTTGGTGACCGTTCCTGAGGGGATCACCTTGGAGGAGGCCAAGAAGCTGTTACATAGGCATCGGATTGAAAAACTTTTGGTGGTAGATGAGGATTTCAGACTCAAGGGGCTCATCACTATTAAGGATATAGAGAAGATAAAGAAGTATCCCTATGCGTGCAAAGATGACTTGGGGCGTCTTCGCTGTGCTGCCGCTGTGGGTGTGGGTCCCGATACTATGGACCGTGTGGCAGCCTTGGTGGCGGCCCGTGTAGATGCAATTGTGGTGGATACGGCCCATGGAAACTCCAGTCTGGTGGTGGAGACGGTGAGATGTGTCAAAGAGGCCTACCCGGATGAAGAAGTAGTGGGGGGTAATGTGGCTACCCCCGATGGAGTGAGGCATATGATAGAAGTGGGAGCCGATGGGGTGAAGGTGGGGGTAGGTCCAGGATCTATATGTACTACTAGGGTAGTTGCAGGCATAGGGGTGCCCCAGGTGACAGCCATAGCTTGGTGCGCCGCCGAGGCCAGAAAGCACGATATACCTATTATAGCAGATGGAGGCATCAAGTACTCGGGGGATATAACCAAGGCCCTGGCCATGGGGGCCAATTCCGTTATGATAGGGAACCTCCTGGCTGGGACCGAAGAGAGCCCAGGAGAGGTGGTCCTCTATCAGGGGCGTAGCTACAAGGTCTATCGAGGCATGGGCTCCCTGGATGCCATGAGAAAGGGCTCCAAGGATCGCTACTTCCAGGACCAGTTCGATGTGGAATCCAAAAAGTTTGTTCCCGAGGGCATAGAGGGTCGAGTCCCTTATAGGGGTCCTTTGGCCGATATGGTGTACCAGTTGGTGGGGGGATTACGGGCTGGTATGGGTTACTGTGGAGCTGGCAGCATCCCAGAGCTTTGGGAGAAGGCCCGCTTTATTAGAATCACCGCTGCAGGACTTAAAGAGTCCCACGTCCACGACGTGATTATTACCAAAGAGGCCCCTAACTACTGGCTGGAATGAGATTTTATGGGAATTAAGGAGGGGTTCCCTAGTTTATATGAATCTCCAATGCATCTAACCGCAAGCCTGGCAGAGATGCTCCAGAAAGAGAGCCATGAGCCTATGGCCCTGCTGGAGGGTGTAAGGCCTGAGGTGTGCCAGGTAGGCTTCACTGTATCCCCTTTCCCCTGCCCATTCCTGATGGCTTCTCCAAATCACAAAGGGTACAGGGTTGGAAGTATGGGTTTTGATAGCTATAGGGGTGGGATGATCACATAGGAGAAGGATGTTGAAAGGCTCAGAGTAACCCCGGGCCCCCTCTAATATGATAGGTAATACCCGAGCATCTATATCCTCTATGGCTTTTATCTTGGCATCTACCTCTCCCTGATGGCCTGCCTCATCAGGGGCCTCGATGTGGAGATAGACAAGATCACCCCTCTTCCTTAAAAAATCTAGGGCTGCCTGGGCCTTGCCCTCGTAGTCTGTGTCCAGATACCCTGTGGCCCCGGGCACAGAGATGGGTTCCATGTCCAACAGCACAGCAATTCCTTTCATAAGGTCTACGGCAGAAATTACAGCCCCTTTCACTCCATAGGTTTCTTCGAAGGAGGGAAGCTTGGGTTTTTTACCTTGCCCCCATAGCCATATCATGGTAGCAGGGTTCTTGCCCTCTCGGACCCTTCTCTCATTCACAGGATGATGGGATAGGATTTCCCTGGATTTCTTCATTAAAACCCTCAAGTCCTCTGCTCCATCTCCATTAGGGAGATACTCCTCTACGAGGCGTCCCGAAATGTCATGGGGTGGGGTGGTCTGGGGAGAATCCTTTCCCCCCCTCCATACCAGAAGATGACGGTAGCTAACGCCAGGGAAGAAAGCAAAGATATCGTCTCCCAAGGCACTGTGAATAGCCTTGATAAGCTCTCTTGCTTCTTGGGAGGATATGTGGCCAGCACTGTAGTCGACCATGGTACCGTTCCTAACGGTTACTAAATTGCAACGATAAGCCACATCTTGGGGTCTCATTTCTATCCCCATACTGGCTGCCTCCAAGGGGGCTCTTCCTGTGTAGTAGGTGGCAGGGTTGAATCCCATAACGGATAGATTAGCTACATCAGAGCCCGGAGGCATACCTGGAGGCACCGTCCTCACCCAGCCACATACACCCCTTTGGGCCAACCCATCCATGTTAGGGGTATGGGCCGCCGCTAATGGCGTGCGCCCATTCAAAACCTCCAAAGGCTCGTCAGCCATTCCATCTCCTAATAAGACCAAATACTTGGCCATGTAAGTCTCCTACAAAAGAGTTGATTAAACTATATTCAAGATAATAACAATTTTCAAGAGCTAAAAAGCTCTTACCAACCCTTCCCGTCCTCCACTCTGATGAGGATGGTTTTGCCCCCTATGATGTCCAAACGATCTATCTCGGCTAAGGCTTTCCGGACATCCATTTCCCTGGCCTCATGGGTCATCATCACCACAGGCACTGTTCCTTCTTCCCTTCGTCCTTTCTGTATCACGGACTCTATAGAAATCTGACCCTTAGCCAGAATCCCAGAGATGCGAGAAAGGACCCCGGGCTTATCCTGGGCCATGAAGCGCAGATAGTACCGGGTGACTATATCTTCCATGGGTTTCAACCTTACATCCCGCTCCAGGCTTTCGTAAGAGAAGGGAGGCACCCTCCTTGTGCCACCTTTCAAAAGATCCCTGGCTATATCCACCACGTCTGCTATCACCGCGCTGGCGGTGGGCATTTCCCCTGCTCCCTGTCCGTAGAACATGGTGGGACCTACCGCATCACCCTCGATATAGACAGCGTTAAAAACCCCATCTACCTTGGCCAGGGAGTGTTCTAAGGGAATCATGGTGGGATGGACCCTGATCTCCACCTTTGGCCCCCCTTTTATGAGGGCCAAAAGCTTCACCCGATAGCCAAACTCCCGTGCATAGCGGATATCCCTTAGGTTCACTTCCTCCAATCCCTCCACATACACCTCGTTTACGCAGAAGTAGCGCCCAAAAGCCATGGTGGCTAAGATAGAGGCCTTGTGGGCAGCATCCATGCCGCTAATGTCCAGGGTGGGATCGGCCTCGGCATAACCCTTGGCCTGGGCATCTGCCAGGGCATCCTGAAAAGAGATGCCCTCTACCTCCATCATGGTTAGGACATAGTTAGCCGTCCCATTGATGATTCCATAGATCCTGTTGAACCCGTTGGCTACCAGACCCTCCCTCATAGCCTTGAGAATCGGAATACCCCCTGCTACGCTGGCTTCAAAACCCAGATCCTGTCCCGTTTCCTCAAGTGTCTTCAAAATATCCCTTCCATCCTGGGCCAGAAGGGCCTTGTTGGCCGTTACTACAGGCTTTCCGGCTCTTAAGGCTTCCAAAATGAATCCCTTGGCAGGTTCAATTCCTCCTATGAGTTCAACAACAATATCCACCTGGGGATGATGGATCACTTCCAGGGCCTGGGTGGTGAGAATGTCAGGGCTCACTCTTACATTCCTGGGGCGATTAAGATCAATGTCGGCTATTTTCACCAGATCCAGGGGAACTCCTACTCTTTCCTTTAAAAGGCCCTCTTTATGGGTGAGGATCTTCACCACCCCTGTGCCTATGGTGCCAAAGCCTAAAAGGCCTATCCCGATACGGCTACCCATTCCTTCCTCTCCCCCAGGGTCAGGGCCTTTCTCATGCCCCGGAGGGCCTGGCGGATGCGTTGCTCGTTCTCTACTAAGGCAAAACGGACGTAGTGATCTGCGTTGTAGCCAAAGCCAATGCCAGGGGAGACCGCCACCTTCCCATCTTTGAGAAGAAACTTGGCAAATTCCAGAGATCCCAAGTGCTTGTAATCATCGGGTATCTCTGCCCAGACAAACATGGTACCCTTGGGTTTTTCTACCTTCCATCCCATCCTATTGAGGCCATCCACCAGCACGTCCCTCCGGTTTTTGTATATGGCTACAATTTCTTGGACGCATTCTTGGGGGCCATTGAGGGCGACAATGGCAGCGATTTGTATGGGCTGGAATATGCCGTAGTCGTAATAGCTCTTCAATTTGGCCAAGGCCTCTACCAGAACATGGTTCCCCACCATGAAACCTACCCGCCATCCTGGCATAGAGTAGGACTTGGAAAGGGAATAAAACTCCACCGCCACCTCCTTAGCCCCGGGTACTTGAAGGATGGAAGGAGGCTTGTAACCATCAAAGGTTAGCTCTGCATAAGCAAAATCATGGGCTACGATAATGTCGTGCTGCCGGGCGAAGTCCACAACCTTCTCGAAGAACTCCATATTTACCACCTTGGTGGTAGGGTTATGGGGAAAGCTGAGGATAAGCATCTCGGGAACAGGCCAGGTCTGACGCACAGCCTTCATGAGGCTTTCAAAGAAATCCATGCCGTTGACCAAGGGCACGCTTCTCAAGTCCCCTCCAGCGATGACCACGGAGTAGGCGTGGATGGGGTAGGTGGGTGTAGGCACCATAGCCACATCCCCAGGGCGCATGGTAGCCAGGGTGAAATGGGCAATTCCCTCCTTGGCCCCTATAGTGGCGATGGCTTCTCTTTCTGGATCTAGATCTACCTCGAACTTTCTCTTGTACCAACTGCAAACGGCTTCCCGGAGCTTTGGGATTCCCCGGGAGCTGGAATAACGATGGTTCCGTGGATTTTGGGCTGCATCCACCAGTTTTTGGATAATGTGGGGGGGGGTAGGAACATCGGGATTTCCCATCCCCAGATCTATAATGTCCTCACCTCTACGTCTCGCCTTGTATTTTAGGTCGTTTACAATGGCAAAGACGTAGGGGGGTAGCCTCTTGATCCTCAGAAACTCCCTTTCTAACATTCTCTCTTGATCCTCCAATAAAGATGATTTGTCCTGTGAGGATACTCCTTAAGCCAATATTTTCAAGAGTAAATCCGCAGGACTTCCCTCAAAATTGTGTGAGATAGGAAGGCGGGGTGTTCTGAGTGCCGGACATGCCGGAGCGTTAGGAAGGATAATCGGCGACTTATTAAGTGATTAAGAGCTACATATTACGCCAACATGCGGTTAATTCATGAGCAAAGCAAAAGAGGCATGCTTTTTGCCTTCACCCACGCTTAGGATAGAATTTCCTTGTTTGGATGTTTTAGACATTGCAGCTTGTGGAACTCTGGGCATCCCTGAAAGGCTCCATAAATCTCCATGGCTTCATAGCTACTCATGGATTATGGGAGGACTTTTTCGCCTTCCCACCTATGGTCTACTTTGATAAGAACCTATCTTGAGTAGTCTGTTAGCCTTTTTAATGAGAAAATGATAAGAGTAATGCATTGGCGCAGAGAAACCCTGGGGGGTTGTCCCCCTGTTCTGGGCTGGGAGGGCGACGTTGAGTATTCTTTGGGAGTTATCGTGTGACCCTTTCTCCCTTCCTAAAGTGGGTGAGTATTCTGTCAGGAGCCCTATTCGTGGCGACCTTGATAGCTGTTCCCATACTCATAGCCCTCATGCCGTCAGACTATTTCTCCCGAGGCAAACTCAGACCAAGGGAGATCCATCCCATTTTCAGATGGACCCTTCTTATACTCAAAAACATTCTTGGCCTCATTCTTATCATCTCGGGTCTGGCTATGCTCGTTTTGCCAGGCCAAGGTGTAATCACCATCCTTGTGGGCCTTTCCTTATTGGATTTTCCCCATAAAAAGAACCTCGAAAGGCGCCTTGTTCAAAACCCCCAGGTGCTCAAGACCATGAACTGGATCCGGATCCGGGCTAATAGACCTCCTCTGGAGCCTCCTTTATAGTAGGAGAGCCTCCTTCTATTTCACAACCACAGAGGGCAGCCACAGTACGGTCTGAGGTAGTAACGTGCATATCACCAGGCCTATGATCATGAGAATTACAAAGGGCACAATACCTTTATAGACGTCCTCAATGGTCACCTCGGGTGGGGCTACGCCCTTAAGGTAGAAGAGGGCGTAGCCAAAGGGTGGGGTGAGAAAGGAGGCTTGAAGATTAACAGCGATCATCATGACAAACCATAGCTTATTAAACCCCAACTCCTTGGCAATGGGTAAAAAGAGGGGAAAACAGATGAGAACAATGCCTATCCAATCAATAAACATCCCCAAAATGAGAACTATGAGCATCATAACGGCGTAGATTCCCCATTTCCCAAATCCCAAACCCATGAGGAATCCCCTCACCACATCCCCACCCCCTATACCCAAAAAGACCCCTGTGAAACAGGTAGCCCCACAGAGAAGAATGATCACCATGGAAGAGATCTTAGCTGTGGCCAGAACAGCATCGTACAATCCCTTCCAGGTGAACCTTCTATAGGCCATCACCATAAGAAAAGCCAGAAAAGCCCCTACACCAGAGGCCTCGGTAGGGGTGGCAACACCTGTAAAGATAGAACCCAGTACCCCTAGGATGAGGAGCATGGGAGGTACCAAAGATTTGAGGCACCTGAGGAGGATCTGGCCTGTAGAGACCCGGGCCCGTTCCTCTTGGGAAAGGGCTGGCCCCCATTCTGGTCTAAGCCAGCAAACAATCCCTACATAGATCATGTAAAGGGTAGAAAGGATAAGACCGGGTACAACCGCTGCAGCGAAAAGCTTACCCACGGAAAGGGTAGCCTCGCTTCCCATAACCACCAGCATAATACTGGGTGGGATAAGGATCCCTAAGGTACCCCCAGCAGCTATGCATCCTGTAGACAGCTGCTTGTTGTATCCATATTTGAGCATGATGGGCAAAGCCAAGAGCCCCATTGCTACTACGGAAGCCCCTATGATGCCCGTACAAGCGGCAAAAATGGTAGATACAATAACCACGGTGAGGGCTATGCCTCCTCTGACAGGCCCCAGCAGGTATCTCATGGAGTCGAAAAGTTCCTCAGCCACACCAGAACGATCCAACAACTGGGCCATGAAGATGAAAAGAGGAACAGCGATAAGGACATAGTTATCCATAACCCCGTAAATTCGGTTCATGAACATATAAAAAACAGAGGGTCCCCAGCCAATAAGCCCGAAGATCACTGCCAGACCCCCCAGAACAAAGGCTAAGGGATGACCTAAAAAAAGGCCTACGAGGAGGCCCAGGAACATTAGGATGGTGATGGCCTCAGGACTCATGATCATGGCCTTTCAGGATCAAGATGCGCTTCAAAAATTCAGAAAATCCCTGGAGCAAGAGCAAGCCCCCTGTTACGGGAACCACGGTCTTTATGGGGTAAAGGGGAGGAGCAAAGACACTCCAGCTCCTCTCTTTTATGATCCAGGATGCCTTGGCGAAGAGAAAACCTTGCCAGACGATGATAATGCAGAAGGGGAAGAAAAAGAGGAGGTACCCCAGAATGTCCAATATAGCTTCCCCTCTCTTGCCCAATCTCTTGGCCAAGATGTCCACAGCTACGTGCCCGCCGTGCTGAAGGGTGTAAGCGGCCACAATCATAAAATAAAACCCGTAGAGCTGCTTGGTCACTTCGAAGTTCCAGATGGTGGGTCTGTGGAGGAATCTCCTGAGGACCACCTCTAGCACTACTAACAAAGTGATAGGTACTATAACCCAGCTGAAGATCCGGCCCGTCCACTCGCTGACAGTGTCCAGGAACCTTACGACTGTATCCATGAGGACCTCCGGGGAAGGGGCCCCAAAAGGTACTGGAGCCCCGACGTATGGTATTACTTTTTGGTTTTGACCCTTAACTGATTAAGATCAGGCAGCACCTTGGGGTTTCTCCCATAGGTAAAAGGCGTGGAGATGGCCCTCCACTGGGCAATGTCCTTGAGGAACTTCACCTGGGAATAAGCTATCTCAGCAAAGAGGGGATTGTTCTTTGCTTCATCTACCATGTACTTGTTGGCCAACTCTTGGATCCTATTCAAAGCCTTGTCGTCCAACCTGGTGATCTTGGTCCCTTTGGCCAGGAACTTTTTCACAGCATCTATATTACCATACTCAAAGTGGGTGAAGCTCCAAAGGAAGTTGGCCATGGCTGCTGTCTTAACTACCTCTTTAAGGTTGTCAGGGAGTTGGTTCCATGCCTTTTTATTGATCATAACCCCCAGAACAGATGCAGGTTGATGCCATCCCGGGGTAACCCAGTACTCTGTCACCTCGGCAAAACCCATACCCCAATCTATACTGGGGGAACAGAATTCAGCGGCATCGATGGTTCCTTTTTCCAGGGCCTGGTAGATCTCGCTTCCTGCCAGCATCACCTGAGCTGCCCCCAAGTCCCTAAGGATCTTGCCCTGGGTCCTCCCGGACATCCTGATTTTTAAGCCCTTAAAATCTGCCAGAGTTCTGATAGGCTTATGTCCTCTCACTCCCGATTCCATGGGAGTCACGGCGTGGGGGAAGTAGACCATGCCGTACTTTCCATAGACCTTGTTGTAGAGGGTCAATCCACCTCCCTGGTATATCCACACAGCGTAGTCGATGGGGGTGAGTCCCATGGGGTAAGAGCCCAGGAGGTCGAAGGCGGTGTTCTTCCCTGCCCAGTAGTTGGGCCAATCACCGCCAGCTTGCAAGGTACCCCTTGCCACGGCATCGAAAAGCTCAAAGGCAGGCACCAACTCTCCGGCGGAGTAAAGGCGAATCTTAAGCTGACCTCCGCTCAAGTCGTTCACCAATTTGGTAAAGTGACGATCCGCATCGATGAGGGCGATAGAAGGAGTCCAGGTAGTTCCCATCCTCCATACATATGTCTTGGCGGGAACGGCAGTAGCTACGAAAATAACCACCATTAGAGACACTGATATGGAAAGTAGCCTCTTCCTCATATTACACCTCCTCTGCTTAATAGAATCAAACTTTCAAATTCTAATTTTACTAACATGAAAATAGAGTGTCAATAAACACTCGGTTGTAAATACGTATAATACATTAACAACAAATCAATCAAGTATAAAATAACTGTGTTATATACAATCTAACCTCAAGAATTTCAATTCTTTTATGCCTTTAAACCTTCCTATCACCTAACCAAATATCCCAGACCTTTACGGTGTCTCTTAAACATACCTTTTTCTTCCCTTGCCTCTCAGGCACTATCCAAAAGGAATAAATAGTAAATGTTGATTGCAAGGGGCAAGAGGAAAATAGAGGGGAAACAGCTCAATAGTAGTTGTAGTGAGCCTTTCTTGGGCCCTTCTTTGTGGCTTCTGTTTAGGCTGGTTCACTTTTTCAGAGTTTTGGCCATTTTATCTTTTTGGAGGAGTGAGGGATTGTTTGTATCTTTCCAGCAGCTCTTCTTTGGTAAATACGGGATCGTATCCCAGTCCCGTGGCCTCTATGGCCTCTCGGCCCCCCTCCTGGCGATCTACCAGGGGTACTACCTTGAGTATTTCCATGCCTGCGTTTAGGACCCGCTCCACGGCCATGAGGGTGGCTCCTCCTGTAGTCACTACGTCGTCTACTACGACCACCTTCTTACCTGGCTCTATGGGTCCCTCTATGCCTTTTCCTGTGCCATGGCCTTTAGACTTTTTCCGAACGATGAATACGTCCAAATCCCCATCCCCTTTCAGCTTTGCGTACATGGCTGTGGCATAGGCAATAGGGTCTGCCCCCAGGGTGAGTCCTCCTACGGCTTGGGCCCCCAGGAAAATGATCTTTTCCCACATCACCTGTCCCACAAGGGCCATGCCATGGGCTGTAAGGGTGACAGCCTTGGCATCGATGTAGACATTGCTCATTTTGCCACTTCTCAATCTGAAGGGGTAGGTAGGATCGAATTTAAAGCTGTATTGCACCAACATGTCCAATAGGGCTTCTTTCTCTTTCATGGGATCTTCCTCCTTGATCTTTATTATTGTTTAACCTGTGCTCCATCAACCTGTAAAGTTGGCCTTTTTAGAAAAGGTGACAGAAAGGGAGGAGCGTGTTAGGGGAAGGTAAAACTAGGGGAGGTATACTTATGTTTAAGCGGTTATCCAGACACTTTGTGAGGGGACTCCTCTTTTTTATCCCTGCTGTGGTCACCGTTTATCTCTTTTATGTGGCTTTTGTGAAACTGGACAGGATGTTGGGATTACCCATTCCAGGCATGGGCCTGGTGGTGATTCTGGCTTTTATTACCCTGCTGGGTTTCCTGGCTTCTAATTTTATTACCCGGCGCTTTTTCATGCTGGTGGACTATGTTTTTGAGCATATCCCACTGGTGAAATTACTTTACTCCAGCATAAAGGACATTACTAATGCCTTGGTGGGAGAGAAGAAGACCTTTGATCATCCCGTGCTGGTTGCCCTCACCCCCGATGGTGCGGTGAAGGTGGTGGGTTTCATCACCAAGGACACCTTACAGGAGTGGGGCCTTCACGATCAAGTGGCGGTTTACCTACCTCAGTCTTACAACTTTGCCGGGAACATGGTGGTGGTGCCTAAGGATAGGGTATCCCCCATCGAAGCCGAGGGTTCAGAGGTCCTCACCTTTGTTCTCTCCGGCGGTGTGGCAGGGGGCAAGGAGACAGGCTAAATTCCCTTGGTCCTCAGGCTATATTGGGCAAGCCTTAGGAAGCTCTCAGCTAAAGAGATGGCCTTGGGGGCTTCTGATTCTTCGTATAGGTCTTCAGGAAGGAGATCCATAGAGTCATAAAATGCAACTTCCCGCTGGCTCTTCAGCCATCTGGCCCTTGGGAGTTGTGTTAAGTCTTCCCCTTTTTGGGGAAGGAGCTCTTTGTGGGTCTCTAAGATGCTGCTCACATCATACCATTTGGGTGGCTGGCCAGGGCAATTAGTATGGCCTTTTGGCAGAGCTCGACAATTTCCTGGGCTTCCCTTATCACGTCTGGAAGGAGGTTCTCACAGACAGCGAGGGGGATTAAATCAACTGAAGGAGCAGTAGGTGCGATCCCTTCTGAGAAAAAGTTGCGTTCCCGTCGGTATTTAAGCCGGTTCTGCGCAAGAGAAATGATTTGTGATTGTAACTGTCTATATGTATTATAGTATCGTTATCAGAAAGGTGGACGAAGAGGTGATAACTAAATGGGGGTTGGTTCAAGGAGGTTTGGGACTCTAAAAGTGAGCAAAGGAAGGCCCGTTATCAGGAGCGACAACGGTCTGGTGTTTCTGAGCAAGAGGTCCAGGGGTACATGTAGGTTTTATGGGCTAAAGCAAGAGTACATAACCCCTTATACGCCTGAGCAAAATGGCATTATCGAGAGATTCTTCAGGAGCCTGAAGGAAGAATGTGTCTGGCAGCGGGTGTTCAAGAGTTTTGATGAAGCCAGGAATGCTATTAGGAACTGGATCAGGTGGTACAACGAGGGACGTCCCCATCAGGCATTAGGATACCTCAGTCCTGTGGAATACAGGGCTCAAAAACTGAAATTGGTGGCTTGACATGCGGGGAGCAGTGCAATTGCCCGAAGTCCTTTTGATAAAAATATTATTATGGTTGGATGTATTATGGTGAAACAATGACCAACTGGGCGAAAATAATAACCGGTGATAGCCGAAAAATGATTGAGCTTAAAGACGATAGTATAGATTTAGTTGTAACCTCTCCCCCTTACTGGCACATTAAAGATTATAGTGTTGATGGACAAATCGGATATGGGCAGAGCTTACATGAATATTTGAAAGATCTTTACAGAGTGTGGAAAGAATGTCACAGAATTTTAAAGCCGGGAAGAAGGTTGTGCATAAACATAGGTGATCAATTTGCACGTTCCATAATCTACGGAAGATATAAGGTTATACCCCTACATGCTGAATTTATAGCTCAGTGTGAGGATATAGGCTTTGACTGCATGGGTTCTATTATATGGCAGAAGAAAACTACAATGAACACTACTGGTGGAGCAAATGTAATGGGCTCATATCCGTATCCTCCAAATGGAATGGTAGAGATAGACTATGAATTTATTCTTATTTTTAAAAAACCAGGGAGGAGTCCAAAAGTACCTACGGATGTAAAGGAAAAATCGAGACTTACAAAGGAAGAATGGAAAGAATACTTCTATGGACACTGGTATTTTGGTGGAGCAAAGCAGATAGAACATGAGGCAATGTTTCCAGAGGAGCTACCAAAAAGGATCATAAAGATGTATACATTCGTCGGCGATACAGTTCTTGATCCTTTTCTTGGGAGCGGAACAACGGTAAAGGCTGCTTTAAGCATGAATAGAAATGCAATTGGCTATGAAATAAATGGAAGTTTCTTGGAAATAGTAAAAGACAAACTCGGACTTAAACAGAATTTACTGCAATTTAGTGACAATATTCAGATAATAAAGCGAGGAACACCAATAAAAATTGACGAAATAGATTATGTACCAAGAATTAAAGACGCAAAACCCAAAATTGACCCTAAGAAATTCAATTTTAAGAACAACAGGCTTTACAGGGTCATTGACATCCTAGATGAGCATACAATTAAGTTAAACACAGCGTTGCTTGTTAAGTTTCTAGGCGTAAGAATAATCAAAAAAGAAGATGCGTTGAGATATCTAAAGGAATATATTCTGAAAAGGGAAGTATTGCTTAAATTCGATAATGGTTCTGTTGTTAACAAAAATACTGTTGAAGCGTATGTTTATTTAAAAAATAAAATCTTTGTAAATGCCTATTTGATTAAGTCCGGCTTGGCAGAAGCAGATAAAACGCGAGATTATAAGTATAGGGCAAAATTTATTGAATTAGAAAAGGAGGTGAAATAATGGCCAAGGAATGGATATTAAACATAGCAACAAATAGATGGGGACTGAATAAGAAAAACAGTGTTGGGCCAGTATCTCAATGGATTCGTGAATGTAGCCCGAAAACAATTAAAGATTGGGAGCAATTTTATTACAAAAAACTTGCTGTTTTTCTTAAGAGCAAGGGTATTTCTTTATCTTCTAAGGAGTATATTGAAGACCTGGGAGGAAAATTGTATGTCAAAATTACAGAAGTTATTCAGGCAGAAATTGAAGAAGTTACAGAGGAAGATTGCATCCTGTATATTTACAATCTTGTAATTAACAGAACCTATGATGGTTATCTAACAGAAATAAAAACAATATATGGGAAATTACACAGAGATTTGGGCATAGAGATAAAACCTGCCCCAGATGAGTGGGATAGACTTTATAATGTGGATTTTTATATTCAGGTTGGGGGGAGATATATTGGTTTGCAAATAAAACCCATAACTTATGAACAAACCCCAGAGATTTATAGATGGAAAGAATGGCTCGGCAAGACTCATAAGGAATTTGAGAAGGGTCTCGGTGGAAAAGTGTTTATTGTATTTTCAATCAAAAAAGACAACAAAAAAGAGATCTATAATCCAGAAATAATTGAAGAAATAAGAAAAGAAATTGAAAGGCTATCCTGCTCCCCTTGAAAGGTGGTCCACAAACAAGACAGGTTGAAGGAACGCGCTTGGGTGCGCTTAGGGGTCTACCATTGGATTTTATGGGAGTGACAATCATGAATCCAGGGAGTAAGGTATGAATGGGGCAGGGGTGTGGCTCTTGGGGTCAGCGGCTGTGGCTGCTCGACTTGAAATGCCGCCCCTGCCTCTTTCACATCCAGGGAACGTCCACCGGGATGGTGCCAATCCAGGGAGATTGTGGCTCTGCTCTGTAGACGAGACGCCCTGGGTAATCTTTCCAAAAGGAGGTTAAGGTGGTAGACCCTGAAATCCGTGTAGGCGTAGACGTGGGATGCAGACGTCATTGTGTGGGCATCGCAGATCCCCATGGAACCATCCTGGAAGAATTCGATATTCCTCATACCCAAGAAGGCTTCCAACACTTTTTCCACCGAATTGAACAGCATCGTCAAACTCCAAAGCTTCCAGTGGCAGTGGCCATGGAAGGCTTCAACGGGTATGCCCGGCCACTGGACAAGTTGATCCAGGAACATGGATACACCCTGTACAACGTCAACAATCTGAAACTCGCCAGGTTCAAACAAATCTTTCCAGGGGCAGCTAAGACCGATCGTTTGGACGCCAGGAAGATCCTGGAACTCTTCCATCTCAAGGACCAGTTGCCTATGGCCAAAAACGTGCTGCAGGAAGTGGTATCCACGCCTTCAGAGAATGAAAAGCTCAAGCGCTTGACCAGGAGACGCCGGGAGCTGGTGAGGGAGAAGATACGAGTGGTGAATCGGATGCAGGCTGACCTTCAGGCCGTTTGTCCTGAGCTTTTGGCCATCACCAACAATGCCTCCAATTTGTGGTTTCTGCACTTCGTAACCTGCCGGAACGACCTAACAAAGCTTGCCCGAATTGGCCAAAACAGCCTTCTCAAAACCCCTGGCGTAGGCAAGAAGTACGCCGGCATCATCAGGGAATGGCAGAAGGTCGCAAAGTTCTCTTTGGAGGTTGAGTATGTGGGCAGTATGATAATAACTGATGCCCATCGCATCCTGGATCTCTTGAAGCAAATCGAAGGGCTGGATAAGGTCATGGAACCTCTGTCTGAAAAGTCTGAGATTGCCAAACGGCTCGGTACTATTCCTGGCTTTGGCAAAACCTCGGTAGCCGAGCTTGCAGGGGAGATAGGCACCTTCGAGCGATTCGAGTCCGAAGCAAGCTTGGCTTTGTACCTTGGCATGTGCCCACTCACTAACCAGTCTGGAGAATTCCACGGTACGAGAAGCCCGAGGCAGGTTAACCGGCGGGCCAAAGCAGCAATGATGACAGCGGTTGCCAGACACGTCAGATGCATTCCTGAATCCAAGGCCTACTACGAGAAAAAGAGGGCTGAGGGGAAAAAGCATAACCAGGCTGTTCGGAGTCTGGGCCGACACCTGGTGAGAGTCATGTGGTCAATGATCAAACAGGAGCGAGACTATGAAATCCGGAGCCTTGAAAAATGTTCTTGAAAATCCAAGCGGGATGTTCAAGTCTATGTTTGACCTTTTGTGATGGAACACAGTATATCTTCATAGCGACCCTTAAGCCTCCTATCCCTTTGAAGCCGATTCTCCACCCTTCTAATAACGCTGCTGACAGAACTGTACCCTTTTAGGCCAAACTCC
>WFSI01000054.1 GCA_015486105.1 Aquificota bacterium | reverse complement strand
GTGATAGGGATCGGACTTCTCGTACAGGGAATGGGCCGCCACCGATACCTCTGTACATCTCCGGGCAGGGTTTAGGGGCTCCACCAAGAAAGAGTCCTCCCTTAAGGTACCCAACATTGAGTCTGAGGCACTGCCAGGTACAGCGGCCAGGGCCCCGCACTCCAGGATCTTGCCTAAGTGAAGAGCCAATCCAGAATCAAAACCCTTCCACACGGCATAGGAGGCAAAGATGGCAGGATCATTGGATCGCCCAGCGATAATCACCTGGGCCCCCGACTCTAAGGCCTTAAAATAAGGGGCCATCCCCATAACAGCTACTATGCGCTGGGCCTTATAAATCTCATCCAAAGTGAGCCCCTTTACTGGCCCCAAAGGTCTCACCCGACCTGCCAGGAGCTTGTCCCTCAACCACCCCTTGCCTACATCGGACCAGATCACAGCCAACTTGAAGGAAAGACCATCATCCCTAACTATCTCTCTTAGGACCTCTAACACCCACTCAACGTGTTCCCTGGCCCCAGCACCTCCGGCAGAACCCACAATCAGAGGCACACCTAAGGAGAGGGCCCCCCTCAACATGAGGACCAAATCCCTCTTAACCGCCTGGCGGGGCACCGTAGGCATGCCCGAACCCAATCGATAGGGTCCAGCATCAGTGGAACCACTATCCACTCCTATCATGTGGGGCTCTGCCCCCAAACCCGCCCTCAGAGATCCCTCAGGGTATCCATACCCCAGCATTCCCTGGGGCGAAAGAAAACGCAACTCGTCCATGAAAAGGTTCTATAGCACAATCGTAGGGTGATATAAAAAAACACACCCAACACCGCATCATTACCAATAGGACTTCTCCCAGTTTCCCTTAAATGAGGGGGGCCGGGCGTTTCGATCGCAGACCATGTCCGAACCGCCCAGGAAGGCAAGCAATAATTCATCAAATACTTAGGAGCAGCACTCCACGTGGACATGCGGCGAATTCATGGGCACCTGTCTGCCGTGTCCCCGGCACAGGCAGGAGAGAGAAACGGGGTCCCCACAAAATCTGTTGATTTTGTGGGGTAAAAGAAGAATGCCTCGCCTTTCACTTACTTTCAAACGGATCCCCTTTAATTTTAATGTCTTAACTACAGCAACGGTCAGTTTTTGGGGGAAGTCCTGCCTTACCAGGCCTTGCGGGCTCACACCCTTTCATGGCACCTTAGCGTTCAACACCAAGTCTTCCCCGGGAGGTAAAAATGCAAGAGGTCCTTTTTGAGAAGCAAGGAGAAACGGCTCTGGTAACCCTAAACAGGCCTCAGAACCTCAACGCTCTTAACACCTCTCTGGCCACTCAACTTGCGGACATTTTAGAAGGTCTGGAACCGGAAAAGGAAATAAGGACCTTGGTGATCACGGGAGCAGGAAGGGCCTTCTCCGCCGGAGGCGATGTGAAGGAGTTTCGGCAACAGCAAGACCGGAGAAGCTATATCCTGGAACTCACCTCCCTCCTTAACAGATGCATCTCCTCCATAAGGAGGATGCCCAAAACTGTAATCGCCGCTGTCAATGGTGTGGCCAGTGGAGCGGGGATGAGCATGGTCCTGGCCTGCGATCTGGCCATAGCTGACGAAGAGGCCACCCTTAACATGGCCTACATCAAGATAGCTGCCTCCCCCGATGGAGGAGGGAGTCTGACTTTGACCCGCACATTAGGCCTTAAAAAGGCATCCGAACTAATATTCTCTGGCAGGATGGTGAATACCCAAGAGGCTTTAGATCTGGGCCTTGTAAACGAAATTACCTCTTCCGGTAGGGCTGTAGAAAGGGCCTTAGAACTGGCCCAAGGTCTGAATCAGGCTCCTCCCTTAGCCATAGCCGCCTCTAAAGAACTCATAAACAGGGCCCTTTTCTATGACCTGCAAACCCATTTAGAAGCAGAAAGACGCAGTATCGCCTACTTAGGTACCACCACAGACTTTCAGGAAGGGTTAGAGGCCTTTTTCCAAAAGCGCCTCCCGAAGTTCAAGGGGACATAAAGGGAAGTGATTGAGATCATTCAATTATCATCTCTCGAGGGTCTCTCCCCTTCAAGAAACATCTGAAGACTTCCAACAAATAAGGATCCACATCCCCCTGGTCCTTTCCAATAATGTCAAGGGTCTGGATCACCTTCCCGACGCTCCATTCTGATTCCTCCTGGAGCAATCTGCAGATACTGTCTGCCAGGTGAATAACCCTGGCTCCAAGGGGTATCTGTTCACCTTTCAGGCCTTTGGGAAAACCAGAGCCGTCAAATCGCTCATGGTGGAAGAGAATCATGGGACGGGCCTTTGAAAGTGCATGAACGTTACGCAGCATAAAGGCACCTATCACGGGATGCTCCTTGTAGTTCCATGAGCCATCCTCAGGAGCAAGCTCGGATTTGCCAATGTCGTGGAGGATAGCCGCTGTCTTGAACAACCGGATGCCATCAGCACTTAGATCCAAGGCTTTCCCTATCTCCACCGACACCTCAGCAACCAACTCAGAGTGCAACCTGCTGTACCTGTCCCTCTCCCCCTTACAAGAAATCAGGAAAAGCGCATCCTCGATGGACTGGAAAATGGGAGGGGTGGGAACCTCTTCCTTGGCGTAGCACACCCTGTTCCCCCCCGCCTTCTTTGCTTTATACATACCCCAGTCAGCCTTCCTCATCAGCTCTTCGGATGTTTCTCCATCCATGGGAAACGCAGCAACCCCTATACTCAAGGTAACAAAAGGGAATCCCTCCTTCAAAATGGTTTCCACCTGCCTCCTGATCCTCTCCGCTACCCTTATGGCGCCATCCGGAGGGGTACCCGGGAGGATGGCAGCAAACTCGTCTCCCCCATACCTGGCAGCAATATCCGAACCTCGAAGGGAAGAGCGGATAGCCCGGGCAACCCTTTTAAGCACCTTGTCACCCATCACGTGGCCGTAAGCATCGTTCACACCCTTGAAATCGTCCATGTCCATGAAGAGGATGGAGAACATGGCGCTGTACCTCATGCTCCTCTCAATCTCGTAGCCCAAACCCCGGTGAAAGACCCCAGCGTTATAAAGACCCGTAAGGTAGTCTGTAGTTGCAAGGTAGTCTTTCCAGGAGAGGGCACTCCACAGCAACCTGCCTCCCAAGGCTCCCACGATCTCTGCCCTACCCCCCATCCGCTTAGAAAGCTCCTCTTCGATTCCTCTCTCACCTGTGAGGTTGAGTACGAGATCCACCCCTGTAAACCCCAAGACAGTATGGTAGTCTTCATATACGGGAATGCCCATGGAATGGGCCAGGAGTACGGCCTCGGCACCTGAATCTATCTCCGCCAGTCCCATCACTTCTATGAACGGATCCTCATGGATGGCAGAAAGGAGCGATTTGCAGGCCCTTCCTCCTCCCACAATAAACACCCTGATACATTTCTTGAAGACCTTTGGTACAGGTATCTCACCCATGACTGCCCACCCGTATTTTAAAGCGCACCCTGTTCTTATGAATTAAGGTATTAGAAAGTCCAATACCAGCATCATCCGGAACCTGCAACCATAAACCGACAGAGATCCAGAGTTTCACAACGACTCAGCTCAATCACACCGCCCCTCCGCTATATTTTGCCCTGAAAAACAGGCCCCCATCACTCAAACTTATACCCCTTCTCTCTGAAAAGCCTTATGCAGGTGTCCACTACCCGGGGATCATAAAGGGTGCCTTTGCCCCGGGAGATCTCTTCCAAGGCAGCATCTATACCCAAAGCCGGCCTGTAGGGACGATAAGAGGCCATGGCCTCCACCACGTCTGCCACAGCCAGGATCCTGGCACCCAAAAGGATCTCCCCATTCTTGAGTCCCTGGGGGTACCCGGAACCATCCAGTCTTTCGTGGTGCTGAAGCACTAAATCGGCGATGGGCCAGGGAAACTCGATCTCTTTAAGTATCTCGTATCCCGATTGGGGGTGGGCTCTGAGCATCTCAAATTCCGCTTCAGTGAGCCTTCCTGGCTTGCTCAAGATCTCTGCTGGCACGGATATTTTGCCAATGTCATGCACCAACCCTGCCATGTAAATGCCTTTAGCGTCTTCTTTTGGAATGTTCATTTCCTTGCTTATGGCATAGGCCAACTCCGCCACCCGCTTTTGATGTCCGGCTGTGTAAGGATCCCGTTGCTCTACGGCAGTAGCAAAGGCATAGACGGTCTCTTCCAAGGTCCTTTGCCATTTTTCTAAGCTGTGGCGGAGGTCTATTTCCATTTCTTTAAGGTGGGTAATGTCTATAACATTCCCCATGACAGCCGGTTTTCCCCGATACCGTATGCGTGCTACCATTACTTTGCACCACAGGATCTCTCCATCCTTGGTGATGCGCCTTATTTCGTATTCTTTTGGTGCCTTTTTCCCTTTTGACTGTCTGGAGAGGATGGCCTTGCAGGCATCTCTATCCTGGGGATGGACAAGCAAAACATGGTGCTTTCCTAATAGCTCTTTTGGGGAATAACCATGCATTTTGGCGAATCGGCGATTAACAAACACATATTTCCCTTGCTGAAGTATGAATATGCCGGTAAGAGAATGCTCCGTAAGGGCCTTGTACTTTTGTTCGGACTCCAGCAGAGATTCCTCTTCCCTTTCTCGCTTCGTAGCCAAGGCGTAAATGTCAGCGAGCCGTTGAACGGCATCAAGCTCGCGATTGGTGTAATCCTCAGGGGAATTGGCCAAGGCTATTTGTCCCATCACCTCGTCTCCCACTACAGCAGGGGCCGAAAGGAAGTTCCTTATGGGTATATGTCCATTGGGGATACCCTCAGCTGCCTGATGAATGAAAGGGGTATTGGTAAAAAAACCCTCTTTCGTGTTGAGGGCGTACCCCCAAAGCCCTGGATAGAGCCCGTCGGGTCCTTTGCTGAAGGTAGCTTTTCTTCCTCCATATAAAATGGGACACTGCCCCTTTTTTATACCGATGAAGGCGCGCCTCATCTCTTTTTCTGTAGCAGGGTCGATGGATGATATAAACCCGTACTCGCTTTTTGTAAGGGACCTGGCGTGTTCCAAGATGGTTTTTGCGATTCTTTCTGTGGTCAGAAGGGGGTCGGCAAGGGCCTTGGCCAGTTCGGATAATGCACCACCCACTGCCAGTTCCCAAAAAAGCCTTTCCTCGGCTTTGATCCTCTCAGAAATATCTATAATGGTTCCTGCGATGGAAGGTATCCCATCGTAATCCACTCGCTTGCCGTAAACCTCGCATACGACGGTATTACCATCCTTTTTAAGACCCCTGAATGTGTAATGCACATAGTCTATGTCTCCTTGGAGGCGAGCTTGAATCTGTTTCTCTACCAGGTTCCGATCTTCTGGATGGGTGATATCAAGGGGACCCAGGCGTTTCATAATTTCTGCAGGATGGTATCCAAAGATCCGGGCAAAAGCAGGGTTCACGTATAAGAATTTATCTTCCTGGAAAAGGTATATGCCCACTATGGTGCTCTCTGAGATAAAGAAACACTGGTTTTCTATCTCTTTTCCCATGCTACAGGCCTTTTGATGTTTTGGGATCCACTTTTACCCTTTCCTCCTGTTTGGTGGCTCCTACGTAAGCTAATATAAAGGATGGGTTGGGGCAATTGATAGTTTACATCAGACATCAGATACTTGATATGGCTTATTATGGGAGAGGAATGCACCGCCTTTTCACTTGCTTTCAGACAGACTTCCTTTAATTTGAATATGTTAACTAAGGCAATAGTCAGTTTCTTAAGCTTTGAGTGGGTATGTCTTGCAGCACAAAAACCAGCTTTTCCAACCAGTGCCTACTTTCCCAACCCTGACATACCCGAGAAAAGCTCTCTTTTATCCCCCTCAATCACTCGAGCTGGTAACCCTTTTCAGTAAATAGCCTTGTGCAGGTGTCCACTACCCGGGGATCATAAAGGATACCCTTGCCCCGGAAGATCTCTTTCCTACCTTCTCCTCATCACGCCAAGCACATGGCAGGCACGTAATAAACATCCTTCTCCCTCACTTCCTCCAATCCCCAGGCCTCCCTTGTGACTACCACCCCCTTAGAGCTACTACGAGACCTGAGAAAGGCCCTCATGCCTGTAATCCTTTTGACATGGCGCCTGTACTTTACCTCTACAGGTACCACCTCATTACCGGAAAAAACTATAAAATCCACCTCGGCGCCGTCCTTCTTCCTCCAAAAACGTATCCGCTGATGTGGCAAAAGGTTTCTTACAAAATACATGAAAACAGCATTCTCCACGTAAACACCAGCCATCTGCTCCCTCCTATCCAATGGAGAAAATCCACCCAACGCCCAACTTAAAAGCCCCGTATCTGTCAGATAAACCTTGGGCAGTTTTTTTATCTCCCTTCTGGGATTGGGGGCATAGGGCAGCAACTCTTGAACTATAAAAAGAGCCTTCAGCAGTTCCACATATCTCTTCACCGTTTTGGGACTCACCCCTATCTCGGAAGCCAATTCAGAATACTTGACCAGACCACCCGTGGTCCCTGCCAAGGCAAGAAAGACCTTCTCAAAAACACCCTCCTCTCGGGGCACAAAAAGCATCTTCAAATCCCTTAATGCATAGAGCCTAAAGACCTGGGACAGGAGCTTGCCTTTCACATCCTCTTCCCGGGCCAAGACCACTTCAGGAAAACCACCAAAGACCAGATACTCATGGAAAAGACTGACCAGTTTCTCAGGAATGGTGGTGACTGTTGGCAATGTGGGCTCAAAAAGAGAAAAACCCGGTTCCAAGAAAGCGCTATATCTATCTTGCTCCTTAAAGACCAAAAACTCCCGGAAACTCAAGGGGAAGAGATGAAACTCCACTGTCCGCCCGATAAGAGAGTCCCTGAACCCCTTAAGAAAAGCTAAACTGGAAGATCCAGTGAGTAAGAGCTTCAGACCAGGATGGTGGTCAACGGCGAGCTTCACAAAAGGCACAGGGTCGGGCAAGAGATGAAACTCATCTATCACTACCATCCCGGAGCTACCTATAAATCTCTGCAAAGCCCGGGGGCCGCCACTCAAAATGTCCCTGTCGTCAGGGTCTTCCATATCAAAGAAGAAGACCGGCTCCTCTTCTCTCAAAAATCTCTGGGCCACCAGCTTCAACAGGGAGGTCTTGCCTGCCCGACGAGGCCCCAGAACCACAATGGCTTCCCTTCTGGCAAGCCAAGGGTCAAGCCGGTCCAGGAGTTCCCTGGAGTACAATCCGACCTCTAAAATTGCTTCTCTCTCCAACATGCGTAAGTTATTACGCTTATATTCCCTAAAAGTCAAACTTTTAAGTAGCTAAATTCCCTACAAGTTCAACTTTTTCGCTTGGGCGCTGAACGCTCACATGTTTACAGAGAAATGAACACAAGGAAAGAACATTATGTCTCTAAAATCTATTGTGAAAATCGCCAACCTATTCTCCCTTGAAAAACAAGTCTTATGACTCAAACTGATACCCCTTCTCTCCGAAAAGCCTTATGCAGGTGTCCACTACCCGGGGATCATAAAGGGTGCCTTTGCCCCGGGAGATCTCTTCTAATGCAGCATCT
>WFSI01000053.1 GCA_015486105.1 Aquificota bacterium | reverse complement strand
CCGTTACCGCCATACTGGGGGGAGGTAACAAGGCCACAAAGCCCTATTTCTCCCATCTTCTTCATAAGGGGACGGGGGAACTCCCCAGTTTTCTCCATCTCTTCCACTAAAGGTGCTATTTCCCTTTGGGCGAATTCCGCCATGGATTTTCTAAGGAGATCTTCCCTTTCGCTGAGCTTGAAGTCCATCCTTCCACCTCCGCTGGCTAATTTTCGGAAACTTTACCTTTTGAAATAAAAAATGTCAATATTTAAAATTTTAAATAATTAAATAAAATGGGTATGAAAAAAAAACTGTGCTACAAAGATAATCCTTTTAGATTTACTACCAAAACCTACCATAAGAACACAAAACCTATAAGCTTAGAAAAAACGCATCCAACTCTCCTTGAGAAAGCAGCAAGCTGGTTATTTGGGGCATTCTTTAATTAGAAAATTCAGGTCCTTCTAACATGCTTATAAATCTTCTCAGAGTAGAAAGTAGATAGTCCCTGTTCACTTCATAAAAAACCAGCGATCCCTCTTTCCTGTAAGACACAACTTTTGATCTTCTTAACTCTTTAAGGTGATGAGAAACAGCAGGTTGGCTTAAGTGAAGCTTATTGACTATGTCAGAGCAGAAAAGTCCATCGTTCTCTATAAGCATCCTTACTATTTCCAATCTAATCTCATTACCCAGGGCATTAAAAATCTCCACTAAAGTGAGGTTCTGTTCGTCAATCTTTACAACAACTTCAGCTTCCTGGCACTTCTCTTGCATTCTACACACTCCCTAAGCTGCAATCAAGGTAAACTATAGCATGGGTTCTTCTTAGAATGCAAGCATGATATTACCCTTTATTACGACCTTCTATGAAAGCCATGGCCTTTCTGAGGCGGCTAATGGTTTCTCCTTTGCCCAGAACAACGATGATTTCGAAGATGCCTGGACTCACCCTCTTCCCAGTAAGGGCTACCCTACAGGGCTGGGCTAAATGCTTAAGTTTTATAGCGAAGCTCTCCATAACCTTGTCAAAGGCGGCCTTTACATCTTCTTCCCCAAAAGGGTCCAGTCTTTCCAGCTCTCTAACCAAGGCTTGAAGGTAGGGGAGAACTTCAGGGGTTAGGAACTTACTGGCACCCTTAGGATCATATTCGGCAGGGGCTTTGAAGTAAAAAGCAGCCATCTGAGCCATCTCTTTTAGGGTGCGGGACCGTTCCTTGAGGGTTTCTACTACCGAAACCAGCATCTTAGAATCTGGCTTCTCTTTTATGAGGCCTTCTTTTTTGAGGAAGGAGACCAAGAGAGTAGCCAGTCGTGTTGTATCACCTGTTTTGATGTAATGGGCGTTCAGCCATAAGAGCTTTTCTGGATTGTATACAGCAGAGGATTTCCCCACATGCTCCAAAGAGAAGTACCGAATGAGCTCCTCTTTGGAAAAGATCTCCTGATCTCCATGGGACCATCCCAGCCTAACCAGGAAGTTTAATAGGGCCTCGGGAAGGTACCCCTCCTCCCTGTAGGCTAAGACAGAGGTGGCACCGTGGCGCTTGCTCAGTCTGGTCCTGTCGGGTCCCAGGATCATGGGGACGTGGGCAAACTCGGGAGGCTCATAGCCCAGAGCTCTGTAAAGCTGAATCTGCTTGGGGGTGTTGTTCAGGTGGTCATCGCCCCGAATTACGTGGGTGATGCCCATGAGGGCATCGTCCACCACCACCACAAAGTTATAGGTAGGAGTGCCATCGGAGCGCACCAGAATAAAATCGTCTAACTGGGTGTTGGGGTAGACCACTTTTCCCTTGATAAGATCGTTAATCACCGTTTCTCCCTTCTGCTCTACTTTAAGTCTTACCACGGGGGTTATGCCCTTTCTGGGCCCTTTCCTATAACGGCATCTCCCGTCGTATTTGGGCATGGTTCCCTTTTCTAAGGCCTTTTTCCTTCTTTCATCCAGCTCCTCAGGGGTACAATAACAGTAATACGCTTTATCCTCCTCCAGAAGCCTTCGGATTTCCCGGTTGTAGATCTCCGTGCGCTCTGCCTGGCGGTAGGGACCTTCATCCCAGTCCAAGCCCAGCCATTCCATGGCTTCCAGAATCTCTTGAATAGATTCATCTGTGGATCTGCTCTTGTCTGTATCTTCTATCCTGAGCAGGAATCTTCCCTGATAGTGCCTGGCAAAGAGCCAGTTGAATGTAGCGGTTCTTGCCCCTCCCAGATGAAGATACCCCGTGGGACTGGGGGCGAAACGTGCTTTAATCATAATAGCTCCCTCTTACGAGATTTCAATGTGGGAAACACCATTACCACGGAAAAAAGGAAAAGGCCAAGGTCCATAAGACCAATAGTTTCGTCAATAAGTCACAACATAAGCACCTTTGGAAACTACAGAGGCCTTATACAAAAGTGGGGGCCGGATGCAGAACCACCCGGCCCCCTTCTTGCATTACTCTGTTTCTTCCATTGCCTGGGCCTCTACTACACCAACGGCTGCAAGGTTAAAGATCTCGTCTGCAGTGGCACCCCTCTGCAGCACATGGGCGGATTTATCGAGGCCCTGGAGGATGGGCCCTATCACCTGGGCACACCCAAGTCTGTGGAGGAGTTTGTACGCTATGTTCCCAGCATCCAGGTTGGGGAAGATAAGCACATTGGCCTTTTCCTTCAACCTGGAAAATGGGTACGTTCCAGACAGTATTTCAGGAACCACAGCAGTGTCGGCTTGCATTTCGCCATCAATGGTGAGGAAGGGTTCCCTTTCCTTTACGATCTCAACGGCCCGTCTCACCTTCTCAGCGGTGGGATGCTTAACGGAACCAAAGTTGGAAGAAGAGAGCATGGCTACCCTGGGCTCCACGCCGAACTTACGCGCCGTTTCCGCTGTACAGACAGCTACTTCTGCCAGATCCTCCGCGGTGGGCTCTATATTTACTGTGGTGTCTGCAAAGAACATGACATCGTCTTTGAATATAAGGATGTAAACACCTGATGCCTTGGAAATGCCCTTCTTGGTCTTCAAAACCTTCAAGACGTACGAGAGCACCGTGGAGTAGTGCTGATCCTGACCCCCTATAAATACATCTGCATCTCCCATCTCCAGCATCATGGCCCCCAAGGTGTTAGGGCCCCTAAGGATAAGGCGATTCGCTTCGGCAAGGGTGACTCCCTTTCTCCTTCTCATTGTATATAAGCGCTGGGCATACTCTTCGGCCCTTTCAAATTTGAAGGGATCTACTATCTTAGCCCCCTTCAAATCTAAATGGAGCTCTTTTATCCTGAGCTGAATGTCTGACTCCCGTCCAATAAGGATAGGGGTGCCGATCTTCTCGTCCAGGATCAGCTGAGAGGCCTTCAGGATGTTGGGATCTGTACCCTCTGGGAAGGCTATCCTCTTGGGGCTCTTCTTTGCCCTGTTTATGAAGGCCCTGACGACTTCTCCCATCTTTCCCCGGAGCCTGGCTTCCAGGTCCTCCTTATATTTTTCGAAGTCTTCAATCTTTACATGAGCCACCCCAGTTTCTATGGCCGCCCTAGCCACAGCAGGGGCAACCCAAAGAGGCACCCTGGGATCTACCGGTGTGGGAAGTATATACTCTTTTCCAAATTCCATTTTCTCCTTGTTGTAAGCCCTCAATACAGACTCAGGCACTTCCTCCCTGGCCAGGCCTGCTAATGCCTGGGCTGCGGCCTTTTTCATCTCTTCGTTTATCGCGGTTGCTCTTACATCTAAGGCACCCCTAAAGATATGAGGAAATCCCAACAGGTTATTCACCTGGTTGGGATAATCCGACCTACCAGTGGCCATGATGACATCGTCCCTCACTTCAGCCACTTCTTCTGGTGTGATTTCTGGGTCAGGATTGGCCATGGCAAAGATGATAGGCTTAGGGGCCATTGACTTTACCATCTCCTTGCTGACGGCTCCCTTTACAGAAACACCAATGAAGATGTCAGCCCCCACCATAGCCTCTGCAAGGGTTCGTAGATTGGTGTCTACGGCAAATCTCTCCTTGTAAGGATTCATCCTCTCTTTTCTACCTTTGTAAATAACACCCTTACTGTCACACATGATAATGTTTTTTGCTCCTAAGGACTTCATCATGTTCGCCACAGCAAAGCCTGCAGCACCTGCCCCATTAAAGACAAATTTTACGTCTCCTATTTCTTTACCCACCAAGTAAAGGGCGTTTATTATGCCTGCTGCTACAATAACTGCTGTTCCGTGCTGGTCATCATGAAAAACCGGGATATTCATTATCTTTCTCAGTTCTTCTTCAACGTAAAAACACTCAGGGGCCTTTATGTCCTCTAAATTCACCCCCCCAAAGTTTGGCTCCAGTAGCTTTACCACCTTTATTATGTCATCAGGATCTTCAGTATCTACATTTATATCTATAGCATCGATATCAGCAAAGTTCTTAAACAGCAGTGCCTTACCTTCCATCACGGGCTTACCCGCCAGTGCTCCAATATTTCCCAACCCCAATACTGCTGTTCCATTGCTCACCACAGCCACACAATTACCTTTAATAGTATAGAGATAGGCCTTTTCCGGATCTTCTGCTATTTCTAAACAAGGCCAGGCTACTCCAGGTGTATAGGCAATTGTGAGATCTCTCTGCGTGACACAGGGCTTGGTAACTACTTCCAACTTCCCTGGACGCCCTTTCATGTGGTACTCAAAAACCTCTTCCTTGCGAACTTTGCTACTCATAAGCTGTACCTCCTCTCCAAAGTATAGTTATTGCACTTCTCACGTTGCGGAATATAAAAGTAAGAAACTGCGATAGCAATAGCAAGAAAAGGATACACCTACCAAATAAATGGAGTTATAATTGAAAAAATATGATTTCAGTCAATATTCCGATGGGATAATAAAGCCTGGACTGAACAGAATAGAAATTTTTCTAAGAAAACTAGGTAATCCTCAAAAGAGGTTTTCCACAATTATCGTGGGGGGTACCAATGGTAAAGGATCAACAGTTTCTTATCTTTATCGTCTCTTGAGTGCCTCAGGAGTAAGGGTGGGTGCCTATTTGTCTCCCCATCTTCTACATATAAAAGAGAGAATAAAGGTACCGGAAAGGGTAGAGGACAAGGATATAGAAGATGTATTCGTGGAGCTGGAAAAAAAATCCCACAGGTGGAGCATTGATCTCAGTCCCTTCGAGCTCTTCACCGCCGCGGTTTTTGTGATATTTCAAAACATGGGTGTCGACCTAGCCATATTGGAAGTAGGGATGGGGGGAAGATGGGATGCTACCAACGTGACAAATCCAATGGCTTCTCTGGTAGTCTCCCTGGGTATAGATCATACCAAGTATCTGGGAAGGACCATAGAAGCCATAGCCCATGAAAAGTTTTTCATAGCAAGATCTGGGAAACCTATGATGATTGGTCTCCTTCCCTTACCAGCCTTGAGGGTATTCAGAGAATTGGGAACGGACCAGGGTGTACTATTTGACGAGTATGGAAAGGACTTTGTTATTATCCCAGAGGCAGAGGGTTTTTGCTATGCAGGAAATGCAATAATACCTCATCTAAAGACAGGAATGGAAGGAAGGCACCAATGGATTAACGCCACTTTAGCTATAAGGACTTTGGAGCTTTTGGGGATGCCTTTGGGAGATGTAACTCCAATATTGAGAGAGACGCAGCTTCCCGGGCGCTTTCAAGTTGAGGAGTTTGAAGGGGTAACATTAGTGCTGGATGTAGCGCATAATCCCCTGGCTTTGGAGGCTCTTACAGAGACACTGAGAAGGCGCTTTCCAGAAAAGCCCATATGGGCTGTTTTCCAGTTTCTGAGGGACAAACCCCACAGAGAGATGCTAACCTTCCTCAGAAGGGAATTTAGAGGGCTTTTCCATGCCCCCCTGGATCTTGAGGGTCGGGGGTTGAAAGATGGAGAAATTACAGGAGAGGGGATAAATAATATAAAAACAAAGAGAGATTGGCTTTTTCTTTTGGAAAGAGCCCAGAAGAAGGGAGCTGTCATAGTTGCCACAGGCTGTTTTGGTGTGGTGAGGGAGGTGCACAAGTGGCTCCATGGCAATGGATTATATTAGAGGGTGAGAGATTTATCATGGCTGATCTGAAAAACCTGGTTTTTATCCATAGCACAGGGAGTACTGATTATAGAGACAAAAGCCAGATAGAGAGACTGAGAAAGAAGCTGGACCTTGCCCATGTGGTGACCCTTCATCAAGTGCACAGTGCAAATATTATTTTGGCAGAAGAATGGAAAAAAGGAGAGAAAAGGGAAGGGGACGGTCTTATTACAGCTACATCTGGACTAGGCGTGGGGGTACTCACTGCAGACTGTTTGCCTTTGCTACTCTTCACATCTCAAGTTATAGCTCTTCTTCATGTAGGATGGCGAGGATTAAAGGAGGGTATAGTGAGCAGAGCTATAGAATATATAAAATCGTTAGATAATAGCTACACTGAAATTAATACTATGTTTGGACCAAGAATAAGGGAGTGCTGCTATCAGGTGGGGCAGGACATGATCAATGAATTGGCAGAGACTTTGCCCACTGAGGTGGTGGAAAAAGGCATAAAAAGAAGGAGGGGAGGAAGACTTTTTTTCTCCTTAGGGGATGCAGTTACCTCCCTTCTCAAGAGTGTAGGGGTCAAGGGAAAAATATATGACTTATATCTATGCACTTGCTGTTCAGGCTACTTCCCTTCATATAGGAGGAAAGGAGAGGCAGCCTCCAGATTTGTGAGTCTAGCCTGGAAAAAGCAGGGGTAAGGTGGTTACTAAGAATAGAGCAAAGAGGTTTTTGGAAGTTCTAAATAGAAGACAACCGGATCTACAGGTGATTCTGGAAAAACTTAAAAACCCGCATAATATCGGTGCTATTTTGAGAAGTTGTGACGCTGTGGGCATTCAGTATGTACATATTATAGAGGAGTCTGGTGTTGTTTGTGTTTCCCGGGAGGTGAGTAGGGGGAGTGCCCAGTGGCTGGACATATCCTTTTATCATGATATATATACTTGCGCCAGTAATCTTCTAATTCAAGATTTCAAGATATATGTAACATCAGTAAATCCAAAGGCTAACGACTTCAGAGATGTGGACTACACCACGCCTTGTGCAATTGTTGTGGGCAGTGAACTGGAGGGGGTATCTCAGACAGCGCTGAAGATTGCCCATCAATCCATCATTATCCCTATGGTGGGTTTCGTCCAAAGTTTTAACGTTTCAGTGGCCACAGCCATAATACTTTATGAGGCCTTTCGCCAAAGGGAGAAGGCAGGCATGTATAGAGAACCCCGCCTGGATGCAAAAGAGAAGGAGCGGATTTTAAAGAGATGGTTACCTCTTTAAATCCTCAATTAAAACTTCAGGTTTCATTGTGAAAGGAAGAGAGATCACCATATTGGTGAAAGTGCCTCGGTCCCAACTAGCCCTCTTCGTTGCCATCATTGAATCCTACGAGGAATTGGGAGTAGTGAGAATTACCAATTCTAAAGAGGCCAGGGCTGAAATATACGCTCCAGCCCATTCCAAAGAAACTATTTTTCAGCTGTTTAACAGGCTTTATCAGGAGGGAATCTTTGTGAGACCTTTGGAAGCCCCTTGAGATTTCCCCAGTAGTCACCTTTATTCCACTTAATATAAAGGAAACCTTTAAGAAAGGGTTAACAAAGCAACCTATTGTATTTAATGGCATTTTTTGGTTTTTCTTTCCCCAGTTTTTTTGAATGATAATATATATTATGTTAAAAAAATAAAGTAAGCACCGGGGAAAGCCCGAAATCCAACTTTTCTAAGGGAGGCCTCTCCTATCCTACCCTTCCTTGACAAGAAGGACTTATGAAGCTAAATTTCACTCCGCGTGCCGAAGTGGCGGAAGTGGTAGACGCGCTATCTTGAGGGGGTAGTGGGCATTAGCCCGTGCGGGTTCGAGTCCCGCCTTCGGCACCAGGTTCGGGGCGTGGCGCAGCCTGGTAGCGCACTGGCATGGGGGGTCAGTGGTCGGCCGTTCAAATCGGCTCGCCCCGACCATAAATCTTTCTCCCAAAGAATACCTTCCGGAGGTAGAGTTTAGTGATAATCCTTCTTTCTAATGATGATGGTGTGTACGCCCAGGGGCTCCTTGCTCTCAGGGACGCTTTGGAAGACCTAGCTACCGTTTACATTGTAGCACCAGACCGAGAAAAAAGCGCTGTAAGTCATGCTGTTACTCTTCACAGGCCTCTGCGGGTTGAGAAGATCCGGGATCTGGTTTTTGCCGTGGATGGTACCCCTACTGACTGTGTCATCCTTGGAGTGAACAAGCTCTTAAAGAAGTGCCCCCATTTAGTGATATCTGGTATAAACCAGGGAGGTAATATGGGAGATGATGTTACCTATTCCGGTACTGTATCTGTGGCTATGGAGGGTACTATTTTAGGCATACCTTCTATTGCCGTCTCTCTGGTAGTGAGAGAGCACCGGAATTATGAAAACGCTGCCATATTCGCTAAAAAGCTCGTGGAGTGGATTCAAACCACTCCCCTACCCCCAAATACCCTCCTCAATGTAAACGTCCCGGATATGGAAAAATATGAGGCCATTAAAGGAGTGGCATGGACCAGACAGGGAAAAAGGATTTACACCGACTCCATTGATGAGCTAGTGGATCCTCGGGGAAAAAAGTACTACTGGATAGGAGGAGTTCCCTTGAAAGATGTAGAGAACGACGATGATACAGATATAGGTGCGGTGAGCAAGGGGTTCATCTCCATCACCCCTATTCATCTTGATCTTACGGACTACAGGGCATTAGATAAGTTCAGGAGTATGGAAAGAAAAATAACCTTGTAGGTGGACTATGGCCCTTTGGCTCAGCAGAAAGCCCGGTTTGCAAAAGGCCAGGGCTGAGATGGTAAGTCTTTTGGCGAGAAGGGGAATCAAAGACCCTCGTGTATTGGAGGCCATGGCCAAGATCCCTCGCCATCTCTTTGTTCCTCCCCACTTACAGGACGAGGCCTATGCCGATTATCCTTTGTCTATTGGAGAGGGACAAACTATATCTCAGCCTTACATTGTAGCTCTCATGACGGAAGCCTTGGAACTGGATTCCCAATCTCGGGTCCTGGAAATAGGCACCGGATCCGGCTATCAAGCAGCTATACTGGCTGAGATAGCTTCTGAGGTCTACACCGTGGAGCGCATCTCTTCCCTGGCTCAAAGAGCCCAGACGCTTCTGGAAGAATTGGGATACACCAATGTGAAAATAAAGGAAGGGAACGGCACATTGGGATGGCCCGAGAACAGCCCTTACCATGGGACTATAGTGACAGCCGCTGCCCCTTCCATACCACTTCCCCTTATTGAACAGTTAGAAGTGGGGGGAAGGCTTATCATTCCTGTAGGAGGTTCTTACTCCCAAGACCTTCTTAAGGTTGTAAAGCTGGATTCCCATGGGAATTATTCAACCTGTTCTTTGGGTGGTTGTGTTTTTGTGAAGCTTTACGGTAAATACGGGTGGCAAAAGGGAGAATAGTCGGGGCGTAGCGCAGCCTGGTAGCGCACCAGCTTCGGGAGCTGGGTGTCGGCCGTTCGAATCGGCTCGCCCCGACCATTCCTGTAGGAGGCGTATGGCCAAAGGAATGATAGGTGTCATTGGAGCTTCTAAATGCACTCCTCGGGAGTATGAAAGGGCCTATGAACTGGGTAAAGGACTCGCTCAGGCCGGGTATCCTGTGGTGTGTGGAGGTCTTTCTGGGGTAATGGAGGCCGTTTCCAAGGGGGTAGCAGAAGAGGGGGGATTGGTAGTAGGCATCCTTCCCCAGTCTCACCCTTTCTACGCCAATCCCCATGTCACTATAGCAGTGGCTACAGGGTTGGGGCACGCCAGGAACTCCATTATTGTCAACACGGCTAAATTACTGATAGCCGTGGGAGGAGAGTATGGTACCCTATCGGAAATAGCCTTGGCCTTGAAGACAGGAAAAACCGTCCTGGGATTGGACACATGGCAGATACCTGGAGTGATAAGGATGGCTTCTGTAAAGGAGATTTTGAAAACCCTAAACGAGGCGCTCCCATGAAGAAAATCGTAGGATTCTGTATGCCCATCTTCATCCTCTGTGCTTTCCCTTCCCTTCTCTGGGCTTCCCATAGGTATATGGTATACAGGGTGAGACGGGGAGACTCCTTGTACATCATTGCCCAAAAATACCATACATCTGTGAAAGGGCTTGCCTCCATTAATAAACTGAGGTCACCTTATATCATACTCAGGGGCCAGCGCCTTAAGATACCCATATCAAGGGGAGTATACCGCCTTTATAAGGTAAAGCGAGGAGACACATTGAAAAAGGTGGCCCAGCGGTATGGGGTCAAGTGGAGAAGGTTAGCCAGCATGAACGGTATAAAGCCTCCATACACTATTTATAGGGATCAGTACCTCAAGGTGCCCTTGAACACCCGAAGGAAAGGGGCCGTTCCTAAAAGGCTGGCTACAAAAAGGTCCAGACATCATCCTCCTAAGGCCTTTTTCCCTCCCGTATCTGCGGCGGGCAGGGTTTTAAAAGGCATGAATATGGGCCTAAACTATGCCCTTTCAAAGGGTGGAGAAGTATTTCCTTCATCTCCTGGAAGGGTGGTCTACTCCTCCTTAGATATGAGGGGTTTAGGCTCCGTTCTCATCTTGGAACATCCCGGGGGATATGAGACAGTTTATGCTGGGAAGGGTATTTATTGGCTGGTGGGTGAAGGAGAAGATGTAGACCGGAGAGCGACCCTGGGGGAGGCGGTGGATAACACCACCCTCCATTTTGAAATACGGCGAAGGGGGAAACCTCTGCCCGCCTATAAACTGGTTAGAGGTAAAAGAGGGAGGAGTAAATGAGGGTGGCAGTTATAGGGGCAGGATACGTGGGAGTGGTGACTGCTGCGGGGTTTGCCGAATTTGGCAACGAGGTGGTCTGTATAGACAAGATACCAGACAAAGTGATCATGCTGGGAAAGGGAGAGATACCTTTCTATGAACCAGGTCTCAAGGAGCTGGTAGGAAAGAACCTGAAAGAGGGTAGATTGGTCTTTAGTGAAGGTTCCTTTCAGGCTGTTAAAGAATCTTTGGTCATTTTTATAGCCGTGGGGACACCCCCCCGG
>WFSI01000052.1 GCA_015486105.1 Aquificota bacterium | reverse complement strand
CCATCTTGCCCTTCCCGATCTCCCACCTTACACCTAACGTCCCCCGATCTCCCTCCTCCAACTGTACTATCTCTGTGCCAATGCCCCTATCAGTGAAGAGTTCCAAAAGGATGGTATGGGGAATCCTACCATCCACGATATGGGCCTTGCCTACCCCTTCCTCTAAAGCCCGAACAGAGGCCCTCACCTTGGGAATCATCCCTCCGGTGATAACGCCATTATCTATCAACTCCTCCACGTAGACCCCAGGTAGGGTGGACACAAGTTGGCCCTCCTGGGACTTGATCCCTCCCACGTCGGTCATAAATACCACCCTCTCGGCTTTGAGGGCAGCAGCCATCCTGCCAGCCACATGGTCGGCGTTTATGTTGTAAGCAGCCCCTTGGGCATCCACCCCCACAGGAGCAATAACCGGAATAAAATCCCCTTCCTTTAGGGTCCCTATAACCCTGGGGTCTATCCGAATTACCTCACCCACATGGCCCAGATCAATGATCTCCGGGGCCTGACCAGCAGGAGACTCCCTGTTTACCACCATCTTCCTGGCAGCAATGAGTCCACCGTCCTTGCCCGTGAGGCCCACAGCCCTTCCCCCGTGCTTATTGATGAGGGCCACAATCTCCTTGTTCACTTTGCCCCCTAGAACCATCTCCACAATGTCCATGGTTTCGTCATCGGTAACCCTGAGGCCTTCTACAAAGCGGGGGGTCTTGCCCATGAGTTTCATGATCTGTCCAATCTGGGGACCCCCTCCATGGACCACTATGGGATGCATCCCTATATACTTCATGAGGACCACATCCTTGGCAAAGGAGTCCTTAAGCCCTTCGTCCACCATAGCATGCCCCCCATACTTCACCACAATGGTCTTGCCGTAAAAAGCCCGGATGTAAGGCAGAGACTCCAGGAGTATATGGGCCCGTTCTATCATGGGACGGAGACGATCCACTTTGGCTCTCCCTCCAATAGACAGATTTCCCTATAATTCACTTCTACCTCTTTCACTCCCTGACCCATCTCGCCACCTCCCTCTCAACCGCCTATGAGGAAGGAAGAGATCTGTTCTTCCCAATCCTTCATAATACTGGACATGGCATCAATCATATCCCCTGCCAGAAGGGACACTTCTCCTTTATCCTGGGAAGCTTTATCCCCAGCCAAACCATGGAGATATACACCCGCCCAAGCAGCATCCTCTGCCTCTATACCCTGAGCAAGAAAGCCCCCAATAATCCCCGTAAGCACGTCTCCACTGCCTCCAGAAGCCATACCTGGGTTTCCCGTGGTGTTGATATAGGCCTTACCGTCAGGAAGGGCCGTCACAGTACCTGCTCCTTTTAGCACCAGGACCACTCCATACTCCTGGGCGAACTCCCGAGCCGTCTCCAACCTCCTATCCTGCACATGGGCAGGGGAAGTCTCCAAAAGCCGGGCCATCTCCCCAGGATGAGGAGTGAGAACAGTAGGGGCCTCTCTGGCCTTCAAGAGATCTAAGGCGCCTACCAAGGCATTGACACCATCAGCATCAATAACCACAGGTAAACCCACCCCCAAGAGAGCCCTCACCAGAGCGCCAGTAGAAGGGTTGGTACCCAAACCTGGACCCACAGCCAGGGCGGTCTTCCCCTGAAGGTTATTCTCGATCACCTCCAAGGCAGCCTCCACCAAATACCCCTCATCATCGGGCAAAGGAAGGGTCATAGCCTCCAGAAGGGTAGCCTCAAAGATAGGATTTAGGGATCCAGGAACCCCTAAGGTCACTAATCCTGTGCCCACCCGAAGGGCGGCCCTGGCCGTCATGATCCCTGCCCCTGTCTTTCCAGGGGAGCCCGCTACACCCAGGAGATGACCGTAACGCCCCTTGTGGGCGTTCAAGGGACGGGGGGGGAAGAGAAGGGAAACATCCATCTCTTCAGGGAGATGGGCAAGGATTCCTGCCTCCTCCACAAACTGGGGAGGAATACCAATGTCCACCACCCTCACATCCCCTACCAAATCAGCGGCGGGAAAGGTGTAGTGAGCGACTTTAGGCAAACCAAAGGTGACGGTTAGATCAGCATCCACAGCAGGGCCAGGGATCCATCCAGTATCGGTAGAAAGACCAGAGGGAATATCGATGGCCACCACAGGTCTGCCTGAAGAATTGATCAAATCGATGGCCTGAGCAGCCAACCCCCGAGCTGAAGAAGAGAGACCCGTCCCCAGAATGCCGTCTACCACTATCTCAGACCAACCTAAGAGCCCCTCTAAGGTCTTCGTATCTTCAGTTAGCCAGTGAAGCCTCTCGGGATACAGCCTGTGAAAAACCGAAGCGTTCACTAAAGCGTCCCCTTTGAGCTGCTCCAAGGTAGTAAGGAGCACTACCTCCACCCGGGCACCCCGAGACATGGCCCACCGGGCCACCACGAAGCCATCGCCTCCGTTGTTTCCTTTACCGCACACCACCAAAATCCGCTTGCCCCTTAAGTCCCCAAAGTAGTCCTCCATATGGAGGAGCACACCGAAACCTGCGTGTTCCATAAGGACTACTCCCGGAAGGCCCAAACCCTTAATGGTGGCCTCGTCCAAGGCCCTTATCTCCTGGGCAGTGGTTACCGGTATCATGAGAATCCACCTCCATTGTCCAAATAGACTTATTACTTACAGCGATTCAGAGGATCTATGCAACAAGGATATTTCCATAAAGCCAGTGATCGGGAGGGAGGATTGAAGGACTGGAGAAAAAATTGTGTAAGGGGGCATAGGGAATGAAAGACCACGGAGGAGTCAAAGAGAGGGGGATGGGAAGAGCGAAAAGCGAACATGATTTATTGGATGAGTTGCTGAGAAAGTCTCCTCGATGAACTCATAAAAAGGGACAGGAGCCTTTACACAATCCTCGATCCCCAAGACTACGCCACTGGCTTTTGCACCCGAAGGGGAAGTGCGGCGTTTGCGAATACCTGCATATCTGTGGGGGATGCCGAGCCCGGGCCTACGCTTACTACGGCGACTACTTGGCCGAGGAGCCCCACTGTAACTATGTGCCCATCAGGATAAAGCGGGATTGAATAAGCAGGGGCCCTACCTACCCCTGGATGGTGTTGGCTCTCCCTATCCAAAGGCCTCCCCACAAAAACCAAGGCGCATCTCCCATGACGAGCTATCTCTTTTACGGCTCTCCCATTGGCCAAGGAGGTCACCTCCCCCTCATCGGATACCTTGACCAGGAGATAAAAACTCTTCTCCCCTCGAAGCATGGTTTTTAACTCCCCTTCCTCCCTTAGAATCTTCACTTCCTTCTCAAGATAAAAGGACAAGGAAGGTTTTTTCACCTTGTAAGAGTAAAAGGGAATCCCTGCAGGCTTAAAAGCCTCTGTCATAGGGGCCATAGACCTGGTAGCAGCCCAAGGTGGAAGGACAAAGAAGAAAACACACAAATAAAGGGGGACTAAAGCCCCTACGACCTTGAAAATTGCCGTGGAGAAAGGGTCCCTTTCCCACAGTCTAGCCAATAACAAAGCCCATGCTGGAAAAGTGGGAAGGATGTAGTGATAATGCTTGGACTGGGACAGGGTGAAAAAAAGAGTGGGCAGTCCAATCCAGGATATAAGAAAAAGGGCCTCTTCCCGCTTTTCTTGCCAGACCCCTTTAATCTTCATCAGGATCTTGGGCAACAGAAAGATCCAGGGGAAAAGGCCAATAAGAATCACAGGTAGATAAAACCAGATGGGTCCTCCCCTATGAAACCGAGGCGTAAAAAAACGGAGTATGTTCTCGTTCCAGAAAAATCTGAAGGTGTAGCCAGGAGACTTGATCTCTAAGAGGACAAAAGGCGGGAGACACACCCCAACAAAAACCAGAACCATAGGGATCCAGGGAAGGTAAATTCTTTCCCTTATTAGTACCCTACGAATCAGAAAAGGAACCAAAGCCATAAAAACAAGAATAATCCCCACAGGCCCCTTGGTAAGGAAAGCAAGAGCTGCCAAGAAAGCAGCTAAAATAAGAGAAGCACTGCTATTCTCTTCCAAGCCCCTCCAAAAAAAGTAAAGGCTGGCCAGAACAAAACACGTGAGGACCATATCAAAAATGACCAATCGGGCGTATGCCACATAGATAAGGGATGTGGCAAGGATTATACCTGCCGTAAACCCCTCTTCCTCTCCCCAGAGACGCTTCCCCAAAAGAAAGGTGAAAAAAACGCCGAGGAGGCCAGCCAAAGCGGAAGGCAGGCGGGCAGCGAACTCACTCTTTCCCATTAAGAATAAAGAAGAAGCAACAATCCAATAATATAAAGGGGGTTTCTGGTAACGGACCTCCCCATTGATAGTAGGAGGAAGCCAATGGCCCTCTTGCACCACCTCTCTGGCCACCTCGGCATTCCTTCCCTCATCAGGCTCGAAAAGGGGATAGGCCCCCAATCCTCCGAAAAACAGAGCAGCAGCCGTAAGAAAAAGGAGAAGAGGCCCCAAGTAGCGGGGCCACAAGGATACGCCCCCCATCCTCAAGCGGTTTTCTTGAGCTTTTCCACTTTCTTGCGAAGGGTCTCCAGCATCTTATCGAAGGAAGAGTTGACCAGGATATTGTTGATCTGAACCCGGTAATTATTCACCATACTCACACCTTCGATAAGGATGTCGTAAACCATCCACTTACCTTCCTTGTCTATGAGACGGCATTCCATAGATACAGGCTTTGTCTGGGTCTTGGTATAGATCTTCAGAAAAACTCGAGAGTAAGGCTCATCTATCTCTTGCTTCCCGTATTCGATCTTTTCCCCAGAGTACTTTTCGAACTTATCGGCATAGTTGGCCTTAACAAACTCTTTGAAAAGCTCAGTAAATTTTTCTCTCTGCTCAGAGTTAACCCGTCTCCACCGGATACCCAAAACCCTCTTGGCCACTTCGTGCCACTCCACAGATTTATCCACTATCCTGAGGATCTCTTCGCTCCTTTCATGGGGTTTAAGCTTAGGGTTCTTCAGTATAGCCAGGGACTGGTCAATCTCACTCTTCACCTGATCCATGGGAGACACCTTTGGCTCCCCCCACACCAAAAAAGGTAACCCTAAACAAAACAGAAACAGGACTGTAAGGATCTTTCCCGTTCTCATCCCCTCACCTCTACTTTTGAATGAGTTGCCTTCTGTACTGATAGTAAGCGTTTCTAACCGCTATATATGGGTCTATAGCTGACCTCTTGAAATCCTCGTAAGTACCTATGGTAAGAGACGTCTCATTTACCTTATCCAAGGCGTAAAGCCCTGCATAAACCCAGGCGTTCAACAAGTAGTAAAGGGGATCCATGAAGGTATCAGCCACATAACCCAGGGCATCCCTTACACAGGAAGGCCCGAGGATAGGTACGTCAAGGTAGAACACCTCTTTCAAACCGTACACTCCAAGGGTTTGACCAGCATCCTCATCCACCTTCTCCAACCCCATCTGAGTGGCAGGGTCCAGGAAACCGGCTATGCCTACGGTGGAGTTCACAACAAACCTGCAAAGGACCACGCCAGCCTTCTTCATTTTAAGCTGAAGGATAGAGTTGACGAATCGGATGGGGGCATGGAGATTGGAGATAGCGTGCCTCACCCCTACCCGCACGTCTTCGGGAAGAATAAAACCGTAAACCCGGGCCAAGGGCTTAAGAGCATCAAAATAAAGCCTGTCATTCACCCAAAAAAGGCCCCGATTCATCGGTTGGAAAGGATCAGGCATAGTTCCCTGGATGGTTTTGCCCTGGTCTTTGGCTTCTCGGGCCTTTTCCTCCTCCTCCCAGCGCTGGGCTAACCTTATCCTGTGGGAATCTACCTTGTCCTTACAGGGACACATCTCCTGTTGGTCCTTAGGCAAAAGAACAACAGGATCCACCGAGGCCAGCAAGAGACGAGAGGACCCTTCTGCCAAAACAAGCGAACTTAAAAAGCATATTGCCCCCAACACCAAGATGCTTTGAACCAATCTTTTCATGGTTAACGCTCCCCTATTATTTTCCTGGGTTTCCATAGATCAATCGGCCAATGGCATCACTTAGATCGAAAGGAGGTTGGGTTTCCCGTATACGCCCACCAGGTTGAATCAGCTGTTCTGAAGCCCCCGGAGTGATAGAAACATACTTTTCCCCTATAAGCCCTTTGGTTTTTACTGCTGCTATAGAATCATCCGGAAGTTTAATGCCAGAGTTCAAAAGAAAGGTCACCACAGCCGTGTAATCTTCAGGATCCAGCTCTATATCCTTTACCCTCCCCACCTCTACACCTCCTATTTCCACGCTGGCCCCCTTCTTAAGCCCCCCTACACTGGAGAACTTGGCAGACACAATATAACCTCTCTGTCCAACGACCTCCATCCTGCCCAACTTAATGGACAGATATGCCAAACAAGCTATACCTATCAGAAAGAATACACCAACTGTCAACTCTAAATCAAACCTTTTCATCTTTTTTCTCCCGCATAACATTTGCCTTTCTCTTTGAAATCCTCTTCTAACTTTCCTATGACAGGTACAAGCATGTCCTCCATGTCCTCCCTGCCTCCCGTTATGAATTGGCGTACAATTGGATGAGAAGACCTCATTATATCTAAAGGCGTCCCAAAAGCTACAATCTTGCCCTCATGAAGCATTGCCACCTTATCCACCAGAAAAAAGATGTCAGGGATCTCGTGGGAAACTATAATTCCCGTAAAGCATGCCCTCTCGTGGGTGCCCTTTATAAGTTCATTAATAGAATGGGCCGTAATGGGATCCAACCCCGTAGTGGGCTCGTCAAAGAGCATAATCTCTGGAGTAGTCACCATACACCGAGCCAGAGAGGCCCTTTTCCTCATACCTCCACTAAGCTCCGCCGGGTATTTATGCTCCATACCCTTCAGACCCACTTGTTCCAGCTCATAGAGAACCCTCTCCTGAACTTCCACTTCCTTCATTTTGGCCTTTTCCCTTAAAGGGAAGGCCACATTGTCGTAAAGGGTAAGAGAGTCAAAGAGTGCTCCCCCTTGAAAAAGAAAGCCTATCCTGCTTCTCAAGACCTCCAGCTTTCTACCCTTGGCACTGGTTATATCCTCACCATCTATAAGGACCTTCCCCTTTTGACCCTTCATCAAAGCCACTATGTGCTTCAACAACACGCTTTTACCTACTCCACTCTTGCCTATAAGGGCCAGGATCTCCCCCCTGCTTACCCTTACGGACACCCCTTCCAGAACCTTTTGTTCCCCCAAAGTGCTGTACAAATCGATTACCTGAATCACGCCGTCTCCTCTCAGAAAAGTAGGGAAGTGATCACATAGTCACACACAAGAATAAGCACACAAGAAGCCACTACGGCCCGGGTTGTGGCCCGACTCACACCTTCGGCCCCGTAACCCGTAGTAAAACCACAATAACAACATATCCAAGCGACTACCAAGCCAAATGTGAGAGACTTGTACAACCCGTGAAATATCTCTGTCATATCCACGTACTGGGGCATCTCGCCAAAAAAGGTGCCAGCGCTAACACCCAAGAGCTTAACTCCCACCAAGTATCCCCCATAGATGCCCACCACGTTGAAAAGAGAGCCCAAAAGGGGAAAAGAAATGACAGCCGCCAAAATGTTGGGCACTATAAGGTATCTAAAGGGGTTTAGACCCATCATTTCCAGGGCATCTATCTGCTCAGTGATTCGCATGATGCCGATCTCCGCCGTCAAAGCCGATCCAGCCCGGGCGGTGATCATAAAAGCCGATATGACGGGGCCTAATTCCCTGATCATGGAGAGAGCCACAGCTGGACCCAAAAGCGCATCGGCCCCAAATCTCTCCAAGGCATAGTAAGATTCCAAGGTGAGGACCATGCCCGTGAAGGCCCCGGTAAGGGCCACGATAGTAATAGACTTGGCGCCGATGAAATTGATCTGGCGGATGAGACGCCCCACCTTGAGGGGAGGCACAAAAACCCAAAAAACAGCTGTGGCCAAAAAGAGTCCCACCCTGCCCAGCATCCTTACAGGTAGCAACCCCACGTAGCCCAGCCACCTAACCCCATCCAGAATCTGCTCCATCTCTGCCCCTGGGTTCAGATTTCGAAATATTCCGATAACCTAATACACTAAGGACCCAAAGGAGGCAAGATAAGGAACATCCAAAAAGATCTCCGTCTTGTTAGAGTAATGCCTAAAAATACATATAGTTACAAAGAGGAAGAGAGAACCATCCCTTGTATATTAGAACTTTTTGCTATAGAAGATCTTTTCAGCATTAAACCTTTGGAGGTAATATTTGCTGGCCAAAAGGATTATCCCCTGCTTGGACGTAATGGAAGGGCGGGTAGTAAAGGGAGTTAATTTTGTGGGTTTGAGGGACGCAGGGGATCCCGTGGACAATGCCCACTTCTATGACGAGGAGATGGCTGACGAGTTAGTCTTCTTAGACATCACCGCTTCTTATGAAAAGAGGGATATCATGATAGACGTGGTCCGGCGCACTGCAGAAGAGGTTTTCATGCCTCTAACAGTAGGAGGAGGCGTCAGGACCAGAGAGGACATAAGATCCCTACTCACTGCGGGAGCCGACAAAGTATCGATCAACACAGCTGCCGTCCGGCATCCCTCCTTGGTGGCCGAGGCCAGTAGGGCCTATGGCTCCCAGTGCATCGTGGTAGCCATAGATGCCAAACAGAAGGGCGAATCATGGGAAGTGTACATCCACGGAGGGCGAACCCCTACAGGAATAGACGCCGTGGAATGGGCCAGGGAAGTGGAGGACCTGGGGGCAGGAGAAATCCTCCTCACCAGTATGGATAGGGACGGCACCAAAGATGGATATAACATACCTCTCACAAAAACCATTTCCCAAGCTGTATCCATCCCTGTAATAGCCTCGGGAGGAGCTGGAAAACCCCAGCATCTCTTAGAAGGCTTAGTGGAAGGCCTGGCCGATGCCGTACTTGCAGCCTCTATCTTTCACTATAGGGAGTATTCCATTAGGGAGGTGAAAGAGTATCTGAGGGAGCAAGGTGTAGCAGTAAGACTTTAACCAAACCTAAGAGGTTTCACCAAAAGCTTGGCAAGGGAGATCTTCCTATAAAGGAACCTTCAGAAGGCTATTGGAAAGAGGAAGGGGAAAGGGGCATGTCCTCGTGGATCCTGCTGGGAGGCGCCTTTCTTTTGTCTTTGACCCTGTACTTCTTCTCCTTTCCCCCCTTCGGCTTATTTCCTATGGCCTGGATAGCCCCCCTACCCTTACTCCTGATGGAGGAAAGGCCCTCCTTTAAAAACCCTTTCCTCCTGTGGTGGCTGTGGGGGAGCCTTTTTTTCTTCCTCTCCCTATCCTGGCTCCCAGGCACCATGGAGTCCTATGCCCCCGTGGCTCCTTGGCAAGCACTGTTAGCCTATGGCACCCTCAGTTTCTATCTGGGGATATATTGGGGACTATGGGGTTGGTGCTCCCACCGTCTCCTCTCTTCAGGGATACCCGCCTTCCTGGCCCTCTCCCTACCTTTAGCTTTCTTGGAATACCTGAGGGGACATCTCCTGTCCGGTTTTCCATGGCTTCTCACAGCCCATTCCCAAGCCCCTTTCCTCCCTTTCATCCAAGGGGCTGCACTAATAGGAGTATACGGGCTATCATTTCTCTTGGCCTGGTCTTGGGGAGGAATCTGGGATGTAATTAAAGGAAAACGAAAGCGGGGAGCCATCTCCCTTCTCCTGCCTCTGGCACTCATCCTGTGGGGGGTAATCCGCATGGATAACATTCCCCACGGGCCCCCTCTAAAGGTGGCCCTCGTTCAGCCCAATATACCCCCCAGGATCAAATGGGACCCCACCCAAGGGAAAAACCAGATGAAGCTGCTGACAAAGATGATACAGAAAGCCTGCAAGAAAAGAGACTTAGTTGTTCTCCCTGAATCAGCCGTTCCCTACTATCTATTTCAAGACATTAAAGAAACCAGGTTTTTTCTCCAAAGGGTCCAAGGTTGCAATGCCTACATCCTGGTGGGAACAAACCACTGGGTGATGAAGGGAAAGGAGGCGTTCCTGAAGAACCGAGCCTATCTTCTATCACCTCAAGGATGGAACACAGGGTACTATGACAAAATCCACCTAGTGCCCTTTGGAGAGTACGTGCCTTTGGCACGCTTCTTCCCCTTTCTTTATACATTAGCAGGCTACCGAGAGGGGTTTCTACCGGGGAAGAACACTAAACCCCTCCCCTTCCCATCCCTCCCCTTGGGAGTGGACATTTGCTATGAAACCATATTTCCTGGATTGGTCCGTTCCCAGGTTAGGGCAGGGGCCAAGCTCTTAGTGAACATAACCAACGATGGATGGCTCGGCAGGAGCTTAGCCCCTTACCAACACCTTACTGCTGCCCTTTTCCGATCAGTAGAGAACGGGAGATGGATGTTGCGCTGCGCCAACTCGGGCATCTCTGCCATCATCTCCCCCAAAGGAAAAATAGTGGCCTCCCTACCCCTGTTCACCCAAGGCATCTTGAGGGGGCAGGTAGAAAAGGTGGCCATCGCAACCCCTTACACCCTCCTGGGAGACTGGATTCCCTTAGCATCTGGCCTAATATCCTGCATATTATTAGTGATAAGAGGCTTTAAAATCAAGGGCCTTTTTGATAGTAAAGAGAAATCATGAATAGAGAAGATTCCTTGGGAGGACTGGCAGAGGTTTTCAAAGCGCTTAATGACGAGACAAGACTGAGAATTTTGAAGCTCCTGGAAAACGAAGCCCTCTGTGTATGTGAGATAATGGAAATCCTGGGCATGATCCAGTCCCGGGTCTCCCGGCATCTGGATATCCTGAGAAGGGCCGGTTTTTTAACGGCCCAAAGGGAGAAGAAGTGGGTTGTATACAGCTGGAACAGGGAAAGGGCCAATCCCTATCACCTCCCCCTCCAAGAGATGATACGATTGTGGCTCAATGATGACGAGCAGGTAAAGGAGGACAAAAAGAAGCTTCAACAGGTTAAAACCATGAACATAAGAGAAAAGAGGGAAAAGGCGGTATTGAAGTAACCTACCCCTTTTTCAGAAAACCATAGGGAGGGAATAGACTGTGAACTATCAAGAAGTGGTCATAAGACTGGAGAAATTTTGGGCCAATTACGGCTGTGTAATCCAACAGCCCTACGATGTGGAGGTAGGAGCAGGAACCATGAACCCCGCCACCTTTCTGAGGGTTCTGGGACCCGAGCCATGGAAAGTGGCCTACGTGGAGCCCAGCAGGAGGCCTACTGATGGTCGCTACGGAGAAAATCCTAACAGACTACAGCACTACTATCAATACCAGGTGATCCTCAAGCCCTCTCCAGACGATGTCCAGGAGCTTTATCTCGACAGCCTTAGGGCCCTGGGAATTGACCCCCTTCAACACGACATCCGCTTCGTGGAGGACGACTGGGAGTCCCCTACCCTGGGGGCCTGGGGCTTAGGTTGGGAGGTCTGGTTAGATGGTATGGAAATCACCCAGTTCACCTACTTCCAACAGGCAGGAGGCATAGACCTAAAACCCGTTTCCGTGGAACTCACCTATGGGCTGGAACGCATCGCCATGTACATTCAAGGGGTAGATTCTGTATTCGACCTCATCTGGGTAGATAACGTGACTTACGGCGATGTGCATCACCAGGGAGAAGTAGAATGGTCCCACTATAACTTCGAAGAAGCCGACATGGACATGCTCTTCAAAATGTTTGAGATGTGCGAAGGAGAATCCCTCAGATTAGCGGAGAAGGGGCTAGTCCTCCCCGCCTATGACTACTGCCTCAAATGCTCCCATCTCTTCAACCTCTTAGATGCCAGGGGAGCTATAAGCGTTAAGGAGAGAACAGCCTATGTGGGCCGGGTTAGGCAACTGGCCCGACTCTGCGCCGAGGGGTATCTCAAACAGAGAGGGGCCATGGGCTTTCCCCTTTTGAAGAAAAAGGCCTTCTCTAACACCCCTCTGGTGAATGTGTGAGCCAGGGATCCCCATGGAGTTTAGGGAGAATAGGACCTTGGACTTACTAAGCTTTCTTCAGGAGACCCCTTCGGGATGAGTATAACCGTGGGAGATCTAGCCCTTGGGGCTCTCTCCCTGCTTCTTCTGATCCTGGAGGCCTTCTTTTCGGGCTCGGAGATCGCCCTTTTAGGCTCCGACCTGGTAAAGATCCGAGAGCTAGCTCGGAAGGGAGATGTGAAGGCAAAGAAGGTTTACTTCTTCCTCCGCCACCCAGAGATGCTTTTAGGGACCACCCTCCTGGGAACCAACCTCTGTGTAGTAGCCAACGCCTCTCTCATCACCTATCTCCTTTCTGTAAGACTGGGGCATCCGTCAGAGTGGTTGCCCACTCTTATCCTCTCGCCCTTAGTGCTCACCTTTGGAGAGGCCCTCCCTAAAGGGATATCCCAAAGGCGACCCACCTCCTTAGCCCTTAAGGTAGTGAGCCCTTTGAGCTGGGCATATTTAGCCTCTAAGCCTTTCTCTGCGATTTTTCTCTTCCTTGCCCGAATTTTAGTGCCAGGGAAAGGAGGAGTGGGAGAGCGCCTTTACTTCACCAGAGAGGACCTGGCCCTCCTCATGGAAAGCGAAGAAGGGAACATCAAGATAGAGGAAGAAGAAAAGGAGATCATCCACAAAGTGATCTGCCTGGGAGAAGTGAGAGTTCGGGAGACCATGAAACCCATAAACCAAGTGGTAGTCCTGGAAAAAGGAGAAACAGTCACAAGGGCTGCAGAAATCTTCCACAAATGGGGATACTCTAGGGTACCTGTCTATTCAGGGCACATATTCAATGTGGTGGGAGTGATCACCATCTATGACGTCCTCCAAGTGAAGGATCCCCTCCTAAGTGTGGGAAAGCTCACCAGACCTGGATACTTCGTCCCTGAGTATAAAAGGGTAGATGAGCTCCTTCAAGAGCTGAAAGAGAAACGGATCCCTATGGCCTTGGTGGTGGATGAATTTGGTGCAGTCATAGGCATCACCACTGTAGAGGACTTGGTAGAGGAGCTGGTTGGAGAGATCCAGGATGACTTCGACCTCTCCCTACCTAGTCTATATGAATTGGTAGAGAAGGAGGGAGGGTATGTGGTGAATGCCCAAGTGAGATTAGACTTTTTAGAAGAGAGACTGGACTGGGCAATCCCCAAAAAAGACCTCTATGAAACGGTGAGCGGTTTCCTTCTCTACCATCTGGGCCGCATCCCTCGAAAGGGCGAAGAGCTCACCTTAGAAAATTACCATTTTATTATTCTCGACGCCGACAACAAAAGCATAAAGAAGGTATGGATAGCCCCTTGGGAGAAGAAGAGTTGAAGGTTACCTTCTTTCACGCGGCCGACCTTCATTTGGGCACTCCCTTCAAGGGCATAGGAGAGGCAAGTCCCTGGATCAGGATGAGGCTTATAGATTCCACTTTTGAGGCACTAAGGAGACTAACGAACCTGGCCAAGGAGTCCGACATGCTCCTGTTGGCTGGAGATCTATTGGAGACAGGGCTGCCCCATCTCAGGGCCAGACTTGAACTGACAAAGGCTCTGGATATACTGACGTTTGAAGGGGTGAAGGTCTTTATGGTAGCGGGAAACCATGATCCCTATCCCTGTTGGGAGGGGGTTCCTCTGCCCCAGGGGGTCCATCTCTTCACCCCAAACGGAGAGGAGGTAGAGATCTCCCTTGGTGGGTACAAGGTTAGCGTGAGTGGCATCAGCCACGGGGCCAGCGAGATCAAAGATAATTTAGTACACAAGATACCTCCCGGAAAGGGGGATCTGCGTTTGACCCTGATCCACGCATATCTCCAAGGGTTGGAGGGTCACGACCCTTACGCCCCCTGTGCCCTGGGCGATTTAGTATCACGAGACTTCCACTACTGGGCCATGGGACACATCCACAGGAGACAGGTAATGATAGAAGACCCCTGGGTGGTCTACCCT
>WFSI01000051.1 GCA_015486105.1 Aquificota bacterium | reverse complement strand
TAGAAGGAGGAAGGAAAAAGGGGTACCATGGTGGAGAGCTGTCATGGACCTTAGAGGACAACCAAGCTATCAACTCCTTCATAGAAAGACTAGGAGGAAAACTATATAAAAAATACCGCATCTACGAAACTTCTTTAAAACCATTGTCTACGTAAACCCATTGGATCTGTAACCTTACAAAACATCCCTTTTTCACCCTTGAGATAAAAGGCCCTTAGGGATACCTTGTCCTTGGGCTTATCAGAGGACAGGAGGACAAGATGAAGAGAGAAACATACGATATCGTCATCATAGGTGGAGGACCCGCAGGTCTCACCGCTGCCCTTTACGCTGCCCGATCCCGTCTTAATCTCCTCTTAGTAGAAAGACTGGCTCCAGGGGGGCAAATCGCCCTAACTGACTTAGTAGAGAACTATCCTGGTTTTCCCGATGGAATCACAGGCATGGAACTGGTAAATAGGATCAAGACCCAGGTTGACAAGCTAAAGGTCCCCATTAGACAGGGAGAGGTTCGGGGTCTGGAAGAAGACAGAACCTTAAAATGTGTGTATGTAGATAGTGACTGGCTGGAAGCCAAGGCTGTGGTGGTAGCCTCTGGGGCCTCTCCCAAAAGACTGGGGCTTCCCAAAGAAAGCGATTTTATAGGTAGGGGTATATCCTTCTGTGCCACCTGCGACGCCCCCTTTTATAAGGGGCAAAAGGTAGCCGTGGTGGGAGGTGGAGACACAGCCGCCCAAGAAGCTCTCTATCTCACCAAATTCGCCAAAAAGGTCTACCTCATCCATAGAAGAAACAAGCTAAGGGCAGCCAGAATCCTGCAGGAGAGACTATTTCAAAATGATAAAATAGAGGTGCTTTGGTCCTCTGCCGTAGATGACCTTTTGGGAGAGGGCCTCTTGGAGGGGATAAGCGTCAAGAACCTGGAAACGGGAGAAAAGCAAGAACTCAAGGTGATGGGGCTTTTCCTATTCATCGGATGGAGACCCAACAGCGGCTTTCTCAAGGGCACAGTAGACCTGGACGCCGAGGGATTCGTGATAACAGGTGAAAACCTGGAAACCAGTGTCCCAGGCATCTTCGCCGCCGGGGATGTGAGACGTAAACTCCTCCGCCAAGTCTCCACAGCCGTAGGAGACGGAGCTACAGCAGCCTACGCCACAGAACGCTACTTAGAAAGGGCCTTCCATCTGGACTGATGCGCTTAGACAAATTCCTAAAGGTCTCCCGTCTGCTGAAACGGCGAAGCTTAGCCGCAGAGGCCTGCCGCCTAAAAGGCATAAAGGTAAACGGCTACGAGGCCAAGGCCTCTCGCCCAATAAAAGAGGGGGATATCTTAGAGATAGACTTAGCCACAGTATACCTCAAGGTAAAGGTAAAGGAGGTACCCCAGGGAAACGTCAGAAAGAACCAGGCCCACACCCTCTACTCCCTTGTAGAGGAAAGGAGGAAAGATTGGAGAAACCCATTATAGCAGTGACTATGGGAGACCCTGGAGGCATAGGACCAGAAATCATTCTCAAGGCCCTGAAACAGGGAAACTGGCAGAAGAAAAGCATCCCCCTTATCCTGGGAGACCTTGGAGTGATGGACCTTTATGCCTCTCTACTGGGCCTAAAGGTCCCTATATTAACCGTTAATGAGGAAGACCTGGAGAACCTGCCACCTATAGAAGAGGGAGCCTACATCCTCTCCCTAAGCAGGCTGGACTCCACCAAGTTTTCTCCCGGCTTCTCCTCTACCCATTGCGGAGAGGCGGTAGTCCAATACGTCAAAAAAGGGGCCCAACTGGCCCTGGAGAAGAGAGTAACTGCCATAGTAACAGCCCCTCTATACAAGGCCTCTGTCCATGCCGCAGGCTATCCCTATCCCGGACACACGGAACTCCTGGCAGAAGTTACAGGATGCCAGGACTATGCCATGATGCTGGTGGGAGAGAGGATCAGGGTGAGTCTGGTAACCATCCATGTAGCTCTAAAGAACGTGCCCTCCCTCATCACCCAGGAAGAGGTTTTTCGAGTGGGACGTCTCACTTGGCTATGTATGAAATCCTGGTTTGGCATAGAGGAGCCCCGAGTAGCCGTAGCGGCATTAAACCCCCACGGAGGAGAAGAAGGGGCCTTTGGTCGAGAGGAAGAGCGGGTGATCATCCCAGCCATCAAGGCCTTGAGAGAAGCGGATTATCCCCTACAAGGTCCCTACCCGGCCGACACCCTCTTTCACCGTCAATCACAGGGAGAGTTTGATGCCGTGGTAGCCATGTACCATGACCAGGGCCTCATACCTGTAAAGCTGGAGGCCTTCGACAGGGGTGTAAATCTCACATTGGGTCTCCCCATCATAAGGACCTCCGTGGATCATGGAACAGCTTTCGATATAGCTGGCAAAGGCAAAGCCAACTACCAAAGTCTGGAAGCTGCTTACAAATTAGCCATAGAACTGGCGGAGAGGAGGTCAGGGATTTAGCAGCTCCCTCCCCGAGACGAGAATGGCCAGAAACTTGGTCACCTTTAACCTATCTAAGCGAAGGCGGATCTCTTCCAACTTCTTCCTGTGAACCTCTAAGGGGGCAGGGTACTCCTGAAAACGCCCCTCCAACCGCCTATACTCCTTAACAGCCCTGTTATAGCAAATAATGAGACCAAAAAGTACCTCTCCAAAAGGCTCTCCAACTCCTCCACCTCTATATTTCTCCCCTTCTCCTTGGCCTTACTCATATCCTCGCCCAAGCTGGCTATATCCTTCCCCATTCCTTTTATGAAACCTTCTTCCCGGGCCAAAGCCGCCTCCAACCACTCCCTCTGAACCAGAACCTTCACCCTTTTCCATAACTCCTGAGGGGCAGGAAGCCCAGGCAAATCTGGGACTCCATCCTTCTCCAAGGACTTCACCAGTTTCCTGGCCTTCACCAAGGAGAGACTCACCTGAGAGGGATTGGCCCCCGAATCCTCCTCCATGTCCCTCATAAAGTAGGTGATCTCTTTATAGGTCCTCAAAGCAGCTATGGCAGCCTCTACCTCCTGCAAGACCCTTTTCTCTTTCTCTGACAGAGAGTCCTCATTGATCTCATCCTCTAAAAGATAAAAGGCACCTTCCAACTGGGCCAAGGCCTTCCGAATCTGGGCAACATCCAAATCCTTAAAGGAAAGTCCATCCCGGACACCTTTAAGGTACTTTACCCACATCCGGGACTTGTAAGTATTCAAAAGTTCCAAGGTGAGACAGGAAAGATAGGACCCGATATTCCTGTAAAACTCCACTGGAGCTGAAGAAGATTCCAAAGCACTCCCCAGAATCTCTACCTGCCTCTCTAAGGAAAGCTCCGTCTCCAATCCCCTTGTCTTAGGCCATCTAAGGAACGTACCCCAAACTCTTGGATATCTGCAAAGCCCCCCACTTCACTGTCTCTATGAGACTGGGGATAACGTCATCAGTCAGCCTAAATGCGGGACCAGAAATGGAAAGACCCGCCACTACCCAACGGGTGTAGTCCCGAATAGGAGCCGCCACACACCGCACATCCTCTTCAAACTCCTCGTTGTCCAGAGCATAACCCTCCTGGGCCACCCTTCTCAACTCTTCCGTAAGAAAGTCCTTATCGGTGATGGTGTTGCTGGTAAGGGGGCGCAGCCTCCTGTCCCTGAGAAGACGCTCCAAATCGTCTGATGGAAGATATGCCAGTTGTACCTTCCCTATAGCCGAGGCATAGGCAGGGATCTGGCTTCCTACCCTAGAGACCACCCTCACTGTGTAACTGGTCTCAACATTATCAATATAAATGGCGTATATGTTTCTCAAAACCCCGAGATATGTGGTCTCATTGTGACGCTTGACTATCTCCTCCATAATGGGCCTAGCGTGTTTTATAAGACCCATTTGGTACTTGAAGATCAGCCCCAACTCAAAGATCTTGGGACCCAAGCGGTATCCCTCTGTCTTCTTATTCTGCTCGATGTAGCCCCTAAACTCCAGGGTGGCGAGAATCCTAAATACGTTATTTTTATGCAATCCAAGTTTTTTACTTAACTCCGTTACACCCATCTCCTCCCTCTCCGAATAGCAAGAGAGGAGTTGTAAAGCATGATCAACGGCCCTCACCAAGGGCGTCTCCTTTTTGCTTGGTCTTTGCATGACCCCCTCCGATATGATTAATGAAGCTCAAAGAAGGTTAGAACAAGGTTAGTTAATTGTCAAGAGTAGAATCAATACAAATTAGGTTAGGATAATCTGAAGACCTTTCGAAAATTCTCCGTCACCGTTAATCCCCATTCCTCCAGCTCCAACCCCCTAAGTCTGGCACCCTCCTTGTAGGTGTGCACCACAAAGGCCGGTTCGTTCCTCCTCCCCCTCAAAGGCTGAGGAGCCAGGAAGGGGGCGTCAGTCTCCATGAGGATCATTTCCTCAGGAACCCTCTGGAAAATCTCCCTAAGACTTCGGGCCTGGGGATAGGTAAGAGGTCCGGCAAAGGAGAGAAAGAAGCCCATATCCAGAAAAGCCTTGGCAGAAGGCCAATCCCCTGAGAAGCAGTGGATAATCCCCCCTACCTCCAAGGCCTCATGTTGCCTCATAAGCCTTATGAGATCCCTATAAGCATCCCTACAGTGAATGACCAAGGGTTTACCCACAGCCTTAGCCACCTCCATTTGACGAAGGAAGACCCTTCTCTGGACATCCCTGGGGGAAAGGTCACGATAATAGTCCAAACCTGTCTCTCCAACAGCCACCACCTCCACCTCCAGGGCCAAATCCTCCAGCATCTGGAAATCTTTCTCTCTAACCTTTTTGGCAGCATGGGGATGGATCCCTACCGTGCACAGGATAGAAGGATCATTTCTGGCAAGGGCCAAGGCCCTTTCACTATCAAAAAGATCAATACCCACAGTGACCATCCAGAGAACCCCCAGGTCCTTGGCCTTCTTAATCACCTCCTGGCGGTCATCCCCATAGTCATCCATATGAAGATGACAATGGGCATCCACAAGGCTCATCGCACCACGGCCCCTGGAGGAACCTCCTCACCCAACCCAGGAAGGGCCATGCCATCTCCCCATACCGCCGCCAGGATCATACCCCGAGACTCCACGCCCATGAGCTTGGCAGGCATGAGATTGGCTACCAGAATTACCCTCCTGCCCACCAGGTCCTGGGGTCCGTAATGCTCTCCCACACCCGCTACCACCTGGCGTCTATCTTTACCTGTATCCACAAGGAGCTTGATAAGTTTCCTGGATCCAGAAATCCTCTCTGCCCGGAGAACCTGAGCCACCACCAACCTCACCTTGGCGAACTCATCAATAGTGATCTCCTCTTCAATAGGCCCTTCTTGATCAGCCAGCTCCTTCTCAACCCTCTCAACAATGGCCCCCTCATCTAATCGGGGGAAAAGGGGCTTTCCCTTCCTCACCCGTACACCTGGCTCAAGGCCACCCCATCTTAGCTCATCTATGGAGGCCCCTTCTACCTTGGCTTCTATACCCAACTGATCCCATATCTCTTGGGCCTTTTGGGGCATAAAAGGACTTACTAAAAGAGCTGTAACCCTCAATCCCTCTAAAATATTGTAGATCACTGTAGCCAATTCCCCTTGGCGCTTCTCCTTGGCCAAATTCCAAGGGGCTTGGGTGTCAATATATTTGTTCACCCCCTTTACCAGATCCCACAGGCGCTCCAAGGCCCTGTTGAAGGCCTCCTGATTCATGAATCCCTCTATATCCCGGACTACGTCATGGGCCAGATCCTCCAGTTTCCCTCCCCTCTTCATGGGAACAGGCACCTCCCCCCTAAAGTACTTCAAGGCCATGGTGAGGCTTCTATATAGAAGATTCCCCAGATCGTTGGCCAGGTCTGAGTTTATTCTATGGGCCATGGCCTTGTGGGAAAAATCCCCATCCAGACCAAAGGAGACCTCCCTCATCAAGAAGTAACGTAGGGCATCGGCGCCGTATTCATCTATAAGGCGGTGGGGATCCACCACATTCCTCAGGGACTTGGACATCTTCTGTCCCTCTACCGTCCACCAGCCATGGGCAAATACCCTTTCGGGCAAAGGCAAACCAGCAGACATGAGGAAGGCAGGCCAGTAAACGGCATGGAACCTTAGGATATCCTTACCAATGATATGGAGATCCGCCGGCCAAAAGGTCTCAAACCTTGAAGGATTCCAACCGTATCCAAGGGCAGAAAGGTAATTAAAAAGGGCATCAAACCAGACATAGATCACATGATCAGGATCCCCTGGCACGGGGATACCCCAACTAAAGGTGGTCCTACTGATGCTGATATCCTTGAGGCCCATCTTCACAAAAGAGACAATCTCATTCAACCTACTCTCAGGTAAAACAAAACGGGGATGCTCCTCATAGAACCTAAGAAGGGCCTCTTGATACTTGGAAAGGCGGAAGAAGTAGCTGGGCTCCTTCAGCTTCTCTGTGGGCCTGCGACAATCGGGACAGAGGTTTCCTTCAAGCTGTTGCCCCTCACTCCAAAAAGTCTCGCAGGGGGTACAGTACCATCCTTCATACTCTCCCAAGTAGATGTCTCCCCTCTCCTGGATCACCTTGAAGAGTTCTTGAACGGCCTTCTCATGATAAGGATCGGTGGTCCTTACAAAGTGGTCGCAGGAAATATTGAGACGCCTCCACAAATCCTGAAACCTGACCACCATCTTGTCTGCAAGCTCCTTGGGAGTCATACCCTGGGAATGAGCGGCCTTCTCTACCTTCTGGCCGTGCTCATCGGTACCAGTAAGGAAAAAGGTTTTGAAACCGCATAGTCTCTTGTATCGAGCTGCAACATCAGCCGCCACGGTAGTGTAAGCGTGGCCGATGTGGGGCACATCATTCACATAATAAATTGGTGTAGTTACATAGAACTTTTTCATCGTCCAGGAGCCTCCTTATCCCTATCTTTGCCAATACCTCTTCCCCGCCTCTTCCCCCTCCTCTTTGCAGGGACCCCCTTATCTCCACCTTCCTCCTTCTGGGCTTTCTCTAAATCCCTTCCCATAACCTGGCAGAGAGGGACGCTCAATTGACCCCGAGCATTGCCCAAGGAGATAAGAACCTTCTCCTCTATAATGTTGATGCTCACCACTTCCCCATCGTGACCATCCTGGGTGATCACCCTCTCTCCCACCTTGGGAAACCTGGTGCTGGCCTCCCTATAAGTCTCATGCTCGAAACAGAGGCAGCACATGAGGCGGCCACAGAGGCCCGAGATTTTACTGGGATTAAGGATGAGATACTGGTCCTTGGCCATTCTGATGGAGACAGGCTCAAACTCCCTGATAAACTGGGTGCAACAGACCTCTTTACCACAAGGCCCTAAGCCTCCCAATTTCTTGGCCTCGTCCCGGATCCCTATCTGACGCATCTCTATCCGTGCCCTAAAGCGTTTGGCCAGATCCTTCACCAAAGCCCGAAAATCCACCCTCCCATCAGCAGAGAAATAGAAGACTACCTTGCTCTTATCCAAGGCGCATCTCACATCCACCAGCTTCATGGGAAGGCCCCTCTCCACGATCTTCTCCTCGCAAAAAAGGAAGGCCTCTTTGGCTAAGCGCTGGTTCTCTATCCACTGATCCTTGTCCTCTTGGGTAGCTATCCTCTCAATGGCAGGAATGCGGGGCTCTATATCCCTCATCTCTACAGGGCCCTTCACCACCAACCCCAATTCAGGGCCCTTCTCCGTAACAGCCACTACCGTATCCCCCGGCTTGAGATCCAAGGAACCACAACGATAGGGTCTCAGCTTACCCGCCCGACAAAAAACCAGCCAAACCTTTTTCTCCCTCCCCTTGATTGGGGTAGGGTCCTCTTTCATCATATCTCTATTCATAATGCCAGGCTCCTCCATCTCAGCTCCAGATACTCCAAGATAAATAAAGGGTTCACATTGTACTGATACAGGTATTCCTCCAGTCTATCCAGTAGCATGTGCCGCTCCCACATGGTAGGGGAAATGCTTCCCCCTATCATCTCCCCCCTGAGCATGGTCCTGAGAAGGGAAACAACCCTCAAAACCCTTCCCCTATCCCTCTTCCAAGGGGGTATGTTGCTTCTCCAGGAAAGCTCCCTCAAAAGGGAAGAGAGGGTCAGTTCTCCATGATACAGGGCCTTGGCATACTTAACCAGGCCCTCCTCTTCCCTCAAGGCCAAGGCTTGGGAAACCGATCCCTGGGAAAGAGCAGCCAGTTCCCGGGCCAAGGAGGCATCCATACCCTCTTCTTTCAAAACCTCCTCCACCTCCCGACCCCTAAGGGGACCAAAACGCATCATCTGACAACGGGAAATAATAGTGGGGAGCAACTGATGGGTAAAAGGGGTTATAAGAACTATGATAGAAGAAAGAGGTGGCTCTTCAAGGCTTTTGAGAAAAGCATTGGCCGCTTCTTCTCCCAAGACGTGGGCATCATCCACCAAAAGTACCTTGGTGTCCCCCTCCATGGGAGATAGGGAAAGCCAGTCTTGGGCCTTCCTCACCGCATCAATGGCTATGAGGCCCTTCTCAGGTTCCACCAGGAAGAAATCAGGATGGATCCCCTTTAAAACCCTTCCCCTGGCAGCCTCCCCCAGTATCTTGATAGCAAACTCCAACGCTACCAGTCTCTTCCCTATACCCTCCCTTCCTACGAAGAGATAGGCATGGCCTACCCTACCCTCCTCAAGGATGCGGCCAAGAAACTCCCGGACCCCCTGATGACCTTTAATAGATAGGTTTTTCATCTACACCTTGGCAGAGGAGACGATCAGCGCCCAAATAGGGAACCAAGGCTTGGGGGACAACCACCGTTCCGTCTTCCTCCTGGTGGTTTTCCAACAAGGCCACCATAGTCCTACCCACCGCTACCCCTGATCCGTTGAGGGTATGGACCAGACGGGACTTTCCACCACCCTTTGCCGGCCTGTAGCGTACCTCTCCCCTTCTGGCCTGGAAATCTTCACAATTGGAGCAACTGGAAATCTCCCTGTAACGATCCTGGGAAGGTATCCATACCTCCAGATCATAGGTCTTGGAGGCGGCAAACCCCAGATCCCCCGTGCAAAGCTCCACCACCCGATAGGGCAACTCTAACAGCCTCAATACCTCCTCGGCATCAGCCACCAATCCCTCCAACTCCTGATAACTGGTTTCAGGGGTGGTAAACTTCACCAACTCCACCTTATCAAACTGATGCTGACGGATAATCCCTCTCACGTCCTGCCCGTAGGACCCTGCTTCACGACGAAAGCACGGGGTATAGGCCGTGTAACGTAGGGGCAAATCCCCTTCAGCAAGGGTCTCCCCCCGATGAAGGTTCACCAAGGGTACCTCCGCTGTAGGGATGAGATACAGATCATCCCTATCAGCACGGTAAAGCTCCTCCTCAAACTTGGGTAACTGACCCGTGGCGTACATGGTCTCCCGATTCACCAGATAGGGCATCATAAATGGGGTGTAACCGTGGCTCTTTATATGGAGATCCAGCATAAACTGAATCAGAGCCATCTCTAAGCGGGCCCCCCAGCCCCTCAGAACCACGAACCTGGAACCTGACAACTTGGCTGCCCTCTTGAAATCCATAATGCCCAAGGCCTCTCCCACCTGGTAATGGGCCCGGGGAGGAAAGGGAAAACCCCGGGGTTCCCCCCAGCTCCTAACCACCACATTGTCCCCCTCCTCTTCCCCCACGGGAACGGATGGATGGGGAAGGTTAGGTAGGGTAGCCAGGAAGGCATAAAGTTCATCATCCAGTTCACGAGCCTGGACCTCCAAGGACTTTATCCTGTCTGAAAGCTCCTTCATCTGAGATCTACAGCCAGAGATGTCTTCCCCCTGGGACTTCTTTCTACCCAGCTCTTTAGAAATAGCGTTGCGTTCATGCTTCAGCTCTTCCACCTCTTTGATAGCCTCACGCCTCCGGGCATCCACCCCCAAGAAATAGCCCCAGTCTACCTGAAGGTTCCGGGTGGCCAGTCTCCCCTGAACATCCTCAAGATTCTTCCTCAAAAACGATAAATCCAGCATACCCCACTCCTTACCACCCTTTGCCCAGGGTTATAAATAAAGGTACCCCCTGCTGGCAAGGAGAGATGGGCCAAGAGACATTGCCTTTTGAGCCACTATGAACCATAAAATACAGATAAAAAAGGAGGAAACCATGAAGATAGACTATGGGTTAGCCCTGGCCGATGGCCTGGGCCAAGGGAGAGTGACCAAAGAGGCCTTAGAGGGGTTTCACCCTGAATTGATAGAAGCCCAGAACTGGTTGGAGGCAAAAAGGAGATCCCAAGAAGTAGGTTTCATGGATCTCCCCTTCCAGGATCTCTCTCCCATCCTCCAGACGGCCCAGGAGGTGAGAAGGAAATTCGACCACTTTGTCCTCATAGGCATAGGAGGCTCCTCTTTGGGTGCTCAAGTGCTCTTTGACGCCCTATGGAACCCCCCTCACAACCCTCAAGTCTATGGAGAAGGACCCTCCTTCCACATCCTGGACAATGTGGACCCTGTGAAGACAACTGAGACACTGGAAGAAATAGAACCGGAAAATACCTGTTTCTGTGTGATCTCAAAATCAGGCTCTACAGCGGAACCCATGGCCAACTTCCTGGTGGCCTTGGAGGCCTTGGAAAAGGCCGTGGGCATAGATAAGGCCCGGAGGCAAATGGTCTTCATTACAGATCCCGAAAAGGGCAACCTCAGAGATCTGGTAAAAGAAGAAGGCTACAGGGCCTTAGAGATACCCCCCAATGTAGGAGGGAGGTTTTCCGTTCTCTCCCCTGTAGGTCTATTCCCCGCGGCTGTTCTGGGTATAAACGTGAGAAGGCTACTGAAAGGGGCATACCAAGCCCTCAAAAGCTGTGAGAAGAGGGATATATCCTCCAACCCTGCCTGGGTCATCACCGCCCTCCATTATCTTCACCACACCTTAGAAGCCAAATCCATCTCCGTTATGATGGCCTACTACGAAAAACTGGCCACCTTTGCCGATTGGTACCGCCAGCTCTGGGCCGAGAGCCTGGGAAAAGAAGGCAAGGGTCAAACCCCTGTAAAGGCCGTAGGGGCGGTAGATCAACACTCCCAAATCCAGCTCTACAACGAGGGACCCAGGGATAAAATCATTACCTTCCTCCAAGTAAAAAACTTCCCTACGAATCGAAGGATTCCACCCCTTTACCCCCAGAAACCCGCCTTGGCCTACTTAGGGGGTCACACCTTGGGAGAGCTGATAAACACGGAACTGGCAGGTACAGCCTCAGCCCTCGCTAAAAGGGGGGTACCCTCCATGACCATCACCCTTCCCTCGGTAAATGAAGGACACCTGGGGGCCCTCTTCATGATATACGAAATAGCTACGGCCCTAATGGGGCACCTTTACGGTATCAACCCCTTTGATCAACCTGGAGTAGAGGAGGGCAAAAGGCTCACTTACGGGCTCATGGGGAGGAAAGGCTTCCAGGAAAAGGGCAAAGAGGCCCAGGAGATCTGGTCAAAGGGAAAAGAAGGCACCCTAACCATAGACCTGGGGGATTAATTGAAGGTCTGGACGGTCCAAAAGATCCTTAAATGGACAGAGGAATACTTGGACAAAAGGGGCGTCTCCTCTCCCCGATGGGAGGCGGAGCAGCTTCTGGCCTACCTCATAGATGCCAACCGGTTAGACCTCTATCTCGATCCCCATCGCCCCCTACTTCCCCAGGAACTCTCCACCTTCAAGGTACTGCTGAAACGGCGAACCCAAGGGGAACCCATCCAGTACATCACAGGTCGTCAGGGTTTCTGGAAACACGAATTTCGAGTGGAACCAGGGGTGCTTATTCCCCGTCCAGACAGCGAGGTCCTGGTCAGGGCAACCTTGGAAAGGTTAAAGGGAATAGAGCGCCCTCGAATCCTGGACGTGGGTACAGGTACAGGATGTCTTATCATCTCCATCCTGGCAGACCTGCCCCAAGCCCAAGGGGTGGCTACAGACATAAACCCCCAGGCCCTAAGGGTGGCCCAGGAAAACGCTATAAGAATAAAAGTGCAAGACCGCCTCTCCTTCCTCCTGGGAGACCTTTTAGCACCCTTCAAAGGAGAGGTCTTCCATGCTATCATTTCTAATCCACCTTATGTGGCAGAGGAGGAGTGGACCTCTCTTCCCCGGGAGGTCCGTGAGCAGGAACCCTCCCAGGCCCTCAAAGGGGGAAGAGAGGGTCTGGTTTATTTGAGCAAGCTCATTGACCAGGGGTGGCGGCACCTCCTTCCGGGAGGATTTCTGGCCATGGAGATGGGATGGCAACAGAGGGACAAGGTGAGAAGCCTTTTTAAAGGCAAACCTTACCCGGGAATAGAGTTTTTCTCTGACTTAGGGGGCAGAGATAGAATGGTTTTGGCCAAGAGGGATTAAATGGAGGCCTTTCTCATAAAAGGAGGGAGACCCCTCAAAGGGAAAGTAGGAGTAAGTGGGGCAAAAAACGCCGTCCTCCCCCTCATGGCCGCTGCCCTACTTACCCATGAACCCTGCACTTTGGAAGGGGTCCCTCATCTGAGGGACGTACGCACCATGACAGCCCTACTAAAAGCTTTGGGGGCCCAAGTGAAACGGGAAGGAGAAAGAATCACTATCCATACGTCCCCATCCTCCGCATGGGAAGCCCCTTACAACCTGGTAAAAACCATGAGGGCCTCCATCCTTGTACTGGGACCCATGGTAGGCCGCCTTTGCAAAGCCAAAATATCCCTCCCAGGAGGCTGCGCCATCGGGGTACGGCCCATAGACCTGCACCTCAAGGCCTTGGAAAAGCTGGGGGCCAACATCTCTCTGGAAGAGGGGTATGTAGTAGCCACATGCCCCAGATTAAAAGGGAACACCGTCTACTTTGACAAGGTAACCGTCACGGGCACAGAAAACATACTCATGGCCTCGGTCCTGGCCCAGGGAGATACCATCCTGGAAAACTGTGCCAAGGAACCCGAGGTACAAGAATTGGCCCAGGTGTTAAGGGCCATGGGGGCCTCCATAAAAGGAGAGGGCACCGACACCATCCGCATCCACGGTATCGAAGAACTCAAGGGCTACCACCACAGGGTGATGCCCGACCGGATCGAGACCGCTACTCTCCTCATTGCAGGGGCCATCACAGGGGGAGAGATAGAGATAGAAGGGGTAATTCCCCAGCATGTAGAGGCTGTCACCCAAAAGCTGAGAGAGGCAGGGGTAGATCTCCAGGTTGAAAGGGAAAGAATAAAGGTGAAGGGCCACAACCGCCCTCGGGCTGTGGACGTCACCACCCTGCCCTATCCGGGCTTTCCCACAGATGTCCAGGCCCAATTTATGGCCCTCATGACTCTGGCCCAAGGCACTTCGGTAATCACCGAGAAGATTTTTGAAAACCGATTCCTCCACGCTGCCGAACTCCAGCGCATGGGGGCTCAGATCAAAGTAGAAGGCAACAAGGCCATAGTGAAAGGGGTAGAAGGCCTGAAAGGGGCCCCTGTAATGGCTACGGACCTAAGGGCCAGCGCATCCTTAGTACTGGCAGCCTTAGCGGCCCAGGGGACCACCTGGATATCCAGGATCTACCACTTAGACCGAGGCTATGAAAGGTTAGACGAAAAGTTGGCGCCCTTAGGGGCCCACATTGAGAGGGTAAAAGAGAAGCCATAGCCAGAGCTATCCAAAAAGATGAAAAATGTTCACTGCAGGCCAAAGATGGATCATTACATCCCCCGGGGAATCCTTACCCCCTGGGAACAGGCTTCCTCTCATCATCAAGAGGGGGGCCTTTGGATCAGGGGAACACGAAACCACCCTTTCCTGCTTAGAGAAACTGGAAGAACTCAAGGATTTAAAGGATAAAAGGATTCTGGACCTGGGTTGTGGCACGGGCATCCTGGCCTTGGCCGCTGCAAAACTCGGGGGCCAGGAGGTGGTGGCCGTTGATATAAGCCCTGAAGCTATTAAGGTGTGCGAGGAGAACGCCAGGATAAACGGCCTACCCCTGATCACTTGCCAGGGAAGCATAGGAGAAACCCGGGGGAGATTCCATCTCATCATGGCCAACATCCACGGCGACATCCTCATAAACATGGCTCCCCAGATAGTAGAGAGAATCCTGCCCGGGGGGTACCTCCTGCTCTCAGGGGTGGCATACCACGAGAACTACCAGGTCCTTCTCACTTATGGAAAGCTGGGGATGAAAACATTGAAGAACCGCTTTTTAGAAGAATACACCACCCTGCTTATGGAGAAGGGGTAAAATGCCCTTCAAAAACAGTCGAAACTGTGGAACTGCATGCTGTAACTCCCTCTCCCCTTGGTAAGGGATCGGAGGGTAGTAGTGTAGCCAAACATCTCCTTAAGAGGAACCAAGGCCCGGATCACCTGGTGGGTACCCCTGTCCTTTACCCCCTCTATCCTGGCCCCTCGACTCCCCAGATCCC
>WFSI01000050.1 GCA_015486105.1 Aquificota bacterium | reverse complement strand
ATATCGGAATTCTATGTGAAGAAGGGAGGAAGACTCCACTTCACCATGATCCACGTTTGGGGATCTGATGTGGAGACCATGCCCAGAACCGGGGTTATAGTGGAGGAGGGGGGGGTTTTTATCTCTGATTACATCTGTATGCATCCGGGTAAGAGGATAAAAATGTATCCCACGGCTTATCTTAGGGGTCCAGGGGCCACGGCCCGTTTTCACAGTGTCTTGGTAGCAGTGCCTGGCTCTTATATGGATGTGGGCTCCCGGGTTTATCTTCAGGCTACAGAGACCCGGGCTGAGATCATTTCCCGGGCTGTCTCCATGGGTGGTACAGTAATGGCCAGGGGTCACCTGATAGGGGAGAAGCCCCACATTAAGGCCCATTTGGAGTGTAGGGGATTGCTCCTGAAAGAGGGGGGTATGATTCACGCCATTCCGGAGTTAGAGGGCAAGGCTGTGGAACTGGAAATGACCCATGAGGCCGCTGTAGGTAAGATAGCCCGAGAAGAGGTGGAGTATCTTATGGCCCGCGGGCTTTCTGAGGAAGAGGCAACGGCTGCTATAGTCAGGGGTTTTTTGAATGTAGATATCATGGGCTTGCCGGATGCTTTGAAGAGGGAGTTGGACGCTATCATAAAGCAGAGTGATCAGGAGTCCCTTTGATGGAACCCTGTAGCCTCCTAAGATGGGCAAAGGAGGCTTGTATTATGGTTCATAGTGGAGGTTTTGTTCCTAATGGCCCTCTGGGCTTATCTTGTGGTGATGTATTTCTGTGCTTACAGGGCCTTTATGGCTCTTTGAGATGTGTTTCTGGGTTGATTTAATATAGTGGGAGGCAGGGGAAGATGGCGGTTAAACATGAGGTGGAGGATCCATCCTTTTTATCGGCCAAGGGGTTTGAAGTAGAAGCCCTTTCAGAGGAAGAGATTGTTAAACTAAAAGAGCTTTCCCGCCTATGTAAGGGGGACATTCTGGAGATGACTTTCCTGGCTGGGTCGGGTCATCCTGGAGGTTCATTTTCGTCCCTCGATATATATCTCGTTCTTTACAACTGTGCCCGGATCTATCCTCAGGACCCTCAAAGGATAGACAGAGACAGGATAGTGATAAGCCATGGGCACACCTCTCCTGGAGTATATGCCGTGTTGGCTCGCATGGGGTTCTTCCCCAGGGAGGAGGCCGTAGCTACCTTTAGAAAGGCGGGTAGTATCTTTGAAGGTCATGTGGAGAGAGGGATTCCTGGCGTGGAGTGGACTACTGGGAATCTGGGTCAGGGGCTTTCTGTGGGTTGCGGGTTTGCTTTAGCCTCCAGGCTCACCCAAGTGCCTTTTCACGTATATGTGGTGATGAGTGACGCTGAACAGGCTAAGGGACAGGTGGCTGAGGCCAGGCGGTTTGCCAGGAAGTTTGGCATATCCAATATCACAGTGCTCATTGACTACAATGAGATCCAGATCAGCGGTTCTGTTCACGAGATCATGCCGGTGAATATTAAGGGAAACTACCTCTCCGACGGGTGGGAGGTTATGGAGGTAGATGGTCATGATCATCAGGCCATTTATCAGGCTATAAGGGCATCACTTCGAGGGGACAGACCTGTGGCAATCATTGCCCATACGGTGATGGGAAAAGGGGTCTCTTTTATGGAGGGGGACGAAGAGTACCATGGTCGTGCCCTTAAGGAGGAGGAGATGGCCCAGGCTTTTCGGGAGCTGGAGGTGGATAATGACAGGCCTCAGTTGGTCTCTATCAGGGAATCTTTAACCCTCTACTCATCCCCTTCCATGCCTCGCTATACCCCTAAGGTGGACGTGGGAGAACCCTTTACCTATGAGCCTGGAGATAAAGTGGATAATAGATCTGCCTTTGGTAAGGTATTGAGGGATATAGGTATGAGGAGCTGTGGGGTGGTAGGTAAGACCCCCATTGCTGTCTTTGACTGTGATTTGGCTGGGTCTGTCAGGAGTAACTGGTTTGCTGATGAGCTTCCTAAGTACTTCTTTGAGGCAGGGGTATCGGAGCATAACACGGCCACTGTGGCTGGGGCTCTGTCTTCCCAGGGGGTGGTGGCCGTGTTTGCTGATTTTGGGGTTTTTGGGATAGACGAGGTTTACAATCAACATCGCCTCAATGATATAAACGGTAGCAATTTGAAGCTTGTTCTTACCCACTTGGGGTTGGATGTGGGACAGGACGGCAAGACCCATCAGTGCGTCGATTATATGGGCCTTTTGAGAAACCTGCACGGCTTTCATCTCATTGTGCCTGCTGATGCCAATCAAATGGATAGGGCAGTGCGCTACATTTTAGCTCGTTATGGTAACTACGCTATAGGCATGGGTAGATCTGGCCAACCCATTATAGTGGATGAGGAGGGGACGCCCCTCTTTGGCTCTGGGTATCGGTTTGTGTACGGGAAGGCAGATGTACTGAGACGGGGCGAAGGAGCCACCATTATCACCTACGGCCAGATGGTGCATCGTGCCATAAAGGCTTGGGAGATGCTCAGGAATGAGGGGATAGAAGTTGAAGTGCTCAACATGAGTACTCCCCTCCACCCTGATAGGGAAGCCCTGAAAAGGGCAGCCCAGAAGGGACCCATTATTGTTTATGAGGACCATAACGAGGGCACTGGCTTGGGATCCGTGCTGGCGGATGCACTTTTTGATTTGGGGGTTTCCTGTTCTTTGAAGAGGATGGGAGTAAGTATGTATGCCCCCTCGGGTGATCCTGATGAGTTGTACGAGATCTTGGGTCTTTCTCCCAGGAGTTTGTTCTACGCGGTAAAGGAGGAACTCAATGGCTAAGAGACTGGTAGTGGTAGGTGGAGTAGCCGGTGGGGCCAGTGCTGCTGCTAAGGCTAAAAGGGTGAATCCAAACCTTCAAGTCGATGTTTTCGAAAAAGGGGGCTACGTTTCTTATGGGGCCTGCGGCCTTCCTTATTACATAGGTGGCACCGTAGAGAAGAAGGAGAAGCTGATTATCAGGACTCCTAAGCAGTTCGAGGGTCAGGGAATAAATGTACATCTCAAGAGCGAGGTGAAGGGCATAGATGTGGATAAGGGAGAGATTTCGGTCTTGCACTCTCCAGAGGGCAAGAAGGAAGTCTATCCTTTTGATTCCCTGGTGATTGCTACCGGAGCCGTTCCTGTAAAGCCTTCTATTCCAGGTGTAGGCCTCAAAGGGGTGTATACCCTGCGCCATTTTTCTCATGGGGTGGATATTAGGAATGATCTGGAGGCTGGCGAAGTAAAAAAGGTAGTGATCTTGGGAGGGGGATTCATTGGCTGTGAAGTGGCAGAGGCTTTTAGGAATTGGGAGTTGGAAGTCTTTATGGTGAAGGAGTCCCAAAAGGTGCTGCGGGATTTTGACGATGTGGTTTCAAGGGTGGCTAAGGAGGTTTTGGAAGGGCATGGTGTGACTATCCTTACCGGTTGCCATGTGGATAGTTTGATAGGCAGAGATAGAGTAGAGGCTGTTGTTGTTGATGGAGAACGTCTGAAGGCCGATCTTGTGGTTATAAGCAAGGGGATCAGGCCTAATGTGGAGTTGGCTGTTCAGGCGGGTATAGCCCTTGGCCCCCATGGTGGTATAGCCACCAATGAGAGGGTAGAGACCAATATACCAGGCATCTTTGCCGCTGGTGATTGTGCTGAAACCCTCCATTTTCTCACGGGGGAGCCCTACTATAAGCCTTTGGGTACCACGGCCAATAAGCTGGGCCGGGTAGCGGGTACCAATGCAGCAGGTGGGGATGCTGTTTTTAAGGGGGTCTTGGGGACAACTGTCATCAGGATATTTCAAACGGGACTTGCTAAGACAGGATTTACAGAGGCCGAATTGGAGGGCAGAGGTATACCCTACGAGACCTCAACCATTGTGGCCAGGGATAGGGCCCATTATTACCCGGGAGGGGGGCGCTTCACGGTAAAGCTCAATTGGGAAAGGGAAACGGGAAAATTGCTGGGGGGGAGCATGGTGGGCCCTGGCCCCAGTGTGCTTAGGATAGATGCTTTAGCTGTGGCCCTTTATAGTGGCTTGACTGTGGAGGATTTGGCTCGTCAGGACTTTGCTTACTCTCCTCCCTTTTCTCCCGTGTGGGATCCCTTGCTTGTGGCAGCCAATAGGGCCTTGAGAGATTAGTGTTTTGGAAGTGGAGATTCATCCCACAGCCGTAGTTTACTCCAATGCCCTCCTTTATGAAGGGGTGAAGGTAGGTCCCTATGCTGTGGTGGAGGAGGGAGTGGAGATAGGAGAGGGCACCGTCATTGGTTCCCATACCGTTATTCATAGCGGAACCACCCTTGGGAGGGACTGCTTGGTGGCTGCTCATGTGGTTTTAGGGGGTGATCCCCAGCATTTGGAGTACAGGGGGGCTCCTACCTTCTTGAGGATTGGTGACAGAAACGTCTTGAGGGAGTATGTCTCTATTCATCGTTCCTTTAGGGAAGGGGAGGCCACGGTGGTGGGAAACGATAACTACATTATGGCCTATGCCCACATAGGCCACGACTGCCAGATAGGGAACGAGGTGATCATCACCAGTTTTGCTGGTATTTCCGGTCATGTATTGATAGAAGATAGGGCTATTATTGGTGGGCAAGTGGGCCTTCACCAGTTTGTGCGTATTGGTACCCTGGCTATGGTGGGAGGGAATTCGGCCTTCAATAAGGACGTGCCTCCCTATACCTTGGCTTCGGGGAGGCCGGGAAAGGTCTATGGCTTGAATGTAGTGGGGCTACGGAGGAAAGGGGTACCTTCTCAAGCAAGAAGGGCCTTGGCTAAAGCCTTCAGGTTGCTTTATAGGTCTGGCCTTTCCCAGAAGCAGGCTTTAGATAGGATCCTTGAAGAGGTGGACCCTTGTCCTGAGGTCCTTCATTTTCTGGAATTTGCGAGGGCGTCTCAGAGGGGGATATGCCCCTGGAGTAGGGAGAGGAGAGGGAATGGAGAAGGTTAAGGCAGGTGTCATAGGGATAGGTCACATGGGCCAATACCATGTAGGGGCTTATATGGAGATCCCCTATGTGGACGTGGTGGGAGTGGCCGATGTGGATGAAGACAAGGTAAAAGCCATAGGCCAACAGTATGAGATTCAGGGTTTCACCGATTACCGTGAACTTTTACCTTTGGTGGATGTGGTGACTGTGGCGGTGCCTACCAAAGAGCATTTCCAGGTGACCAAGGATGCCTTAGATGTAGGGGTCCATGTACTGGTAGAAAAACCCATAGCCACTACCATGGAGGATGCGCGAGAGCTTTTTAGATTGGCCAGTGAGAAGGGTATTGCCCTCCATGTGGGCCATGTAGAACGGTATAACGGTGCCGTTCAAGAACTCATGAAGATCGTCACTGATCCTCTCCTGGTGGAGGCCAGGAGGCTGGGGCCCTTTGTCGAAAGGGTTCAAGACGATGGAGTAGTGTTGGATCTCATGATTCACGATATAGATATTGTTCTGGGACTGGTAAACTCAAAGGTAAAGCATATAGAGGCTTCTGGCCTCTCCTGTTACACTGATAAAGGTGATGTAGCTGTTGTGCATCTCGGTTTTGAGAGTGGATGTGTGGCTACCCTTACGGCCAGCCGGGTGACCCAGAATAAGGTTCGTACCATGGCTGTTTCCCAGGATGATTTTTATGTGTTCCTTAACTTTACCGAGCAAGACCTTCATATCCATCGTCAGGCTTCTTCTGAAGCCAGAAGAACCAGGGATGAGCTCCGTTACAGGCAGAGTTCCATTATCGAGCAGGTTTTTGTCCATAAGGACAATCCTTTAAAACTGGAGATCGTGGATCTTATAAACTGTGGTTTGAATCACCAGTGCCCCATGATTTCTGTGGATAGGGAGCTTAAATCTTTAGAGATAGCTTTGGAGATTGAAAGAATCCTTAGGAACAAAGGGGTGGTAAGGGATTGACCTTTTACTTTTTTCCTTTCAATAATATAAAACTGCAAATTTTGGGGGGAAATTCCCAAAAGGCTCGTCTTGGTAGCGGGGCCAGGATTTGAACCTGGGACCTTCGGGTTATGAGCCCGACGAGCTACCGGACTGCTCCACCCCGCGTTAAGGCGTTCCTTTATATAAGACTGGGGAGGATCCATGTCAATAGCTCTGGAGGAGCTTGAGCCTATTAAAGCCATGGGCAAAGCCCTTTATACATACCTTTGGGCCAGATTGTTTGTGGCCTTGGGTTTAGCCATTTCTTTCCTCTACTTCATCTTCAATCCTCCTCCATGGATTGGTAAGGTGATCAATCTCTATTTCATCTTTGGTCTTTACGCCTTGGGGGTGCTGATCCTTATGAGGATGGAGAACCAGGAGAGGTTTTTTATTCTTCATTTCTTAGCCGATGTATTGGTTATATCTTATCTTTACTCTCTCTATCCATTGCTGGGGGTTTCCTTTAGCCTCTTTTATCTTTTTCCTCTTTTTATGGCGGGGGCAGTGCTTCCCTTCTTTCAATTGGGCATTGTGTGGTCTGCCGTAGGGATCCTTTTCCTGGGTTTCTCCTATTTCAGTAAGCAGTCTTCCTCCTTTATCTTTCTTCACATCTTTGCCTTTTGCATGGCAGGACTGGCGTCTTTGGCCCTTCGAAGGGATGTCTCGTTGGCTGAAAAGGACAAGAGGGAGGCTACTCGTTGGAGGGAGCTTTACAGCACAGTGGCGGATTTTCTCCCTGCGGGGCTCTTGTTGGTGGATGGGGAGGGAGTAGTAAGGGCAGCCAATCCCAAGGCAAGAGACATAGTCGGATCAGGTGTGGAAGGGAAGAGTATCCATGAATTTTTCCCCAATTTAATGGCTATTGGACAGGAGAGGGTGGAGAGAAGGGAGGTAGGGCTGAAGGGTCCTGGAGATAAACTAATCCCTGTGGGTTATACCTTGGTGCCTCTCGCCGAAGGGCTTAAGGTGATGATCTTTACCGATCTCACCAAGATCAAGCGCTTGGAAGAGGAGAAGAGGAGAACCCAGATTATGGCCACTTTGGGCAGGATGACAGCCGATTTAGCCCACGACCTCAGGAACCCTTTGGGAGCCATAAGGGGGGCAGCCGATATTTTAAGGGAGATGGATTCCCCCGATGAGGATTATGGTGAGTTGTTAGAGATTATTTTGGAGGAGAGTGAACGCTTAGACAATTTGGCCAGCGATTTTCTCCTTTTCGCTTCCCCTGATGCTGGAGCCAGGCGGAAGGAAGAGGTTGACCTTTTGGCTTTACTTGAGGCTTTGGT
>WFSI01000049.1 GCA_015486105.1 Aquificota bacterium | reverse complement strand
TACCTTTATCTTTTTCCCCATCCACATCCCAAAACTACTGACTAAGGTATCCCTGTGGCAAGCCACAGGGAATAACCAAGTTCACATGGGGGAAAGCCTTCTTAATAGCCCGGTCAATGGCGGCTGTGGGCTTTTCCGCTTTACCAGCGGGCAGATCATCGGCAAAGTCTACACTCACGTTCACCAGAATGAAATCGGGTCCCATGTGCATGGTGAGCACCTCATTGACCCCTTCTACTCCAGGAAAAGATCCAGCAATCTGTCTTATGCCCTGCACACATACCTATTGGCACTTTCCCCTATGAGGAGACCTTTGGTTTCCCGGGCAAGCCACATGGCAACAACGCTCAGAATAAGGCTTATAACTATGGAAGCCACACCGTCGAAAAAGGGATTTTTTGTTTTGTGGACCAAAAGGACCCCTGTTAAGGCCACCAAAATACCAAGCATGGCAGAAGCGTCTTCAAAGAGGACCATAAACCGTGGAGCTATTCCAAAGGCAAGATTACTTGGAAGCCCTTAACCAAAGGCTTGCCTTTGTAAAGGAGGTAAGGGCCGCTCTTTCTAAGATTAATACCTGCTTTCTCTATATGAAATGGGGAAAGCCCCCCCTTCCTTCTCAGGGCAATGATCCTCCGGGCCAATTTGGGTCCTATGCCAGGTACCCGGAGAAGCTGATGGTAGGTGGAGTCCTCAAGGTCCAAGGGGAAAAAGTGTGGGTTATTCCTAACCCAGAAAGTCTTAGGATCTGTATTCTTGGGCAGGTTTCCCTCTGAATCTATCAATTCCCCTGGCGAAAAGGCGTATCGCCTTACCAAGAACTCCCCTTGGTAAAGCCTCATTTGCCTTGCCTTAGAACCCGGTGGGTGATCCCCTAAAGGTGTACCCGGTATGGGTCTAAAAGTCTGGAAGTAGGCCCTCTTCAAACCATACCTCTTTACCAGAATCTCCACAGCGTTCAAGAGGTCCAGATCCCTCTCGGGGGCAATATCCACCACAAACTGGGTGGTGAAACCCTCTTTCAGAAGAGGAAGGAGGGGAAGGATCTCCCCTTTTATACTCTTAGACGGGGCTATATTCTTAAGAAACTCCTCCCGGGGTGCCTCTAAATTGATAGAAACCCTGGTAGCAAAAGGTAGGGCCCTTCTAACCATGTCCTGGGAAGTGCCAGGGAGGATCTTTAGATGAATATATCCCTTGAACTCCTCCCTTTCTCTTAAAATCCTGGCCACGGATATCATTTTCTCCATGGTGTTATCAGGATGCCCAGGTATGGCGGAAGAGAGAAATAGGCCTTGCACCAGTCCCTTCCTCCACATATCCATGAAAATCCCCACTAACTCCTTGATCTCAAAGGAAGAAACCCCATGATCCACCAAGGAAGAAAAGGCACAGTACTTACAGTTACGGCTGCATCCATTGGTGAGGAGCACCTTCAGAAGGGGGACCTTGGTTCCAAAAGCCCAAGCGTAAAAGATTCCTGGCAAAGGAGCCCTACGCTCTTCTATGGAAGGAGGGGCACAGGCATCATAGCTGGAGGCCATTCCCAGGATTCTCAGCTTCTCCCATAGGTCCAGGGCTGAAACTATTATCATGTCTTCATAGGCGCTGGAAGTTTTCTAAGATCTTGAGGCCCAATTTCTGGCTCTTCTCGGGATGAAACTGGGTGGCGAATATGCTGTCTTTCCAAATCATAGAGGTATACTCCACACCGTATTCAGTGCTGGTAGCCACCACTGAAAAGTCATACGGAATTACATAGTAAGAGTGGACGAAGTAGAAATAGCTTCCTTCTGGCACCCCTTTAAGCAAAGGACAGTCCCCCTGCCATATCTTCACGGTGTTCCAGCCCATGTGAGGCACCTTCAAACCCCGAGGGAAGCGGATCACCCTGCCTGAAATAAGATTCAACCCTTCATGGGTACCAAACTCCTCACTTTGGGAAAAGAGGAGCTGGAGACCCAAGCAGATACCCAGAAAGGGCCGCCCCGAAACCATAAACTCCAATATGGGCTCAACAAGTTGAAACCTCTGAAGATTGTTCATGCAATCGGCAAAGGCCCCTACCCCAGGAAGAACCAGCTTATCAGCTGCCTTTATCCTTTCCGGGTCCCGGGTCACCACAGCCTGGGCACCTACATGTTCTAAGGCCTTTTGAACGCTTCTCAAGTTTCCCCTTTCGTAATCCACCACTGCTATCAAGATCAGAGGACCCCCTTTGTAGACGGAATGTCCCCTCCCCCTACCCTAACGGCTTGTTTTAGGGCTCGGGCAAAAGCCTTGAAAATAGCCTCAATGGCGTGGTGGGAATTGTCCCCTTCCAGGAGGCGAATGTGAAGGGTCATCTTGGACCCTCTCACTACACCCTGGAAAAACTCCTGAACCAGCTCAGTATCAAAATCCCCTACCTTGTAAGCAGGAAAGGTAGCGGAAAAACTCAGGCAGGCCCTTCCCGAAAAATCCAAGGCTACCTGGGCCAGGGACTCGTCCATAGGAACCAAGGCCTCGCCAAAGCGTTCTATGCCCCTCTTGTCCCCTAAGGCTTGGGCCAAGGCTTTCCCAAGGACTATACCTGTGTCCTCAACCAAATGGTGAAAGTCCACATCTACATCTCCCTGGGCCTCAACCTCCAGATTTATACCCGAGTGATGAGCCAAGGTTTGGAGCATATGATTAAAGAATCCCGCAGGGGTAGAGACCTTCCCCTTACCCTCTCCATCCAAATCCAGGGATAGGGTTATGATAGTCTCTGAAGTACTCCTTTCTACCCAACCTTTACGCTCCACCCTGCCGCTCCACCTTGGCCATAGACTCAGCAAGCTTTTTCTCTAACCGGCGGACGTCCTCCTTGGTTGCTATTCCTGCCATATCCACCATTCTCTTGAGGGCCCTCTCTACCCGGGCCTCCACGTTTTTTGCCTCCTCTTTGCCCTTAAGCTCCTGGATATACTTACGGCCCTTCTCTTCCTTCTCAGACCCCTTTTTCACCAAGTAGTCCATCTTCCTTTTGGTTTCCTCTTCCAAGGTAGCCATAAGGCCAACTCCTAAAAGGAAAAGCTCCTTTATCCCAAATCCCTCTTCCTTCTCTTTGTAAGCATCCATGGCACATCCTCCATTTACATATTCACCTTTTATCCCTATAAGTTATGCCATAATGGAAAGCAAGGCAAAGGCATCCACCTTCCTGGTTATGGGTTTGATAGGGGTGATTTCCCTGGGAATCCTCCTCCCTGGACTGGGTACAGTGTCTTTTTGGGACTCAGACGAAGCCCGATACGCCGAATGCGCCCGAAACGCTATCCAGGAGGGTCACTGGGTGGTACCCTACTACAATGGCCACCCTCGAGTGGTGAAGCCCCCCCTTATGGTGTGGCTGGTGGCTATCTCCAGCTTGACCCTTAACAAAGGAAGGGTCACCGAGTTTACGGCCCGTATCCCTTCCGTACTGGCAGCCATGGGAACAGGAATAATCTCTTATCTCTTGGCCCAGGCCCTTCTGGGCTCACAGATCCTGGCCTTTCTCGCTTCCTTTATACTCATCACCTCTCATCTTTTTTACAAACAGGCCCGTTTTTCCATCACGGACATGGTCCTTACTTTTTTCATAACATTGGGCCTATACTGTTTCTACAAGGCTTACACAAAAGAGAATAAAGGCTACATCCTGGGTATGTACGGGGCCCTGGCCCTGGCCACCATGGATAAGGGACCTGCTGTAGGGCTGATCCTTCCTGGCCTCATTATCTTGGTCTATTTGGCCTCCCAGGAGGACTTAAAAGAGGTGAAGAAGATCCTATATCTTCCAGGCATTCTTCTATACCTCTTGATAGCCCTTCCCTGGCCAATGATTTTAGGTAAAAAGTACTTAGTAAATTTTCTATGGAAGAACAATGTGAAACGCTTCGCCAATAACCCCTCGTGGAAGACCCCTTTTTGGTTCTATTTGGTCAATTTTCCTATCCATTTTAGCCCGTGGACTGCCTTCATACCCCTGACAGCAGTAGCTGGAAAGAAGATGAAGGATGATCTGAGGGATATAGCCTTTCCCATTGCATGGTTCGCTGTTACCTTTGTCCTCTTTTCCCTTTCAGACACCAAAAGGAGCAGCTATATCCTCCCTCTCTACCCAGCTGCCGCTATAATCTTTGTATGGGGCATAGGAAAAGGACTGGAAAACAAAAAGGGGCTTAAGAACGCCTGGAGGATATCCTTGGCGCTTTTTGCCTTCATTTTGGTAGCCTATGGCCTTGGTTTAGTCCTCATGTTCATCCGCCATGTTCCCATGTACACCCCTACAGCCACTGCCTCTCTGGGCCTATCCCTTATCATGGTGGCCTTCATCCTCTTTGTGGCAAAGCTTACAAACTTCCAAGAGGGAGTGATCCTGACAAGTGCCAGCGCCTTGGTACTGGCCCTGGGGTACACAGCCTTCTATCAACCCATTTTTGATAGATACTACAGATCCCCCAAGCCTTACTGTTTAGACATAAAGGCCAAAGTAGGAGACAGCCCTCTCTACCATTACGGCTCCATCAGGGCCCACGACCTCTTCTACATTCAAAAGGGCACTATCCACTCCCTTCCTCGAAATAAACCGTCATGCCGTGCTTTCTTTGTTATGACCCTGAGGGAAAAACTCCCTTCCCTTAAGAAAAGCTACCCTGACCTCACAGTGGTGAAGAGATACCCCTTTAGGGAACAGGAGGTGGTGCTGTTGAAAGGAGGCAAAGGGTGAAACTGTCTGTCATCATTCCCACCTTCAATCGCCTAAGGACCATGAAAACTATACTAAGAGCCTTGGAAAACCAGACTCTACCCTTAGGGGAATTTGAAGTGGTCACTATAGATGACGGCTCCACCGACGGCACTCTGGAGTTACTCAAAGGTTACAGGGGGCCTTTGAACCTGGAAATAGAGTCTACTGGACTTCCTCCACAAGAGTATGGGTACCTTAAGGCCTTGAACCAGGGGATATCCTTGGCGAAGGGTACTTATCTCCTCTTCATGGACTCGGACATGGTGCCCCGTTACGACGCTTTAAAAAAACTGATAGAGGCCCATAGAAAGTGGGGATCCCAAGGGGGGAAAGTAGCCATAAGGGCATGGTGGGTAAGAAGAAAATCTCCCATTAAAATGTGGCTCAAGGGCACCCTCCTTAGACAGTACTCCCCTCGAAAAGCCTTACAAAGAGACAAAAAGTTCCAAAAGCTCTACAAAAGAAGGGAAAATCTCAGACCCCAAGATGCCCCCAGCGCTTTTTTCTCCGTGAGGAGGGAATTAGCTGTGGCTGTAGATGGCTTCCCTGAACATGCCCGCTGTTACGGCATGGACTATGAATTTCAGGCCAGACTTGTAAACTTAGCAGGGGTAAGAATCGTTTTCGAACCAGAGATTTATGCCATCCACGGCCCTCTACCCGGGGACATCCATGCCGAGGCTTACCGATGGACCAAAAGGTTAAAAGACACTTACAGGAACATAGGAAGGAAAGGGCTCAGCGACAGCTAAAGAAAAGGGCAGGGATCCTCCCTGCCCTTTTCTTACCTATCAAAAACTACCTATGGCCAGATTCTCTCCTCATCTCTTCAGCCATGTGCTTAATTTCTACCAGATCCTTCTTCAGCTTAGCATAACCATACCAGGTACTATAGTCGGGATTGACGTGAAAGGCAGCTTGAAAGGTTTTCATCCTATGGTCCATAAACATCTCGTATAAGGTCTCCTCTACAGGCGTATCCACCTCATAAAAGTTCAGGAGATCGGGATAAGGCCAGGTAGCCCCATTGGTCTTCTTCTTTATGATTCCGTCTCTGTAGAGACCAGCCACCGTTTCTATGGCCTCAGCAAAGAGCTTATCTGCGGCCTTGAGCATGAGGTCGGCATTCTTTAAGTTCTCCTTCACAAAGGTGGCAGAGTGGCACCTCTCGCAGGTCTTCTCCTCCTGAGCCCTTACCTTCTCCCAGGCCCCAGGGGTAAGTCTTGCCATATTGGCAGCCTTAACAAGTTCAAGCCTCTTGGTGGGCTTTCCGTTTTTATCAAGAACACCAAGGGCCTTGAGTATGGTAACCCTGTAAGAAAGCCACTCTTTATCCTTTTCTGGAAGCCTAAGACCCAGGAAACCCCAAGCGGTTATCACTTTATGGTTGCCACCCGGCATATGGCAGTCCTGACATGTGGGTCCCCTGTGGGCCTTCCTATCCGTCATGTAGGCGGCTCCGTGCTTCGAGTGAAACCAGAACTCCCACTGGGCATGATCGAAACCCGTGTGGCAGCTGTTGCAGGCCTCAGGGCTCCTAGCCTCCTCCACGGAAAAGGCATGGCGGGTGTGACAGTTTTGACAGTCCATACCATACTTGTAATAGGCCCTATACTCACCGGCCAGGCCTTTCTTCTTCACCTCGTCATTTACGACCCCCAGGTTGTGACAGCCGTTGCAACCCTTCTGTCCAGCTATGAAGGCCTTGGGCTGTTTGTGGGAAAAACCGGGAAAGGCCGTTATAGGAAATAGGCCCAAGGCATGCTTTCCACTCATGTACTGTTTAACCTGCCTCCTGTGACACCTCTTGCATGTGCTTATGGTGGGCAGCTTGGCCTTATCTGCATCTTTTGCACTGGTGTGGGCACTGCCATGGCACGACTTACAGGTTAACCTCTTAGCCATTCTGCCCCGGTTGAAGTCCTTCACGATGCCTGGAGTCACTTTAGTATGGCACCCCTCGCACTTGGAAGGCCTGGCTTGAACCATCGTTCCAAAGCCCCCTATAAGGAGAAAAACAAAGAACAAGGCAGATATTTT
>WFSI01000048.1 GCA_015486105.1 Aquificota bacterium | reverse complement strand
GTGAGGGAAGAAAAGCCTGAGATGACCCAAAAACTGACCAGGGACACAGAGAACTACCTGGTGTTCAAGAAGTATCCTGAGGAGCTGATAAGGCACATCTACACCACCAATCCCATAGAGTCCATAAATGCAGGGCTGGAGGAGATGAGACACAGACTGGATAGATACTGGGGTTCCAGGAAGGCGGTGGAGGTAAATGCGTTTATCCAATTTGCCAATCTCCAATCTCTGTGGGACAAAGACCCGTAGCCAATATAAGATCCAGATCATACGAAATAACACAGCTTTTCAACTTGAGGTTTGAAGTGGATCATGAGAAAAAACTGGGTGCTTTACACACTTTTTAGGGGGTAGCCTCCATTTATGAAGATAAAAATAGCATTGTGTATTATTAATAGCTACAATATAGAGAGGGTAGGCTTAATAGATCAATGTCCCGATTTTCGGAAGTCATAGCCTGCAACCTCCGCTGGAATGATAAGCAAAAAAAGAAGGAACAAAGCTAATAGGCCCCCTCCCTTCTTATAAGTACCTTCATCGTTTTGAAGAGGATCACTATATCCAGCCATAAAGACCAGTTCTGAACATACCATGTATCTAAAAGGAGGCGGTCTTTGAAGGGCAACATGCTCCTCCCACTCACCTGCCACAAACCCGTTATGCCAGGTTTTGACACCATGATAGTGGTAAAATATTCCCCCATATCCTCCCTCTCCCTGGGAAGATATGGGCGGGGTCCCACGAGGCTCATTTTCCCCGTGACAACATGGAAAAGCTGGGGCAACTCATCCAGACTGGTCCTCCTTAAAAACCTTCCCACCTTAGTAACCCGAGGATCGTTGTCCCTGAGCTTCTTAAACTCTTCCCACTCCCTTCTGGCTTCATCATGGCTATCCAGATAACCCTGGAGCTTCTCGTCAGCATCCACATACATACTGCGAAACTTCATACAATTAAAAAGGATCCCTTCCCTACCCCACCTCTTCTGAATAAAAAAGGCCCCCCCGGGAGACTCTATAGAAATGACCAATGCCAAAAAGGCCATAAAAGGGAAAAGGACTACGAGGAGAAGGACCCCCACTAGTAAATCAAAAGCCCTCTTAACAAACCTATTTAGGAGAGACTTGAGATTGTTTCTTATCCTCAAGACAAAGAGCTGCTCCATAAAAAGGGTTATGAGTTCAGCATTTAAAAGGGTAATCCCTCTAAGTTCAGGCACCAAAAGGACCTGATGGGTAACGAGGTAAACCCGCTTCACCAGGTCCCTAAGACCTTGAGCGCCCAAGCTGGGCATGGCAATGGCCACTGTCTGGACTCTGTGCTCCTCCATTTGCCCCTTCAGGTCTTTTAGAGAACCCAAAATAGGGTAGTCCCTCTCCCCAGTGTTTAGCTCCTTGCCTATCTTCTGAGGATCATCGTCCAAAAACCCCACTATCCGGTATCCCATGGTCCTCTCCCTCTCCAGCCCTTGGGCAAAAGCCTTCCCGGCATTGCCAGCCCCCAGGACGAGTATCCTTTCCTGCCCCAAGCCCCAAATAGCCATAAGACGCCTTCCCCAGTAGCGAAAGAGAGGAAAGAAGAACATGGAAAAGAACCATAGGGATATGAGAACCAGCCTAGAGATCTTGGCGCTCATCTTACCCAAGGTTACCAAGGAAAGAACCACCAATGTTCCAGCCGTCAGGGCCTTCAAAATCCTGGCAGTCTCCAACCAGAAAGGGAATCTCTTAGTATATAGCCTTTCATAAATCATAAAAGCCAGAAAAACCGTCGGAATCCACCAAAGAGCAAGATGGTATGTCAGAGTGAAAATAAACAAAGGGGTAGGAAACACATGGGGCATGATGTACCTTCTGGCCCCATAAGCCAGAAGAAGAGAGGCATAATAGGCCAAAATGTCAACAACGATTATCGACATGCCCCTATATTCTCCATATGACAAGAAAAAACAAGAGGAATTAAGAAAGGGCTCGCCTTCACTTACCTATAGATGCTGAAAACAAAGTGCCCCACGGATACAGACATCTCTAAACCTATACCCTAAAAAGAGGGTAAACCAAAAAATCTGACAACAAGAATGCCTTTGAAATCTGTGAAGGCCTAAACAACCACATACGTATCCCCTAACAAGTTCCGAAGAGGATGGGTATAATGGATATATATTACAGCCCTCTTTAATAAACGACGGCCTCAGCCGTAATTAGAAGGGGGGAGAGATACCCTCCCCCTCTAAACCATTCTCCTCAATAGCTCTCCATAATCCAATGGCCCTTTTGGACCTTAACTATGATCATGGAATCCACACCTAAGCCGTTGTGATCTTGGGGTGTGAAGGTATAGACACCACTTATACCCACATAACCCTTAGTCTCCTCAATAGCATTCCTCAATTTCTCCCGGTCTGGACCCGATTTCCTCATAGCCTGGGCCAAGATCATCAGGGCATCCCATGCATAACCAGAGTGAGTGTTAATGGGAAAGTCCTTATCATAGTGATAAACCTCTTTATACAGGTGAACGAACCTGGCTATAACTGCCTTTTGGGGATCTCCATCAGGTAGCTGCTGCCAAGCCATAAGCTTAGTGGAAGGCATAATGCTTCCATCCGCTGCATCACCCGCCAACTCCACATATTTGGGCCCAGGTAGACCATGACACTGAATGAGAGGCACCCCAATCCCCAATTGCTTCACATTTTTGGCCACAATGGAGCCCGCCGGACCGATAGTCCAGCAGATGATAGCCTGGGGTTTCTTAGACTTGATATTGGCCAGTTGGCTGGTCATATCTGTATCTCTGGGGTTGAATGACTCCTGGGACACCACCTTTATCCCATACTGGGAAGCCAGCCTCAGTAACCACCTCTTCCCATCCCTGCCAAACCCATCGGAGGAAGTGAGAATGGCCACATCTTTAATCCCCTTCTTCTGAAGATAGATAAGGATCTTTCTCACAGCTATGCTGGACCTCTGAGGGGTCTTGAAAATGTAACTATAGGGCCCAAACTTGCCACCCATTATGACCGGATCACCCCCTACAGTCATAATGGTAGGCACATGGGCTTGCTCTACCAACTTTTTAACTGCCATACCCGTTCCCGTTCTGGTAGGACCTATTATGGCCACCACCTTATCCACATAGATAAACTTCTTGGCAATGGCCACCGCTTTAGTAGGATCACCTTCTGTGTCACCAAAGACCAACTCAAGGGGCCTACCGTTTATCCCCCCATCTTTGTTAATCTGGTCCACAGCCATTTTGGCCACTAACTTGGTAGGGGTACCAATAAAAGCCGCCGGCCCAGACAGGGCAAAAAAGGCACCTACTTTAATAGGTTTTGGCTTCTCAGCCATGGCAGACCCTACGGTAAGGGCCAGGACAAGCACTCCCATTCCTAAGATTCTCTTCATGATTCACCTCCTCATAATCTTTTGTGCCAACACTACCCAGCTTTCCCTGCTACAGTCCTCCTCCATACCTATCACCTCCCTTTCCCTCCCAGATAGACCTTCTGTACCTCTTCCCTATCCAGCAAAGAATGGGACGGCCCTTCCAACGCTACCTTACCAGCATCTAACACATAGGCCCTGTCGGATATTTTCAAGGCCGCCCGGGCATTCTGCTCCACTAAGAGGATGGTTCCTCCGTCATCCCTTAATCTGGATATGACTCCAAAGATCTCTTTCACTACCATAGGGGCCAATCCTAAACTGGGCTCATCCAAGGCCAAAAGCTTGGTTTTGCCCACTAAAGCACGACCTATAGCCAGCATCTGTTGCTCTCCTCCACTAAGGGTACCTGCCTGTTGATTAAGCCTCTCCTTTAGGAATGGGAAAAGCTTTAAGACATATTTCAAGTCTTCTTGGGCCTTAATCTTATCCTTGGAAGAAACCCTAAGATAAGCCCCCAGCTCCAAATTCTCCAAAACCGTGAGGGGAGAAAAGATGCGCCTTCCCTCTGGCACTTGGTAGAGACCCAGGTTCACAATCTCGTGGGGTTTCTTACCCCGGAGGGTTTTACCCCTGAAGGTTATGCTACCTCCCTGAACCCTCACCAAACCAGAAAGGGCATTTAAGAGGGTGGTCTTGCCAGCCCCATTTCTACCGATAACAGCCACAATCTCTCCCTTATGAACTTCCAGATTTATCCCCTTCAAAGCATGAAGCCCTCCGTAATAAACATGAAGGTCCTCTACAGCAAGCATCAGACATTCTCTCCTAAATAAGCATGGATCACCTGGGGATCCCTTCGTACACCCTGAGGATCTCCCAGGGCTATCCTTCTACCGTGGTGGATAACCAGAATACGATGGCAAACATCCATAACCAAGGTCATGTCATGCTCAATAAGAACCAACGTGATCCCCAGCCTCCTCAGCTCCTCCAACAATTCCCCCATCTCCTGGGTCTCCATCTCATTTAATCCCCCAGCAGGTTCATCCAGCATGAGAATCTTGGGATTTCCTGATAAGGCCCGGGCAATGACCACCTTCTTCTGGTCTCCATAAGGCAAGGCGAAGGCCGGCCACTTCGCCTTATCCCTCAACCCCACAAGATCCAGCACCTCTAAAGCCCTCTTGACAGCTCCTTCCTCTTCTCTTCTCACCGAAGGGAAATGAAAAAGACAGGGAATTACGCCAGAAGAACCCCTGATATGATATCCTGCCATGACGTTTTCCAAGACCGTCATCTCTGGAAATATCTGAATATGCTGAAATGTTCTGGCGACTCCCATCCTGGCCATAGCGTGAGAGGGTTTACCTGTCACCCTTTCTCCTTGGAAAAAGACATCCCCCGAGGTAGGCCTATAGATACCAGAAACTATGTTCACCAAAGTGGTCTTACCTGCACCATTGGGACCAATCATACCCAGAATCTCTCCCTCTCGAAGGGAAAAAGAGATTCCTTTCAAGGCCCTTACCCCATTGAAATGCTTCACTAAACCTCTAACCTCTAAGAGTTCCACTTTATCCCCTTAACCCTTTTAAACTGAGACATAAGCCTTTTCTTCTGGTAAAGGCGAACCAATCCCCCCACTAACCCCTGGGGCGAGAAGATGAGGACCCCCATGAAAATGGCTCCATAGATAATATCCTTGTACTCATCAAAAAAATGAAGGAGCTGGGGCAAAGGGGTAAGAAAAGCAGAACCCAGCAAGGCTCCCCAAAGGGAACCTATGCCCCCGATGATCACCATGGCCACCACTTCTATGGAGTAAAAAATATCGAAGGTCTTAGGACTTATGAAGGTCATATAGTGGGCGTAGAGGGAACCCGCAAGGGAAGCCATAACAGCGCTCAAAACAAAAACCTGGGTCTTGCACTTCCAGGTTTCAATGCCTAAACAGCCGGCGGCCACCTCGCTCTCTCGAATGGCCACCAAGGCCCTGCCCATTCTGGAATGGACCAGATTGAAGGCGAGGAATAGACCCCCTAAGGTCAAAGCCCAAATGAGCCAGTAGCACTTGAGATCCGTATTAAAACCCCAACCAGCTACGGTGTACAAAGGGATACCAGGAAGACCAGAGGGCCCTCCGGTAAGGTTATCCAGCTGAACCAACAGGATGTAGACTATGAGATTAAAGCCCAAGGTGGCCATAACCAAGTAATGGCCCTTCAATCGTAGGGTGGGAATACCTATTATAAGGGCTGTAACCCCTGTAGCAGCCATGGCCATCAGGGTGGTGATCCAGGGACTCCATCCCAAATTGATGGCCAAGAGGGCAGATATGTAGGCCCCCATAGCATAGAATCCCCCATGGCCCAGAGAAATCTGACCAGCGTAACCTATGAGGAGGGTGAGTCCTGCCACTACCAATACATTAAGGCCCACGATATTGAGGACATTGAGATAGTAAGGATTCTTCAACACAAGGGGGATAGAGAAAACCACCCCCCCTAAAGCAGAAAGAAAAATCCTATCCCGGGTCAGGGGACTCACACCCTTTCCCCTTCGTCCTTACCCAAAATGCCCTGGGGCCTCACAAAAAGAACCAAGAGGAGTACCACGAAAGCAATCACGTCTTTAAAGGTAGAAGAAATGAGGCCCGCCCCCAAAGACTCCAACACACCCAAGAGGAGCCCGCCCACCACTGCTCCCATAACGTCTCCGTACCCCCCTAAAACAGCAGCAGCAAAGCCTTTAAGCCCCAGTACCACTCCCATATCAAAGGTCATGGTAGTTATAGGAATTATAAGAACCCCAGCAACGGCCCCTACCCCTCCCGCTAAGGCAAAAGAGAGCATCATCATGGCCTCTACATTAATGCCCATAAGGGCAGCTGCCTCAGGGTCATAAGCCACGGCCTTCATGGCCTTACCCTGCCTTGTATAACGGTAAAAGTACTGAAGCCCCAGAAAGACCAGAAGGGTCCCACCCACAATCCAAAAAGCCTGGGGTAAGATCCTGGCTCCTAAGAGGGAAACAGGAACCTCACCAGAGAAATAGGGCAGGGATTTAGGACTCTTGCCCCATAAGAGCTTAATCCCCCCTCTCATAAAGATAGATGCACCTATGGTGATAAAGACAAGTACAACCGTTTCCTTGGATCTGGCTGGTCGCAGGGTCAACCTTTCCATTGCAGCCCCTACTAAGGCCGCCACCCCAACCGCTACGCAAAAAGCCAGAAAGAGGGGAATATGGAAACTGTGAAGAAGGGTAAACACCACCATACCACCCAGGGTTAAAAAATCCCCTTGGGCAAAATTGACGATTTTCATAGAGTTCTCTACAATACAAAATCCCAAGGCTATCAGGGCATAAATGGCTCCCGTGGTTATGCCAGAGAAGATAAACTGGGATAGATTTCCCTCCATTTTTCCCAACCTCCAATAAAATAGGGGCTGCGAGCTAAAGCCCACAGCCCCTATTCTCCTGGGCCGTGGACCCTCTGGCCTGCCCACGGCCCCATAACACATCACGCTTGGGGTGGACAGACCACCCTACGCCACCACCAAGCCTGCCAAATAAAGCATCCTTCCATGACCCCTTTTCTAAAAGAGGGGCCCATCCCTGTCAACCCCACTCTGAGGAATGCTACCATGCTTAAATCAAGTCCCCCTTGCTCATGAAAAGGTCGGCCTTTAGCTCCTACTCCTCCCCAATGGGGGAGGACAGCAATGACTTCAAATGGCAAGGGCCTTTAGAGGCTTCAGTTTCCACTCAGAATACTATAAACCATCTGAATCAGATCATTGGGGGCAAAGGGCTTTTTCAAAAGCCCATGGGCCTCGACACCCTCATAATCATCCAAGAAGCCACTGATAACCAAAAACTTAACTGAAGGCTCCATCCCCTTAATAGCCTCCATCACCTTGGTCCCATCCATAAAGGGCATGACTAAGTCCGTTATCACCAAGTCAATTTTCCTCAAATTGCTTTTGAAAAGCCGCACCCCCAAAAGGGGCTTATCCGTGGCAATCACATTGAACCCTCTGCTTAGAAGCACTTCTTTAACATACTCCAAGACCAAGGGATCATCATCTATCACCAAGATATTCTCCCTTCCCTTAGTCTTAACAACCTTCTCCTCCTCCCCGACAGGAGCCTCTTGGGAAGCCAAAGGCAAGTAGACATGAAAGGTG
>WFSI01000047.1 GCA_015486105.1 Aquificota bacterium | reverse complement strand
TAGAGCAGGTTGTTGTCCGGGCAGAGAAGGGGGATGTGATCCTAACTTCTGTGGGAGAGGATGCCTTGCTTTTGGCCCTTATGAGCAAGGAGGCCAAGCTGGGCATGATCTTTATGGCCTTAAAGAGGCTGGTTAAAGAGCTGAATAAGATCATCTGAAGGGAGTGAAGTCCCATGGCTATCAAAGGTGATCTGCGTTTGTTTCATCCCATAGAAGTGTTCCAACTAATCAAATCCAATAGGGAGACAGGGGTCCTTTTGGTGGCCTCTCCCAGTATGTTGGTAGGGGTTTATTTTGTAGATGGGGATGTAGCTTATGCAACTAAGGCCCAGAAGATGTACGATTTCTTTGCCAAAAAAAATTTTTCTACCTTTCTAAAAGCCCTAAGGGAGAGGCAGGCTTCAGGTGCTGTAAACATGGAGGACGAGCTGTGGCAGGAGGTCATAGCCACCCTTCTCGATTTGACCCTTCTCAGAGAAGGGATGTTCTCTTTCGAAGAGGCCAGCTTCTTTTTAGGGGAGGGTTTCACTCCCGTGTTGATCCCGACGGAGATGCTTATTATCGAAGCCACGCGGAGGCTGAACGATTGGGATATAGTGGGCAAGAAGATCAGCTCTATGGAGCTGATCTTTGCCAAGAGGAGGGGATGGGAGGCGGCAGCGAAGAGGGCGGAGTTGATACCGGATGAAAAGAAGGTATTGGAGGCTATAAATGGTGAGAGGAGCGTAGAGGTTATCGTGAACCAAACGGGTTTATCCCCGGAAGAAGTGACTAAGATCCTCTTTGGTCTTCTATGCGCTGGTCTCATTGGAAGGGCTACTCGTAGGCCACCCCTTAAGAAAAAATGGTTAACCCGGGGGCTCCTTAGGAGGCTGGTGGACAAGATCAGAGGAATTTAGCGTATGAATGTAAAGCTGGTTATCACCGGCCCCTTCGCTTCAGGAAAAACGGAACTCATCAAGACCATAAGCGAAATTGATGTGGTGCTCACGGAGAGGAAGATTTGCTCTCCCACAGAAAAGGCGGTGAAAGAGGAAACCACAGTGGCTATGGACTTTGGAAGGATTACCATCGATAGTGATTTGGTCTTGTATCTCTTTGGCACTCCAGGTCAGGATCGATTCGATTTTATGTGGGAGATTCTCAGTGAAGGGGCTTTGGGAACGGTGGTCATGGTGGATAGTACTAATGGGGAGAGTATATTGAAGGCCAGAAGGATTATCGATTTCTTTTATATTAAGGTGGGAACTCCTTATATAGTAGCGGCCAACAAACAGGATCTTCCCAATGCGTGGCTTCCAGAGTTTATCCGTTCTTATCTGGATCTTGATGATACTATTAAAGTGGTTCCATGCGTGGCCAAAGAAAAAGGGAGTGTGAAAAAGGTCCTTTTGGAGCTTTTGGACCTGGTTATGGAACACATATTAGGTTGGGAGGGTACAAGAATGAAAAGGGAACTGAGAGAAGAAGTGGATAAGGTGATCTTGGACAATTCTGTTCTTATAGATAGGGATGGGCTTTCTGACTTGTATGCTTCTGTCCTGAAAATAGCAGGTTTTGGTTTGGGAGGCATCCTTTACACGGCGGGGAAGAAAGCTGGAACCAGGGGTGCTATGCTCTTGAGGGATCATTTGAAGATAGACGGCAGGGATCTCACTGAGGCCATGGTTTATGCCTTTGAGGTGGGAAAGTGGGGAAAAATGGTGGTGGATGACTGTGAGGGGGGGGGATGCAGAGTCAGGGTAACAGAGAATGTGTTGGTGAGGAGATTAGAAAGAAAGAAGAAACCTGTGTGTCACCCCTTGGCTGGGTACATAGCAGGCTTTTTTGAGTTGGCCTTGGGCGAGAGGGTCCAAGTGAAGGAAGAGGCATGCATGGGTAAGGGGGATCCTGCCTGCATTTTCCATGTGGAAATAGGGTAGCTTAATTAAAGGGGCCTTAGGGCTGTGCCCATGGCCACGGCTATTCTGGTGGATATGTCATCTATATAACTGGGGTCTAATTGAGGATCCAGGTCTACTTTCCTGATAGGTGAAAGGGTTTCTACATCGGCATTGAGAAGAGCGTTCAATTCGGTTACCAGGAAGGGTGTATTGGAGGCACCACCGGTAGTATAGATTCTATCTATCTGTTCTTGGGTACCCAAAAGGTTTTGAGAATAGTTTAGAGAAGCCACGACTTCCCCGTATAGTTTGGTGGCTAAAGTGTGGGAAGCCTCTCGAAGAGTAGCTTCATCAGCGCCTCCAGAGAGCTTGAGCTGCTCTGCTTCTTCCAAGGTACATCCTGTTGCATGGGCCAAGGTTTGGTTCACCAATACACCACCAACCTCGATGTTTCGGCTGTAAAGGATGCGATTATTCTTAATTACCAGTAGGTTGGAGTTTTCTGTTCCTATGTCAATCACCATAAATAGAATATTGGCCAGTTCGTCGTAGTTTACAATTGTAGTGTTTGCCAGCGCTAAGAAGGTGGAGTCAAGCACATCCAGATTTATGCCTGCTGTCTGGAATAAGTGTTGATAGGACTCAATAATATTTCTCCTAGCTACAACGTATATGAGGTCTATGCTTTCTCCTTCGTAAAACTCGTAAACGTGGAAGTCGAAGTGGATCTCCTCTAACTTAAAGGGAAGGGTTTTTTCAATTTCCCATTTTATGGCCTTTTCTACTTCTTCGGGGGGCACATAAGGCAGACGGGATCTCCGAAGGATGGTGAGATTCCCCGGAAGGGCCAGGCTGATATTCCTATTCTTGATATTGAGGGAGGACCATATGGAGTCCAATTCAGAAGCCAAGCCCTCTTGATCCTCTATGTTTCCCATGGTAACTTTCCCTGGTGGTATGGGGACGACATGGGCTTGGTGGAGAACGCTCCTGCCGCTGCTGCTTTTCAGTTCTGTAATCTTTACAGAGCTGCTACTAAGCTCTACCCCTAATAACCTCTTTCTTTTCCCTATATTTGCTTTCAAAGGCCCCAGTTTATCCAGCAGCTTCAAAGTCTTTCTCCCCCAAAACTTTCCTCAAAACTTAACATTTCTTTTATTCGTTAGTCAACACTATTTTGTGAGCGATGGTGATCTTCACCGTTACTCTTTTTTCCTTGAGAGCAATGTGTTCTACCTTCCCCCCGGGAAGGATCGGATATGGCTCAGAGTACCCCTTTAACCGTTCCTGTTTTGCGATAAATATAAGCCTGGAAGGCCAGTATAAATACTCCAAGTATCAGAGGTCCCAGACCTTCTGTGTAAGCTTTGTGTATTATAGACACCAACCCTGACGTGCATAGAATTACTCCTGAAACTATCCATAGCACCCCACTGATTTTGGAGTGGTCCATTATGTCCTCACATTATTTATCGGATTCATTGGGGATCGATTTCGTATTTCTTTATTTTATTAGTCAGGGTGTTTCTGTTGATTCCTAAGACTTGAGCGGCTTTTCTTTTGTTTCCTCTAGTGTGTTCTAAAGTTTTTTCAATTAGCACCCTCTCTACTCCTTCCATTATCAGGCTGTGGAGGTTCCTACTGCTGAATAGCTCTGGATGGTCTATGGCTTCTCTCACCAGCTCTCCAATGAGAAAAGGCAATTCAGAGGGCATAGCTTCTGCTCCCTTCGGGTGTTCTATCTTTAAAGAAGACTACCATTATTTCTTCCAGAGAATCAAGGTGGGTGATTTGGGGGAGAGTCTGTCTAAGTTTGGAGGCCCCTGGAAACCCCTTGGTATACCATAGGATAAATTTTCTCATTTCCCGTATGCCCTGCCTTCCCTCTTAAGGTCTACTTCCATCTTTGCCTGTTCCAGAATGGTTTCCAAAACCTTATGATGAGGGGGTTCCACCCATGGTTTTCCTCTGAGTCCCCTTTCTATCTTTTGAAATATCCAGGGCCTTCCAAGGCTTCCTCGGCCTATCATTATTCCCTGGCATCCCAGGTCTTGGAGGATATGGTGGGCTTGGAGGGTGGTTTTTATGTCACCGTTGCCTATCAGTGGAATGGATGTAAGGTTTTCTCTGGCTATCCTCAGGTAGTCCCAGTGGGCCTTTTCCTGAAAACCTTCTGTCCCCAATCGGGCATGAAGGGTCACCATGGCTGCTCCCCTTTCCTCCAAGGACCTTATGAAATGAGGTAAGGCGTGGATACTTTGCCAAGACCAGGCCAAACGGGTTTTTACTGTAACGGGAATGTTTCTGGCCCCCTTTAAAGTGTCTTCCAAGATCCTAAGGGCCTTGCCCCTGTTTTTTAAAAGGGCTGCTCCCCCTCCCCCTTTCACAATTTTTCGAGCGGGACAGCCCATATTGATGTCTATAGTATCGGGTTTCAGCTCTTCTTTTGCCTTGTGAGCTGATTCCTCCATGACAGAAGGCTCATGGCCATAGAACTGAAGGGCTATGGGGCGTTCCAAGGGGGTGAAACGGACCAGCTTTTTTACCCCTGGGCTTTGGAGGAGATAACCTTTGGCACTTATGAGTTCGGTGTAAGTCATGGCCGCTCCCCATCTTCTAGCCAGGACCCTGAAGGGGGATTGTGTGATACCTGCTAAAGGGGCCAGCAGGAGGTTTCCCCTTAGGATCAGAGAACCTATTTGGAGCTTTTCCATCTTTATAGGATAAGGCCGCTGAAAAAGGGATTAAACCTCTTTTCTCGGCCTATGGTGGAGTCGGGACCATGGCCTGGCAAGATTTTTGTCTCTTCGGGGAGGATAAAGAGTTTTTTCCTTACTGAAGCAAAGAGGGCTTCGTGTTGGGAGAAGGGGAGGTCTGTTCTGCCCACTGAGCCTGCGAAAAGGGTGTCTCCTGTGAAGACTATCCCTGGGGCGCAGAGGGATATGGAGCCCAGGGTATGCCCTGGGGTTTCTATCACTTTCAGCTCTTCTTGGCCTATAGGGATGGTATCCCCTTCATTAAGGAGAAGCTCCGGTTCCGGTGATGGTTTGGCCTTGCAAATCATGACCAGCATGGAGTTTTGAGGGGCTCTGAAAAGAGGAAGGTCCTTTTCGGGTACAGCCAAGATGGCTTGGGGGAATACCTCTTTTAAATCAGCGTTGGCACCTATGTGGTCTACATGACAGTGAGTATCGACGATGTGGGTAGGGGTGAAGCCCAAATGCTCTATCTCATGGATTATCCTGGGTCCTTCTGAACCGGGGTCTATTACGATGCCTTCCATACTCTTTTCATCCCATACCAGATAGCAGTTCACTTCTAAGGGTCCTACCACCAGGGTTTTTATTTTCATTTGCCTCTCTCCTTGGAATTGATGATGAAAGTGACGGGTCCGTCGTTTTCTATGTGGACCATCATATAGGCCTGAAACACTCCTTGGGCCACTTTTATGGGGTGTTTCCTTAGGTGTTCTATAGCTTTATTGAAAAGTCCTTTGGCCTCCTGGGGGGGAGCCGCCCGGGTGAAATTGGGCCTTCTACCCTTTCTGCAATTTCCCAAAAGGGTAAACTGGGGGATGACCAGAATGCCTCCCTCTAAGTCCAGAAGGGAGAGGTTCATTTTCCCTTGGTCGTCCTCAAAGATACGGAGGTGGACTAATTTGTCACAGAGCCATTCCACGTCCTCCTGGGTGTCGCCTTTCTCCACTCCTAATAGGCAGTTGAGGCCTGGTCCTATCTGGCCTACCAGCTGGCCGGCTACCTCTACTTTGGAACTTTTTACCCTTTGAATGATAGCTATCATGGACCCTAAATATACAGGGCCTCACCTGATGCTGGCAATGGCCTTTTTGTGGATCTTTCGAAGGACTCCTGTAACCTTTGTAGCGGTTGGATAGAATGAGAGACCTTTTTGTGTACAGTGAGATTGATAGGCTCTCTTACCTTGACAATAAGTTAATAGGTTTGATAGCTAAGCTTGGGAAATGGGTTTTTTTTTGGGCGGGCGTTACAGTGAAATTTAATGTTTTTTATAAATCTTAAAAAGGGGTGTGGCATGTTTAAGAAGGTGCTCATTGCTAATAGGGGTGAGATTGCTGTACGGGTGATGAATGCCTGTAAGAAGCTTGGTGTTAGAACGGTGGCTGTTTATTCCCAGGCAGATGAAGGTGCCCTTCATGTGCAGATGGCGGATGAGGCTTATCCCATAGGTCCACCCCCCGTAGCTCAGAGCTACCTCAATATGGATAAGATCCTTCAAGTGGCTTTGGAGGCTGAGGCCCAGGCCATTCACCCTGGATATGGGCTTTTGGCAGAGAACGCTATCTTTGCCAGGAAATGTGCCGAAAAGGGATTGGTCTTTGTGGGTCCTAAGGCAGAGTCTATAGAGGCTATGGGTTTTAAGGTTAAGGCACGCAAGATAATGAAAGAGGCAGGAGTCCCCATTGTACCTGGTAACATAGAGGGGATTCAGGGTCTGGATATGGCCAAGGGATTGGCCCGAGGGATTGGGTATCCCGTTATGGTCAAGGCCTCGGCAGGGGGTGGAGGCATTGGCATGCAGGTAGCCAGGAATGACAAAGAGTTGGAGCAGGCCCTTAAGATGTGTGAGACCAGGGCCAAGGCCTATTTTGGAGATCCATCCCTCTACTTAGAAAAATATATTGAGGAGCCCCGTCACATAGAGGTCCAGGTCTTGGGGGATGAAGGGGGGCATATCATTTATCTTAATGAGAGGGAGTGTTCTATTCAGAGAAGGCATCAGAAGGTGATAGAGGAGGCCCCTTCCACTTTTGTTAATCCCGAACTCAGGGAGAAGATGGGTACGGTGGCTCTGAGGGCTGCCCAGGCCATTGGATACACTAATGCCGGCACCGTGGAGTTTCTGGTAGACCCTGATAGAAACTTCTATTTCTTGGAGATGAACACAAGAATTCAAGTGGAGCACCCCGTTACCGAAATGACTACTGGGATTGATCTGGTGAAGTGGCAGTTGAGGATAGCTGCTGGGGAATCTCTTACCTTGAAACAAGAGGATATAGGCATTAATGGCCATGCTATAGAATGCCGTATCTATGCAGAAGATCCTGACAAGAATTTTATGCCTTCCCCTGGTAAGATTACCAAGTGGCGGGTACCTAAGTTGGAAGGATTTCGGGCTGATGTGGGAGTCTATGAAGGCTATACTGTGTCTCCCTTTTATGATCCTCTCTTGGCCAAGTTTGTCTCCTGGGGTAGCACCCGGGATCAAGCTATTGAGATAATGAACGGGGCCCTGGAGGCCACTAAGGTGGAAGGGATAAAAACCAACATCCCTTTTCACATGAGAGCGATAGGGAGTGGTTTATTCAAAGAGGGAAGAACCACCACTAACTTTATAGATCAGCTAAAGGAGGAATGAGGTATGGCTGAAGTGGCGTGTCCTATGGCAGGAGTAGTAGCTGAGGTGAAGGTCCAGCCGGGAGATTCTATAGAGCCTGGACAGGAGCTTCTTATCCTGGAGTCCATGAAGATGATGGTTCCTTTCCAGTCGGAGAATGGAGGGGTGGTGAAAGAAGTGAAGGTCAATGTGGGCGACTTTGTGAATGAGGGAGATGTGGTTCTTATAGTGGAGTAAACCGTGGAAGAGATAGTTTTAGAGAATGTAGAGGGTCATGTGGCTCTTCTGACCCTTAATAGGCCCCGGGTCATGAATGCCCTTAACTTTCCCATGCTTAAAGCATTGAGGGAAAAGCTGGAGGGAATCTGGTTCGATAGAGATGTGAGAGTAGTGATGATTACCGGTGCAGGGGAGAAAGCCTTCTGCGCTGGTGCTGACCTTAAGGAGAGGGTTACCCTATCGGAGGAGGAGGTCAAGGAGTATATCCGTACCATTAGGGACACCTTCACCATGCTGGAGGAGATTCCTAAGCCCACTGTGGCTGTCATGAATGGGATAGCCTTCGGGGGTGGTTTGGAGATGGCCTTGGCCTGTGATCTTCGTTACGCCGCTGAGTCGGCGATGATGGGGCTTACCGAAACAAGTTTGGCTATCATCCCTGGGGCGGGAGGAACCCAAAGGCTTCCCAGGGTAGTGGGTAAGGCCCGGGCTAAGGAGCTTATTTTTACTGCCCGGCGCATTGCCGCGGAAGAGGCCGAGAGAATAGGCTTGGTGAATGAGGTGGTACCTGGGGAGAGGCTTATGGACAGGGCCATGGAATTAGCCTATGAAATAGCTGCTAACGGTCCCCTGGCCTTGGTCCAGGCCAAGTATGCCATAAATGCTGGTTCCGAGGTGGAGATCCATGCGGGTTTGCTCATTGAGTCCCGATGTTACGACAATGTCATTCCTACCAGGGACCGGCTGGAAGGTTTGAAGGCCTTTAGGGAAAAGAGGAAACCCCGATACATAGGGGAATAGGAGGGAGAGTCATGGCAACTAAGGGAGAACAGCTTAAGGCTATAAGAGAAAGGATTCTCCAGATGGGTCCCGAGCGCCATAGGAAAAGGGTGAAGGGGCAAGGAAAGCTGCTATGCAGGGAGAGGCTTCAGATGCTATTGGACCCCGATCCTGTAGTAGAGGATTACCTCTTGGCCAACTGTTTGGAGGAGGAGCTGGCGGCGGACGGTGTAGTCACTGTTTTGGGTAAAAT
>WFSI01000046.1 GCA_015486105.1 Aquificota bacterium | reverse complement strand
GGAAAAGGGTGAAGGGGCAAGGAAAGCTGCTATGCAGGGAGAGGCTTCAGATGCTATTGGACCCCGATCCTGTAGTAGAGGATTACCTCTTGGCCAACTGTTTGGAGGAGGAGCTGGCGGCGGACGGTGTAGTCACTGTTTTGGGTAAAATAAATGGTCGAGATGTAGCGGTTATGGCCAATGACTTCACGGTTAAGGCAGGCTCCTGGGGCGAACGCACCGTGGAAAAGATAATTCGCATCCAGGAAACGGCTATGCGCCTGCGCATTCCCATGATCTACTTAGTAGATTCTGCAGGTATCAGAATTACGGACCAAATATTTGTCTTTCCTGGTCGCAGGCATGCAGGTAGGATATTTCATCTCCAGGCTCTCATGTCGGGTTTGATTCCTCAAATATGTGTATTATGCGGGCCATCGGCTGCGGGTGGTGCGTACATGCCCACATTCTGCGATGTGATCATCATGGTGGACAAGATTGGGAGCATGTATTTGGGTTCTCCAAGGCTGGCGGAGGTGACCATTGGAGAGAAGGTTTCATTGGAGGAGATGGGTGGTTCCCGCATGCACTGCTCTGTGAGCGGCCTCGGTGACCTTTTTGTTGAAACTGAAGAAGAGGCGCTCCAGGCGGTGAAAGACTATCTTTCCTACTTCCCTCAGCATTGCTTTGAGAAGCCTTCTGTCTATGAAGCTGCCGAGTCTGAGAAGCCCATAGACGATATTGAGAAGGTAATTCCCGAGAACCAGAATGTGCCTTTCGACATGTACGAGGTGATCTGGCGCATCATAGATAAAGGAAGCTGGTTTGAGATGAAGAAGCTCTGGGCCCAGGAGATCATCACTGGTTTTGCTAGGCTCAATGGCAAGCCTATTGGTGTAGTCGCAAACCAACCCAAGGTGAAGGGTGGCGTCCTCTTTGTGGATTCGGCGGATAAGGCCTGTCGTTTCATAAGGCTGTGTGATGCCTTCAATATTCCTCTTCTGTATCTGTGTGACGTGCCAGGTTTTATGATCGGCTCGAAGGTGGAGAGGGAGGGAATACTGAGGCACGGGGCAAAGATGCTTTACGCTGTTTCTGAGGCCACAGTGCCGAAGGTTTCTGTAATAGTGAGGAAGGCCTATGGTGCAGGCCTTTACGCCATGTGCGGCCCATCTCACGAACCCGATGCCTGTTTAGCCTTGCCCACAGCCATGGTAGCCGTTATGGGCCCTGAGGCAGCGGTGAACGCTGTGTACTACAACAAGATCATGGAGTTGAAAGATCCCAAGGAGCAGATGAGGTTCAGGATGGAGAAGCAGGAGGAGTATAGGAAGGACGTGGATATTTATGAGCTGGCAGCCAACCTCATTGTGGAGGATATGGTGGAGCCTAATGGATTGAGAAGGGAGCTGATAAGGAGGTTCCTTTTTTACGAGAACAAGCCTGGGGAGCTTCGTTATCCCAAGAAGCATGGGGTTATGCAGGTTTAGTAATATTTAAAAATGTTGACAATCATTAAACGAAGGTATAAAAAAGCCCCAAATACTTAAGGAGGGAGTTTCATGGCGGTAGGTATTATTGGATACGGTGCCTATGTCCCCCGCTATAGGATCAAGGTGGAGGAGATAGCGGATCAATGGGGGGATGACCCTGAGGTTATCAAAAAGCACCTTCTCCTTTATGAGAAGACGGTGCCTGGCCAGGACGAAGATACCATTACCATTGCATATCAGGCGGGTAAATATGCCCTCGTTCGGGCAGGCATAGATCCCAAGGATATTGGGGCCCTTTATATAGGATCTGAGTCCCATCCGTATGCTGTTAAGCCGTCGGGCACGGTGGTGGCTGAGGCCTTGGGCATGACTCCTGATATCCACATTGCCGACTATGAGTTTGCGTGCAAGGCAGGTGCTGAGGGCATGTTCGTTTGCTATTCCCATATTAAGTCGGGCAATATGAAGTACGCCATGGCCATTGGTGCTGATACTTCCCAGGGTGCTCCTGCCGATGCTCTGGAGTATTCTGCCGCTGCTGGAGGCTCTGCATTCATATTTGGATCCGATGAGGACAAGATGATAGCCGAGGTCCTTTACACTTACTCCTTTACTACGGATACCCCTGACTTCTGGCGTCGGGAGCGCCAGATGTATCCCCAGCACGGTGGTCGTTTCACTGGGGAGCCTGCATACTTTAAGCATGTGGTTTCTGCAGGTAATAGGGTCATGGAGATGGCTGGGCTCAGCGCTAAGGATATCCAGTGGGCAGTGTTTCACATGCCCAACGGCATATTTCCTTTAAGGGCAGGAAGGAAGCTGGGTTTTGGGAAAGAGCAGATTGAACCAGGTTGGGTGGTGCCCTGGCAGGGCAACACATATTCCGGTGCTTCTCCAAATGGCCTAACTGCTACCCTGGACAGCGCTGCCAAGCCTGGCGATCTTATTCTTATGGTCTCTTTCGGATCCGGTGCTGGTTCCGATGCCTTCATTTTCAGGGTGACAGAAAGGATAGACGAGGTGAGGGATATGGTGCCCAAGCTCTGGGATCTTATTAAAGGTAAAAGAATCTATCTCACCTATGGCCAATACGCCAAGTTCCGGGGCAAGATTCATCTGAACCCCAATGTTTAATCAGGAGGGAGAGGCATGAGAGATGTAGCGGTTATTGGAATAGGCATGACCAAGTTTGGAGAACTTTGGTGGCGGAACCTTCGGGAACTCTATGTAGAGGCTGCCTTGAAAGCCATAAAGGATGCAGGGGTTGATCATTTAGACTCCATGTACGTGGGTTGTATGACCAGTGGTCTCTTCTGCGCCCAGGAGCATCTGGCATCTATGATGGCAGACTATTTGGGTCAGAAGCACTTGGCCGCTTACAGGATTGAGTCGGCTTGTGCCTCTAGTGGTCTGGCCTTTCGCCTGGGCTTTATTGAAGTGGCCTCGGGAATGAGCGATATCGTTTTGGTTGGTGGTGTGGAGAAGATGCATACAGGCGCTGACGCTACCTACTGTTTAGCTGCTGCTGCCGATCAGGATTACGAGGCTTTTCATGGTAACACCTTTCCAGGCCTTTATGCGTTGATTGCCCGGGCTCATATGGCCAAGTATGGCACTACCAGGAATCAGATGGCTGCTGTGGCTGTGAAGAATCACTATAATGGGTCTATGAACCCCAATGCTCAGTTCCAGATGAAAATCAGTATAGATACTGTTCTTAATGCTACCCCTGTGGCAGATCCTTTAGGGCTTTTTGATTGCTCTCCTGTGACAGATGGAGCTGCTGCTGCCATTCTTTGTCCTTTGGAGTTGGCTAAGCAATACACAGATACCATAATTAAAGTTGTAGGCTCCGGTGCAGCTACGTCCACCATTGCTGTCCATCAGAGGGACGATATTACTTTTCTTGATGCTGTCCATATGTCAGGGAAAAGGGCCTATGAAATGGCAGGCCTAAAGCCAGAGGATATTGACTTCGCCGAGGTCCACGACTGTTTTACCATTGCTGAAATATGCAACATAGAGGCTTTGGGTTTCTGTGAAGTGGGTAAGGGAGGTCCTTTTAGCGAGGCGGGTAATACGGCCTTGGATGGTAAGATTCCCATTAATACCAGTGGTGGTCTCAAGTCCAAGGGGCATCCTGTGGGTGCAACAGGTGTGGCCCAAATAGTGGAGCTGGTGGAGCAGTTGAGAGGCACAGCTGGTGGACGTCAGGTGAAGAATGCAAAGAGGGGCTTAGCTCAGAACATGGGCGGCTCTGGTGGGAGTTCCGTAGTTCATATTCTGGAGGTGCAGTGATGATCGTGCCCAGACACTATAAAGAAATACCTCAGAGATATAGGTTGGAGGGTAACAGGTGTAAGGTCTGTGGAAAGGTATTTTTGCCTCCCCGCCAGATTTGTCCCTGTGGCTCTGAGGATTTGGAGGACTACAATCTCCCCTGGAGGGGTAAGATACTTACCTTTACTGTAATCAGGACTCCACCTACCCAGTTTAAGTACCAAAAGCCTTATGCTGTGGCTGTGGTGGAATTGGAGGGAGGTGGTACTATCCAGTGCCAGGTGGCGGATACCCCTTTGGAGGAGATTGAAGTAGGCAAAGACGTGGAGATTGTTTTTAGAAAGATTTTTACTGAAGGGGAAGCGGGTATTCACTGTTACGGCTATAAGTGTAGGGTAGTGTAATCTGGGTATTAGGAAACAGGGAGATCAAGGGGGCCGTTTTCATGGGGGCCCCCTTTTTCCAAATGGGAGGTGGCTTATGAAGGTTTCTCCTAATAAGTTTTATTGGCTTGTTCTAAGGGTGGGGGACTGGGAGAAGAAGGGGAGGTGCAATCACCTCACTATAAGGAAATTACTTCCCCAAGAGAGGGAGGCTCTGGGTGGGGGTGAGGGAGCTCCCTCTCATGTGGCTCGGTTTTTCGATTTTGAGTCCTATCGCCAGGTGGTGGGTACTGTTAGGGAGGAGGACGAGGACCATATAGTCTTTGATATGGGGGAGGGAAAGGTTTACGAGTTTAGGGAGTTTAAAGGTTAACCCTTTGGGAGAAGGCTGTCTTTGAGGGATGGGATTTGGGCCCTGTACTCGTCCATAACAGCTTTCTCCAGGGTAGCTAGGGCTATTCCCTCTTCTTGGGTTGTGGATAGGATTTGGCCTAAGGGATCAATGATGAGGGAGTGTCCTGGAAAGTGGTAGGTTCCCGTTTTGCCCCAGCGGTTACATCCTAAGACGAAAAACTGGTTTTCTATGGCTCGGGCCCTTAGTAGGATTTCCCAGTGGGTGATGCGTTGTATAGGCCATTGGGCAGGGACACAGAGGATTTCTACTCCTTGGAATGCTAAAGGTCTTATGTGTTCGGGAAAACGGAGGTCGTAGCACAGGATTGTTCCTAAGCAGGCCAAGGGGGTTTCAACTCCGATGGTTCCTTTGCCGGGTTTGAAGGCCTTTCTTTCTCCCATGGGCTCGAAGATGTGGGTTTTGCGGTACTTACCAGCGATTCCCTTCTTTGTGATTACGTACGACGTGTTGTAGATTTGGCCTTTGGACTCTTCCATGATGGACCCTGCCACTATAATCAGATTCCATCTCTGAGCTATAAGGGTTAGGGAGTCTAAGGCCTTGGCGCTCCAAGGTAACAGGGGGGAAGGATCCTTTAGAACAAAGTCTGTAAGCCACATTTCAGGAAGGACTACTATCTCTGCTCCCTTTTCTTGGGCTTCTCTGATGAGAGCAGTGGCCTTGGCCAGGTTTAAATCTGGCCCCCCCTTTACCACGTCCATTTGTATTACGCCAGCGGTTACTTTCTCTTTCATAGGGTCTTTATATCGTCAATTTTCCTTTCTGTCATCCCGTGTGTAGTGGAAGAATGTTCATTCTTTGACACATTATAGGGGGAATGTGTATGCAACTTTCCACATTTACACACCCTTTTTCGCCGCTATAATGGGGCAAACAATGAGAAAAGGAGGAGGCCCTTGAAATACCCACGGGGTAGGCAAAGGACTCTGGCAGGGGAAGTAGAAATAAGGGGCTATGGGCTCCATACTGGTAAGCCATCCACCATTAAAATCAAACCCGCTCCCGTAGACTCAGGGATCACTTTTGCCAAGGAAGGAGTGGAGATACCTGCCCATTATCGCTGGGTGGTGGATGTGTCTCGGGCTACCAATCTGGGCAAGGACGGGGTGATTGTGAGGACTGTGGAACATCTTCTCTCTGCTTTGGCAGGTTTAGGCATTGACAATGCCTATGTGGAGGTGGAGGGGGGCGAGGAGATTCCCGGTTTGGACGGGAGTTCCAAGGTCTTTGTCCAAGCGATAGCCCAGACAGGGGTGGTGGAGCAGGAAAAGGCAAGAAAGTGCTTCAAAGTACTGGAGCCCTTCCGATTGGAGAGGGAAGATGGTAGCTTTGTGGAGGTTTCTCCTAATGGAGGGGGGTTTAAGGCCTACTGTGCCATTCAATATAACCATCCCTATCTTGATTATCAGACTACTTCTTTTGAATATGATTCCGGTTCTTATTCTGATGATGTGGCTCCTGCCAGGACTTACTGCTTTTATGAAGAGATTGCCCATCTCCTGAAGAAAGGTCTGGGAAGGGGGGGTAACATTCACAACGCTGTGGTCATAGGGGCAGAGGGGGTCCTGAACGGTCCTCCCCGATTTAAGGATGAGCCAGTACGTCACAAACTTTTGGATCTTTTGGGGGATATGAAGCTCTTGGGCTTTCCTATCATGGGCGAAGTCAAGGCCTTTAAGGCTGGCCATGCCATGCATTTGAGCTTTTTACAGGCCTTTACAGATAGTGAAGCCTATCTTTTGCTGGAGGAAGGGTGACCTGGCGACTTTTGGGGGTGTTGGGTTTCTATCTTTAAGATTTTGGCTGTCCTGCTGTCTATAAAAGCCTGCCATAGGGTTTTTCGTTTCTCTGGGTTCCAGCATATCACCAGGACCTGGGGATCGTTCCAGTCCATCTTGTAAATGATGTAATGGGCGCATTTCATCTGGAGTTTTTGGAGGATCTGGGGGGAGTCCATGAAATCACTTAGGTGAAGGGTGGGTTTACAGGCCTTGGTTTTTATGCTTCTGGGTCTGTAAAGGATCTTGCCGTTAGCCAGCATGTAGTAGGTCCTTTTCCTGGAGGGGGAACATCCCCTGACAAGGAACTTTTTGGTGTGTCCTGTGTTGTCCATATTTTCTGAGTCAAAGGCGGCATAGGCTAAGTCGGGAACTTTTACCCTTTTTTCGAGGAGGGCGTAGGCTTCCTTAACTGTGACATAAGGGGCGGGCCGGCGGCTCAATCTGCTTGCTACCACCAGGTATATTAAGAAGATAGTGAGCATTACAAAGGAAGAAGCCAGGATCTTTCTTCTCATGGGCCCTCCGGTTTTTGAAGCATAGATTAAGGCATTTCTGCCATACTGTCCAGTAATGCCTTGATGGTTCCTTTGTCAGGGGTCCGAGGTAAGGATTCCGCCACGCTCTTTCTGGACATGACCAGATCCGCTATTAGATCACGCCACTGGGTGTGATAGCCTGATCCTATAAGGGTAGTGGGGAGGTCCAGCTGGGAAAGCCAATTTTGGAGCCAAGTGAGGAACTGATGTGGATCTACCTGGGCTTGAAGGGAGATTTGTTTTAATTTTTCTTGGACGGTCTCTCCGTAAAACCTCAGCACGGGCACCATGAAAAGGGCCATGGTGGAACCATGGGGCATTCCGGTAAATACTGCCAAGGCGTGGCCTAGTTGGTGGATGAGCCCTGCACCTGCTTCTGCTATGGCCATACCCCCTAAGAGGCTTGCCAGCATCATGCTCGATCGGGCTTTTATGTTCTGTCCCTCCATCACCGCCTGGGGCAAATGGGCAAAGACTAGGTTGATTCCCTTTAGGGCCGCTATGTCGGACAGGGGGGTGGCCCTCAAGGAAAGGTAGGCCTCTATACAATGGGAAAGGGCGTCTATCCCTGCCCGAGCTGTGAGAGGAGGGGGGCAAGACAGGGTGAGTTGGGGATCGTCGATAGCATACAAAGGGAAGCTGAGCATGCTTATCACAGGGGCCTTTTTAGGGATAGAAGGATCTATCACTACGGAGTAGGGAGTCACCTCGGAGCCTGAGCCGCTGGTGGTGGGGATAGCAATGTAAGGGACCCCTGGGCGGTTAAAGGGTTCGTGTTGGCCGATGATGGAGGCTAGGTCCCGTTGGTTGAGGAGGATCATAGAAACTATTTTAGCTACGTCTAAGGGGCTTCCTCCTCCCACCCCTATTACCAGATGAGGCCATAGCCCTTTTGCGAAGTGTAGGGCGTCTTCTACGGCTTCTACTGTGGGCTCGGGGGGAACTCGGGAATAGAAGGTACCTTCTTTCCCAGCTTTTTTCATGGTTTCTCGGATCTCCTCTCTGAGGCCGGACGCCTTTACGTGGTGTTGACCGGTGATGACCAACACCCTCTTTGCATCAGGGTGGCTTTGGAGGATTCTTTGTAAGGCCCCTTTAAGGACTCCTGGGCCAAAGTCTATTTTAGTGGGGAGATGATGGCTCCAGATCTTCAATTGAGATAATCCCCCAGTTTTCGGGAAGAGGCCATCTTTTTTAGCTTTTCCAAGGCCCGGGCCTCTAATTGGCGTACCCTTTCTCGGCTAATCCCCAGCATCTTACCCACCTCCTCTAAGGTCATGGACTTTTCTGTATCTAAGCCGAAACGACACCTGAGAATGAGGGCCTCTCGGGGTTGGAGCTCCTTCAATAGATCCTGAATCTGGGTAGAAAGGGACCACTTGAGCATCTGTTCTTCGGTGCTGGGCATCTTTTCTTCTTCCATGAGATCCAAGAAAGTGGTGTCTTCCTCGTCTTCCCTATTAATGGGGGATTCTAAAGAAAGATGGATCCGGGCTACTCTTAGGATGTCTTCCATGTCCTTAGGATCCATATCTAAGGACTTGGCTAACTCTTCCATTCTTGGTTCCCTTCCCAGTTTCTGGGACATCTCCTCGAATTTGTTTCTGATACGCAGCAGGACCCCTGCTTGCTTAAGGGGAAGGCGAACGGCTCCCGATTGCTCGGCTAAGGCCTGCATAATAGCCTGCTTGATCCACCACACAGCGTAAGAGATGAACTTTACCCCCCTGTCTGGATCGAAGCGTTTGGCAGCCTGGATAAGCCCTAAGTTTCCCTCATTAATGAGGTCCATAATGGGGATGCCGTATCCTTTGTACTTACTGGCTACAGAGACCACAAAACGGAGATTAGATTCGATGAGTCTACGGAGGGCCTGGCGATTTCCCTCTTTCGCTTTTTTGGCCAGTTCGATTTCTTCTTCCCTGGAGAGGACCGGATAATCGCTGATCTTTTTCAAGTAGCTGCTGAGGGCCTCTTCAGGAGTGACCTTGAACTCTTCTACCAGCTCCAAAGCCTCTTCTGAGGCTGGCTCTTTCTCCTTTAAAAGGAGGTTAGAGGATGCACGGTTGGCGCTTTTCCCATCCCTTTTCCGTGCATCCTTCTTTTTTCCATTTTTTTTTGTAGGTGCCATGTCTCACACTACCTCGCCCTCCAGCACTTCTTCCTCTTCCATTTCCTCAGGATGAAAGGTTATCTCATCCCCTTCCTTGCTGACCTTTACCCTTTGACCTGGTTTAACGTTTCCCTTGAGGATAAGCTGGGCCAGGGGATTCTCAATGTACCTCTGAATCGTCCTCCTCAGTGGTCTGGCACCGTATTGAGGATCGAATCCCGTCTCTACTATAAACTCTTTTACTTCCGGCTCTAGTTCTATGTCAATCTTTCTATCTGCCAAGCGCTTTCTGAGTTTTCCTACGAGGAGATCTACTATGAGTTTCATATGTGCTTTGTCTAAGGAGTGGAAGACGATGATTTCGTCTATCCTGTTGAGGAACTCAGGTTTGAAATGGAGGCGGAGTTCTTGCAATACTCGCTCTTTCATGCTCTGGTATTCCAACTCGTACTCAGAGGTTCCATAGGGTGCTCTGGAGGGTGCGATGAACTCGCTTCCTACATTGGAGGTCATAATGATCACCGTGTTTTTGAAAGAGACCACGTTTCCCTTAGAGTCTGTGAGGCGACCGTCTTCTAAGATTTGGAGAAGAATATTGAAAACTTCTGGATGGGCCTTCTCTATCTCATCTAAGAGCACCACTGAATAAGGTCTCCTGCGCACCGCTTCCGTGAGCTGTCCACCTTCCTCGTGGCCTACATAGCCTGGGGGAGCTCCTATGAGTCGGGCTACGGAGTGGCGTTCCATATATTCGCTCATATCCAGGCGTACTATGGCGCTTTCATCGTCGAAGAGGAACTCGGCCAAAGCCCTGGCCAACTCTGTTTTGCCCACCCCGGTGGGTCCTAGGAATATGAAGGAGGCCAGAGGCCTGTTGGGATCGGCCAGTCCGGCTCTTGCCCTTCGGATGGCTTCAGACACAGCTTCTACGGCTACATCTTGACCCACCACCCGGTTGTGTAAGGCTTCTTCCATGTGAAGGAGTTTTTCTGCCTCCTCTTGGAGGAGTTTAGCTACAGGTATACCTGTCCATTTGGATATGATCTCTGCAATGTCCTCTTCTGTTACTTCTTCCTTTAGCATGGAGCTCTGACTCTGGATGTCTCTGAGCCGTTGGCTTTCCTCCTCTAACTCCTTCTGGAGACGGACCAAGGTGTCGTATTTGAGGCGGGCGGCCTGCTCTAAGTCCCCCTTTCTCTCGGCTTGCTCCAGCTCTAAGCGGGTTTTGTCTATCTTTTCCTTGATTTGGCGTATTCTATGGATTACCTCTTTTTCTGCCAGCCACTGGGCCTTGAGTCCCTCGTATTTTTCCTTGAGCTTTTCTATCTCTCCTTCTATTTTATGTAGGCGCTCCCGGGCTGCGGGATTGTCCTCCCGTTTCACCACTTGGCGCTCTATCTCTAACTGTCTGATCTTTCTGTCCAACTCGTCCAGCTCGGCGGGCATGGAGTCAATTTCCATTCTCAATTTGGC
>WFSI01000045.1 GCA_015486105.1 Aquificota bacterium | reverse complement strand
GCTCCACAGCCCTGGGTTTCAGGTTGCTGTACTGCCCGCCGGGTATCTCATGAAAATAGAGCTCTCCCGTCGGACCTTTCAGACCACTCTCAAAGGGGGTGTAAAACTCTCGTATCCTTTCCCAGTAGGCAGACATAGCTGTAGCCTGATCCAGGGTCACTTGGGGCTCCCTTTCTGAGGCTTTTAAAGCAGCTATGACAGCTTCCATGGAGGGTTGGGCTGTTAGCCCCGCCATGCTGGAGAGGGCCAGATCAACTATATCCACCCCTGCATGGGTAGCCATGAGGCAGGAGGCCACTCCATTGCCAGCAGTATCGTGGGTATGGAAGTGGATGGGTAGGGAAGTTTCTTCTTTAAGGGCCTTCACCAGTTGATAGGCTGCCTGGGGTTTGCATAGGCCTGCCATATCCTTGATTGCCAGGATATGGATGCCCATGGACCCCAGTTCTTTTGCCAGGTTTAAGTAGTAATCCAGTGTGTACTTAGTGCGATCGGGATCGCTGATGTCTCCTGTATAGCACAGGGAAACTTCTACCAGCTTACCTGTACTCAGGGCCTCTTCAATAGAGCCCTTCATTCCCTCTATCCAGTTGAAGCAATCGAAGATACGAAAGAGGTCTATACCCGCCTGGGCTGACTCCCGGACAAAGGTCTTAACCACATTGTCGGGGTAATTGGTGTAGCCCACGGCATTGGCCCCCCTCAGGAGCATCTGGAAGATGATGTTTGGCACTTTCTCTTTCAACTTCACTAAGCGATCCCATGGGTCTTCCTGGAGGAACCTCATGGCCACGTCGAAGGTGGCCCCCCCCCACATCTCTAATGAGAAGAGTTGGGGCATGAGGTGGGCCACGCTCTGGGCTACCTGGAGCATGTCATAGGTACGTACCCGGGTAGCCATGAGCGATTGGTGGGCATCCCTCCAAGTAGTGTCTGTGATGAGGAGGGGTTTCTGTTCTTTGATCCACTCTGTAAACCTTTCGGCTCCTATTTTCTCCAGGAGATCCCGGGTGCCAGGGGGAGGAGAGGTGGGAGGTGCCTTGGGAGGTTGGGGATCCCGGAGGGTGATATGGGGTTTCTTCTTGATGCCAGGAAAGCCATTGATGCTCACGTGGGCCAGGTAGGAGAGTATCTTGGTTCCTCTGTCCTTCCTTTCTGGGAAATGGAAGAGTTCGGAGGTGGTATCCACGAAGGTGGTGTCGCATTTACCTTCCAAAAACCTGGGATGCTCCAGGACGTTAAGCAGAAAAGGGATGTTGGTCTTGACGCCCCGGATGCGGAACTCCCTAAGGGCTCTTCCCATCTTGGCCACGGCATCGGGGAAGGTGAGGGCCCAGCTTGTTACCTTTACCAGAAGAGGGTCGTAGTAAGGGCTGATACGGGCTCCTACAAAACCATTGCCCCCATCCAGGCGTATACCGTAACCCGCTGCTGTTCTGTAGGCCACGATGCGCCCTGTGTGAGGGAGGAAATTGTTGGTGGGATCCTCTGTGGTTACCCGACATTGGACGGCGCATCCGCTCTTCTTCACCGCCTCTTGTCCCAGAATACCTATGTCCTTCAGGGACTCACCCCGGGCAATGCGTAGCTGGGCCTGGACCAGATCCCTGCCCGTGATCATTTCTGTAACGGTGTGCTCTACCTGGATTCGGGGGTTCACTTCGATGAAATAGTAGTGGCCTTCTCTATCCACAAGAAACTCCACGGTGCCTGCACTCACGTAGTTCACCGCTCGGGCTATTCTGAGGGCGTGTTCGTAAAGGCGTTCTTTGAGAAAGGGGTCCAGTCCCAAGGAGGGGGCTATCTCTAAAAGCTTTTGATGGCGACGCTGGATGGAACAGTCCCTTTCGAAAAGGTGGACCAGGTTGCTCTGATTATCTGCTAAGATCTGAACCTCTATATGTTTGGGTTTGACCAGATATTTTTCCAGGAATATGCGGCTATCCCCAAAGGCCTTTTGGGCTTCGGATTTGGCTATTTCCAGGCTTTTGGCCAGCTCTTCCTCCCTCCAAGCTACCCTCATGCCCCGGCCACCACCTCCGGCGGCGGCCTTGATAATGACAGGGTAGCCTTCCTCCCGAGCAAAGTTCAGGGCTTCCTCCGGGTCTTCCACTGGTTGTGGTGTACCGGGAATGACAGGAATACCCAGGTCCTGGGCCAGCTTTCTGGCCCTCACCTTGTCCCCTACAAGTTCCAGCACCTCTGGAGAAGGACCGATAAAGACTATATCCTTTTCTAAACAAGCCTTGGCGAATTGGGCGTTTTCTGCCAGGAAGCCGTAGCCGGGATGAATAGCGTCTACCTTCTTCTCCTTGGCCAAGTCCAGGATCTTTTCCCAGTCCAGATAGGCAGAGACAGGTTCCTTGCCCTTTCCCACCACATAAGCCTCGTCGGCCTTATATCTGTGGAGAGATAGGCGGTCTTCGTGGGAGTAGATGGCTACTGTTCTCAGACCCAACTCGGTACAGGCCCGGAAGATACGTATAGCAATCTCACTCCTGTTTGCTGCCATAACCTTGTTCATTTTTATCCCTCTGACTTTCTGATACGGACAATACACCTGTACTCTAAATTTCCATAAAGGGAAAGAACTAAAGTTTCTTAAATTTTATCAAACGACGGTGGTTTTTTGGTAAGAAGTTGCTTTAATCTTTCTTTGGATGCACCTTTCTTTTGCCCCTTTTATGGGAAGTGGCCCGCTTGAAGTTCATGGCTACTCCCTGGGTGGCCTGGTGGGATACTCTGTTGGATCGCTATGTCGTTGAGGGCGTAATGTTGGGCATCACTTGGGATTACACACAAGGCCATAGGGGGGGCATGGCCCTGGGTATTGTGTCTTATTTCCCTATTGGCCTTTGTAATGTTTGTAGGGGGGATTCCTCAATCTACCCTTTCCCTTCGTGGTGGCTTTGGCGGCCCTGTTTCATGTACGTATTGGCTGGGTGTCGTGGAGGGAAAAGAGGTCTGGATATTATGAGAATAGGATAAGCTCTTAAGGGCCTTTTACCTACCGCAGGCACTTGAAAATCCTGGGAGAAAGCTGGGGGTTGACAAAGAACTCTTTAAAAGCTATTCGTGTTAACAATGATTCTTAAAAAGTGAAAAAGGTGAAAGCTGTGAGAGCAAAGGAAGAGGTAATTAAGAAGCTTAGGAGTAAAGGGTTGAAAATAACCCCTCAGAGAATGGCTATCATTGATGTATTGAAGGATAATCATACCCATCCCTCTGTGGAAGAGATATACCAAAAGCTTGCCCCTCGCTATCCCACCATATCCTATGCCACCATCTACAAGACCTTAGAGACCCTGTGCGAGATTGAGGAAATCATAGAAGTGAACATCGAGCCCCATAAAAAACGTTATGATCCCTTTACCCATCCCCACCATCACTTTCGTTGCCTCTCTTGTGGTAAGATTGAGGACGTTTCTCTCGAAGACGTGGCTTTTCCTCAGATACCTGCCGATGTGAAAAAGAAGTACGGCATTATGCATGCTACCCTGTACCTATACGGCCTTTGCCCGGCCTGCAGGGCAAACTCAAATTAATATCCGTAAAGGAGGCTATGCGATGAAGTACGTATGTACGGTATGTGGTTATGTCTATAATCCTGCAAAAGGCGATCCTGACAATGGGGTGGCACCGGGCACTCCATTTGATCAGATCCCTGATGATTGGTCTTGCCCTGTCTGCGGAGCTGCAAAGGATATGTTTGAAGCCCAGGACAATTGAGAATGGGAATCTACAGGTGTACAGGCTGCAGATCTATTAGGGAATCCAGGTGCGAGCCAAGGAAATGTAAAGAGTGTGGTGCCACCGAGTTTGAAAGGCAAGGTGCCCATCGAAAGGGGGAGGGCCGCTCTTATAGGTGCGAGAGTAAGAGTAAGTGAGGAGGAAAGGCATGAAAAAGATAACAGAATCCAATCTCCAGGCAGCCTTCGCCGGAGAAAGTCAGGCACATATGAAGTATCTCCATTATGCCCAAAAGGCACAGGAAGAGGGATACGAAAGCGTAGCCCGCCTTTTCAGGGCAGTGGCCTTTGCTGAGCAGGCCCACGCCGGGAATCATTTCAAGGCCATGGGATACTTAGGCTCCACCGAAGAGAACCTGGAGGATGCGATAAAGGGTGAGAACTTTGAGGTGGAGGAGATGTACCCTGCTTATGATGTCGTGGCTAAGCTCCAGGAGGAAAGGGGGGCCGAAAGATCCATCCACTGGGCCTTGGAGGCAGAAAAGGTTCACGCTGGCTTGTACGCTCAAGCCAGACAGGCTGTGGATGCTGGTAAGGATTTACAGTTGGGAGATATCTATATCTGTTCCGTCTGCGGCTGGACAGTAGTAGGGATTCCACCTGAAAAGTGCCCCCTCTGTGGGTCACCCCAGAGGGTTTTTGTAAAGTTTTGAGACGACTTTAGGGGGCAGACCTCTGGCCTGCCCCCTGTCCTTTTCAAATAACCCCACCGTGAACTGATTTGTCCGAATCAGGCCCTGTTTGCCTTTTTGGGGGTATTGTGGCAAGGGGAGATTCATGGCGTTAGCTGATATCGTTAGGGCCTTTTCTGGGAAAAAGGTGGTGGTCTTGGGAGACTTGGTAGCAGACCAGTATATCTTGGGCTACACCTCCAGAGTATCCAGAGAGGCGCCCGTGCTTATCCTTCGGTATGACTCGGAAAGGATCCTTTTAGGGGGTGGGGCCAATGCCTTTCATAATATTCACACCTTGGGAGGTATCCCCTTGCCCGTGGGCGTGGTGGGAGATGACTCTATGGGGGAAAGGGTCCTGGGGATTATGAGAGAGAAAAACATAGAAACCCTGGGCATCCTGAAGGTCCAGGGGTGGAGGACTGTAACTAAGACCAGGATCCTGGCCGGTGGGCTTCACACTGTGAAACAACAGGTGGTAAGGATTGACAAGGAGCCAGAAGCGTCCCTATCCCTTCAAGTTCAGAGGGAGGTAGCGTCCCGATTTTTGGAGATGGCATCAGAGGCTGACGCCGTCATGATTTCCGACTATGGATACGGGGTGGTTTCCCCCAAAACAGGGGAGGTTCTCAAGCCATGGGGAGAAAGATGTCCTGTCGTTTTAGACTCCCGCCATCGCATCTTAGAGTTCAAAGGAGTCACAGCCGCCACCCCTAACGAACCTGAAACGGCTGCTGCTGTGGGGAAGGATCGACTGGAGGATAGGGATGTGGAATGGGCGGGGGAGCGTCTCTTGAAGATCACTGGCAACAAGGCCATCCTGATCACTAGGGGGAAGAAGGGTATGGCCCTTTTTCTGGACACAGGAGAGATATATCACATACCCATCTTTGGGACTGATGAGGTGGCAGATGTGACAGGAGCGGGAGACACGGTAATAGCCACATTTTCCCTCTCCTTGGCAGCCGGAGCAAGTTTCTTGGAGGCAGCCAGATTGGCCAACTATGCTGGAGGTATAGTGGTTATGAAAAGCGGTACGGCCAGTGTATCCCAGATAGAGTTACTGGGAGCTGTTAAGGAACAGTATGAGAACCGCCAAGGGTAAGAT